>NZ_JAMOKX010000002.1 GCF_023646285.1 Helicobacter colisuis | reverse complement strand
CTATACTATATTAATGTATATAAAGCCAAAAGAACACTTTTTTTATTTCAAAAAAGGAAGTGGAATTATAGCAGCATAAGCTTAAGGGAATATTAAAATAAAAGGGATTGAGAGAGATTTGTATGAAAATTATAATTTAAGATTAGATTATTCTCCCCAGCGCTTATATTTATAAGGAATCCCTAAACTATCACACCACTTACCTATTAACATATGCTCAATACTTTCAAGATCACCCCCAGCATAATAACCCACTATAGGCGGTGCCATAATCACTCTAAGTTTTGAGAGCTTTAACATATTTTCTAAAACAATCGGACTTAGGGGCATTTCTCGCGGGGAAAGCAAAAGTTTTCTTTGTTCTTTTATCATAACGCTTGCAGCGCGAGTTATTAAAGTATCGCTGATTCCACAAGCGATTTTTGCTAGGGTGTTTTGAGAACAAGGAATCACCGCCATTGCCTCGCAAACAAAAGATCCACTAGCAATGCAAGCTCCCATATCACTATCTTCTAGTATAAAAATCTTATTATCTTTAGTTTGTATTGCTTCAAATTCCATATATTCCTTTCGCCCTTCTTCTGATAGCAAAACTTGCTTGGCTCCATTTGAAATCACGCAATATTTTTCTAACTCACCAGGCAAAGCTTTTAAAAATCGCAATCCAAGCCCTGCCCCACTTGCTCCGCTAATTCCAACAATAATTCGCTTCATTGCAAAATTCCCCTCCCCTCATCAATGACTTTAACTTGATAAGTTTTTTTGCCCTCAAGCGCTTTAGCTCTTATCACATCTCCAATGGCTCCATTTTTAAGCGCTTCTAAAACAAATTCTAACAAAACTCCTTTTTCTTGCACACTTACTACAATTTTATCGCCTTTTTTAACAACTCGTTTAGCCACTAATCTATCGTGCGTTACTAAAACTTCTTTTGGAGTATAAGAGCGCACTGCCACTTTGCCAATCTCTTCTCTTCTCATTAATTCAGCACTAATTTTTTCAAAAGGAATCTCAACTACACGCGCATTTTGATAGGTGATTGTCTGCCCTCCGCTTATTTCGTCTATCGTCATAATTCCCTCCAAAGTAGCATCAAGATTATATTTAAAAAACACTTTTTTATTGCGCCCATTTTCTTCTACCACCACATCAAAAGTTCCTTCTTTGCGTTTTAAAAGTTTAGAGTGGAAATCAATCTCTCTCATTGTTTTGGGATTAAAATCAGTTGGCGTTATTTGCTCTAGCTCAATGGAGCGAATCTTAATATTATTTTTTTTGTATTCTTGTAAAAATAAACCCATAATATAATTCTTAACTCCATCAATATCACCCTTAATCTCTCTTTTAAAAGTAATAACAGAGGATTTTGCCCCCATTTGTATGCCCTCTTTTTCAAAAAGAGCGATTAGTTGAAAACTTTTGATTTGAAAATTACTAGAATTTGTAGGAATCTCCAAAAGCAAAAAGTCATAGTCTAATTGTGGAAATAATGTTTTAGCATAGATTTTATTTTCATCAAAATGATATTCTTCTTCTAACACAAAATATTCTAATCCATACAAAGCAATTCCAAAAAAGAGTAAAATCCCTAGAATCCTTTGGAACATTTATTCTCCTTTTAGCTTTAACTTTGTAATACGCAACGCATTGCTCACTACACTCACCGAACTAAATGCCATTGCCATTCCTGCAAATGCTGGTTGTAAAATAACCCCAAATACAGAATACAAAGCTCCAGCGGCAATAGGAATTAAAACTATATTATATATGTATGCAAAAAATAGATTCTGCTTGATATTACTTAAAGTTGCAAAAGCGATTTCAAATACCTTAATAATTCCTTTTAAATCATCTTTTAAAAGTAAAACATCCCCTATTTCTTGAGCCAATTCTGTGGCATTAACAAAAGAAATTCCAAAACTAGCTTGTTTAAGCGCTAAAGCATCATTAATTCCATCTCCCACAAAACACACTCCACCCTCTTTTGCGAGTTTTGCCACCACTTCGGCTTTTTGCGTGGGATTTACCCCTGCATAAAATCTTTCAATCCCTATGCTTTTAGCTACTCTCTCCACACTCTCTATATTATCTCCACTTAAGATGACAGATTGTATTCCTTTAGTTTTAAGAGATTCTACTACTTCTTTTGCGCCATTTTTAATTGAATCTTGCAAATAAAACAAAGCCAAAAGTTTCTTATTGTCACACAAAGCAATCACATTTTCTCTGCATTTTATCTTTTCTATCCCACCTAGAATCTCTTCAATCCACCCCAATGATCCCAAAAAATATTCTTTTTGTTGATATTTCGCCCTCACACCTTTAGCAATAAGATATTCTTTTTCTTGCAATTTAATTGTTTGTTTATTTGTTTTAAAATACTCCAAAAATGCCTTTGCAATAGGATGAGGATTGTTCTCTTGCATTACATAAACTAAACTAGCAAGAAAGTTTAAATCAAACTCTGCATTTTCTTCAACCAACTCAACATTCTTTAGCGTAATTTCGCCCTTTGTTAGCGTTCCTGTTTTATCAAATACAATTGTTTTAATCTGCTTTGCTCTCTCATAAATCTCTGGAGACTTAATCAAAATTTCACTTTTTTTTGCACGCATACTTGCACACACAATCGCTAATGGCACAGCAAGCCCCAAAGCACAAGGACAAGAGACAACCAAAATAGCCGCTGCAATAGATAAACTAAAGGCAAATCCCTCACCCATAATCCACCAAAACACAAAGGCTACAAGACTTAAAATCACAATGCTTGGCACAAAAATAGAAGCAATCTTATCTGCCATTTTGCCAATGGGTGGTTTTTGGGTTTGTGAAAGCTCCAAAAGGTCTAGCATTTCATAGACAAAAAACTCATTAGAATCTTTACAAGATTGAATGGTAATTTCTCCATTTAATACCAAACTTCCTCCAATAACTTCACTACCTACCTCTAGCACTCTAGGCATTTCTTCGCCATTGATATGCGCACTGCTAACTTCTGCACTTCCTTTTATTACAATCCCATCTAGTGGAATCTTCTCTCCACCAACTACAAGGCATTCATCACCTTTTTTAATTTGGTTAATAGCAATCCACTCTGTCTTTCCATCTTTTAAGATTCTAGCTTGACTTGGCAGAATCTTTACCAAAGATTCAAGCTCATCACCTGCCTTTTTTTTAGCTTTGCTTTTTAAAAATTCTCCCAATAAAACAAAGCAAATTACAGCACTAGACCCCTCAAAATAATATCCATTACTCCCGCCACTAGCAAATAAATATACAGAATACAAATACGCCACACTCGTTCCAAGCGCAATTAATACATTCATATCCGCACTTTTAGTTTTAAAAAAACTTTTAGCTCCCACATAAAAAGGATAGCCACAATACACCTGCACTATCGTTGCTAAAATAAGCTGAACAATGGAGCTCCAAGTGCTATGGAATCCACTCATATGTAGTATAAAAATCAATAAAAACAAAGGGATTCCAATCCACAAACGCTTTTTTAAGCCTTGAATGTATAAAATCTCTAATTCCTTTGCATTATCTTTTGAGGCAGGGAATCCATAAGAAGTGATCAAATCAATAATTTTTTGCTCACTTACTTTTGCTGAATCAAAAGCAATTTTTGCCCTACCGCTAATTGCATTAATCTTAATGTTTGTAATGCCTGATACTTTTTTTAAATTATGTTCAATTGTAGCAGAACAAGCGCTACAATGCATTCCGCTAATATTTAATTTTGCAACTTCAGTCATTTTATCCCTTAAATCCTAGTGCATTAAATATTTATCTCTTAAGAAAATATAGCTTTAAAAGTTAATTTTATTAAGATTCTAACGAATTCCTTTTTTAGTTACATTTAAAATCAAGTTATTTTAAATAAAAAACTTATTATAATTACAAAAAAATAAAATATTTAAAACTAAATGACTTCAAGGAAAACTTATGTTGCATCGCAAAAAAATCTATAATCCAAACTCCAATGAAAGCGTTAATGAAAGGAAAATCTTTGGGGGTAATCCAACTAGCATCTTTGAGCTTAACAAAATCAAATATCAATGGGCTTACAACCTTTGGAAAGTAATGCTTGCAAATTCTTGGTTTCCTGAAGAAGTTAATATGACACCAGATAAGCGTGACTATGCAGAAGGGCTTACTCCTGAAGAAAAAATTGGCTATGATAGAGCTTTAGCGCAACTTATTTTTATGGATTCATTACAAACTAATAACCTAATAGACAATGTTAATCCCTATATTACAAGCCCAGAAATCAATCTTATTTTAGTGCGCCAAGCTTTTGAAGAAGCACTTCATTCCCAAAGTTATGCTGTAATGGTAGAATCAATCTCAGCTAACACAGATGAAATCTATGATATGTGGCGAAGCGATATGCAATTAAAAAGTAAAAATGATTATATTGCAGCAGTTTATGAACAACTTGCAATAAATCCAATAGAGCGCAATATTATTAAAGCTATGTTTGCCAATCAAATCTTAGAAGGAATCTATTTTTATAGCGGTTTTGCCTTTTTCTATACCCTAGCAAGAAGCGGAAAAATGCTCGGAAGTGCGCAAATGATTCGCTTTATTCAACGCGATGAAGTTACCCATTTACTTCTCTTTCAAAATATGATTAACTCTGTTAGAAAAGAAACTCCTGAACTTTTTACTAAGGATTTAGAAGAAGAAGTGATTGAAATGTTTAGAGAAGCTGTTAAGGTGGAGACTGCGTGGGGAGAATATATTACACAAGGACAGATTCTTGGGCTTACTAGTGAAATTATTCAAGAATACATTAAATATTTAGCCGATGAGCGCCTAAAACGCGTGGGACTACCCGCACTTTATAATGCTAAACACCCTATTAAATGGGTTGATTCTTTTAGCTCTTTTAATGAACAAAAAACTAACTTCTTTGAAGGAAATGTAACAAATTACGCAAAAGGGAGTATTAATTTTGATGATTTCTAAGTCACTTTATACCTTACAATTTAAAACCAAACAAAATTTTGAAGAGAATCTTATATATTTTAAAAATCTTATCTTGGAATGCGAAAGTGATTCTATTATTCTTGCACCTGAAGTTGCTTTAACTAATTTTTGTTACCAAAGAATGGAAGAAGCGAGCGAGTTTGCTAAAGAAGCAACAGAAACTCTACTCAAACTATCAAGCGAAAAAACAATCATAACCACTATGATAGAAAAATACAAAAATGGTTTTTATAACAATCTTAAAGTTTTTCATCGCGGAGAATTGCTTCACAAGCAAAGTAAAAACAAGCTCTTTCCGCTAGGTAATGAGCATTTACACTTTCAAGCAGGCAATATTGAAGAAATTTCCCCTTTTATAATTGATGGTATCAAATGCGGTGCTATTAACTGCTTTGAATTAAGATTTATTGAACTTTGGCAAAAGCTCAAAGGTTGCGATCTTATTTTTGTCCCTGCGCAATGGGCAAAAGAGCGAAAGGACCACTTCCAGACTCTCACCAAAGCCCTTGCAATCACCACTCAAAGCTTTGTTGTAGCAAGTAATAGCACCAATGATTCTATGGATGGGGGCAGTGCGATTATCACACCTTTTGGCTATGCAACTCAAGATGATTCACAAGAAATCATAGGCTTAAAGGCAAATTTCAATGATGTTGCAAAAGTGCGAAAATTCATTGACATAGGACTTTAATGCAAACCATCAAAACTGCTCAAATGGTGCATGAAATTACACGCCAATTTCCTTTAAGTCAAAATGTCCAAAATGCTCTTTTAAAAATCAATCGTGAAATTTTTGTCCCTGAAGGTTTTAAGCATCTAGCCTATTCCCTTGATGCACTTCCTATGGGTGCTAGTCAATGGATTAGCTCTCCACTTACGGTTGCCAAAATGACAGAATACCTCCAATGCGAAGGTGCAGATAATGTCTTAGAAATCGGCTGTGGAAGTGGTTATCAAGCAGCTATTCTTAGCTGTCTCGTGCGTAGAGTTTTCAGCATTGAAAGAATCGAAAAACTTCTTAATGAAGCGCGTTTAAGAATCAAAACCTGCAATCTTAGTAATATCAACACAAAACTAGATGATGGGCAAAAAGGCTGGAGTGCATATGCGCCTTATGATAGGATACTTTTCTCAGCAGTAGCCACGACAATTCCACAAGAGATTTTTAATCAACTTCAAATAGGCGGGATTCTTATAGCTCCAATCCAAAAAGGGAATCTCCAAATTATCACACGCTTTTATAAACACAATCATTCCATTACTTCAGAAGAGCTTGATTCTTGTATTTTTGTGCCTATTCAAAATGGTATTGAATAGTGCTTAATCTTTCACGAAATCGCATATCTTTCTCACTTCTCCTTTTAAATACAGCACCCCATTATCCTCTCTTAAATACAAATTCTCTTTGCTTGCAGGATTAAAAAGACAAGGGTTAGAAACTTTACCCAATAAAAGTAAATAATAAAACATTGCTGCCATTCCTGTCCCACAAGCCAAAGTTTCATCTTCCACCCCACGTTCAAAAGTTCTTGCCAAAACCTTATTTTCTTGTAATGAAGCAATATTAACATTAGCATTGTATTTATGTCGCAAAAATCGTAAATCCTCTTTATTTAAAAATGCAAGATTTGCATTTTCACACACTAAATGCGGCACTCCCGTATTAAGCAACCACCATTTTACGCCAAACTCGCTAATTTCTTTTTGTAAAATATCCGCCTTGCTTAAAGCACTCTCCGCCCAATTCCCCTCTATGCTAACCCTTATTACCCCAGCTTTGCTTAAAAATTTTTGTTGCTCTCCTGCTAACCCCAAATCCCTTGCATACATTGCAGCTGCCCTACTCCCATTTCCACACATTTCAGCCACACTGCCATCAGCATTATAAAATTCCCACTCAAAATCATATTCTAAATGTGGCTTTAAAATAATCAAACCATCAGCTCCAATTCCTTCTTGGCGATGACAGATTCTCTTAGCTAACTCACCATAAGAATTTTCTTTAAATCTAAAGGTATGCATTAATATAAAATCATTTCCACTTGCAGAATATTTACTAAAAAACATTATTTTAACCCCTTTTATTTTTAAAATTATAACATTATATAGAGTATTTCAAGATTCCATATGATAAAATCACGAAACTATATCCATATATCAGAGGTTTTTATGCTTAGATTTGCCCCAAGTCCCACAGGTGATATGCACATAGGAAATCTACGTGCTGCTATTTTTAATTACATTCTTTGTATGCAGCGCGGTGAAAAATTCCTTTTGCGGATTGAAGATACCGACACTGCAAGAAATATTGAAGGAAAAGACAAAGACATTATGTTTTTGCTCACCCTTTTTGGAATCAAATGGGATATGCTTGTCTATCAAAGTGATAATTTCCCACGCCATCGCCAACTTGCAGACTACCTTATCTCACAAAACAAGGCATTTTATTGCTATTGCACCAAAGAATTTTTAGAGCAAAAACGAGAAGAATCCAAAGCCAAGCACGAAGCTTTTAGATATAATGATTCATGGGCAACACTCCAAAAAGATTCAAACCCAAACCCAGTCATTCGCCTAAAAGGCTCTGAAGTGGCAATGGAATTTACTGATAAAATCAAAGGAAAAATTGAATTTTCACCTAATGAACTAGACAGCTTTGTAATCCTTAAAGAAAATGGAATTCCAACTTACAATTTTGCTTGTGCGGTAGATGATATGCTTTATGATGTTGATTTTATCGTGCGCGGAGAAGATCATGTAAGCAACACTCCTAAACAAATACTAATCCACCAAGCCTTAAGTTATCAAAAAAATATTGAATTTGCGCATCTGCCTATTTTACTTAATGAAGAGGGCAAAAAAATGAGCAAACGCGACAATGCTTCAAGTGTGCAGTGGTTATTAAATGAGGGTTATCTACCCCAAGCCATTGCTAATTATTTAATTTTAATAGGCAATAAAACGCCTTGTGAAGTTTTTACACTTAAAGATTCGATAAAATGGTTTGATATTCAAAATATCGCCAAAGCTCCTGCGAAATTTGATATTAATAAACTCCGTTTTTTAAATCGCGAACACTTTAAACTCCTTAGCGAACAAGATTTAGCAGTGCTTTTGGGTTACAAAGATTCTAGTATCGGCGCTTTAGCAAAGCTTTATTTACAAGAATCAAGCACCCTTAATGAATTGCGCGAGAAAGTTGATAGAATCTTTATGAAAAAATCCTTGCTTTTAGAATCAACAATGGAATTTCAAGAAGAAATTAAAATCCTACAAAGCACCTTACAATCAATGCTACAAGCCCAAGATTTTACCAAAGAAGATTATGAAAACTTCAAAAATCAAGCTATGAATCATTCTAATCTCAAAGGTAAAAAATTCTTTAAACCTTTAAGATTCTTGTTTACTGGCTACGAACACGGACCAGAACTTAGCGATTTATTCCCTATTTTAAGACTTTATTTGCAAGACATTATTAGGAGTTAAAATGGTTTTAAGCACTTTTATTCAAGCTGTCGCACAAATTATGAGTATGGCGATTAATATTTATATCTGGATTGTGATTATCGCTGCCCTTATCTCTTGGGTGCGTCCTGATCCTTACAATCCTATCGTGCAGATTCTCTACAAACTCACAGAGCCAGTGTATGCAAAAATTCGTCGCTTTATCCCAACAATCATTAGTGGGATTGACATTACTCCCATTATTGTGATTCTTGCTTTGCAATTTATTAATCTCTTTTTTGTAAAGCTACTCTATAGCTTTGCAAACACTCTCTAAGGAAATGCCATGAAAGTGCTTTTTTTATTATTTTCTTTTTTATTTTATGCTTCTGCTAACTCCCAAAATCTTACTTTAGACTATCTAAAAGATCAACCCAAAGGAATCTCGCGCGATTTTTACATTTGGCTGTTTTTACAACAAGATATTAATCCCAAAGAAGCCACAGAAGCCTACAATCTTGCTTTGAGAAAAAACGCTAAACTCTTTGGACTTTATTATAAAAAAGGCGATAACAAAATCCTCTCAAAAGAAACCATTTGCCAACAAATGGAACTTCAAAAATTAATCAAACAAGATTCGCAATGTATCGCCTATGGATTAACACTCCAAAAAGCCGAAAAACTAGAGCCAAAAACTCTACTCCAACTCTCCCAAAAACTCCAAAAAACAGACCAAATTCTTGCTACACAACTAAAGATTCTTGCCTCACAAAATCCCTTTAATGAGCTTATTAAGACTAATGTTGAAGTTTATAGTAGTTTTTATTTTGGAGTTTCTAGCTATTACAGGAAGCGATTTCTTAACGCCGCACTTCCTAAACGCGTTTTATTAGACTATATTTCTCAAAAACATCCACCCTTTATGAGACTTATAAGACTTGCTATTCTTAATCCTGATATGAAAGTTTTTAGCCATTCTTTAACGCAGATTTCACCCAAAGAAACACTTCTATTTTTAGATGATGAGAGTGCCTTTTATTTGGGATTAAATGCCATTAGAAACCATAATAATATCGATTCTTTAAGCTTTTTTATCCATTCTTTAGAAAATGCAAGATACTCATTTGAAAAGAATCGCGGACTTTTTTGGGCTTATCTTGCCTCCAAAGATTCAAGCTATCTTCAAGAACTTTCACAATCTAAATCAATGGATCTCTATACTCTAGCAGCTTTAGAGCTTACAAACAATAAACCACAATTTGAAATTCTCTATGACATTCAAACATCTAATACTCTTGCAAAATGGGATATTAAAGATCCTTTTGAATGGGAAAAAATCCGCGATTCTTATAAAAATCAAACCCCAAAAGATAAAGAAGCGCTCTTACAAAAAGTCAATCATCTTAACACTAAGCCACATTTCTTTTGGTTAAACAAACAAGCTAATAAAGAATACTTTCTTAAGCCTTTTCCAACAATTATGAAACAATTCAATAACGACACACAAGCACTTCTTTATGCGCTAGGACGACAAGAGAGTCTTTTTATCCCCACGGCAATTTCCACTTCCTATGCCCTAGGAGTAATGCAGCTAATGCCCTTTAATGTAACAGCTATTGCCAAACAAATGGGCGAATCAGAAAAAATCACTTACCAAGATATGTTTGATCCTGCGATTAATATCCCTTATGCAGAATACTTTACTCGCCCTTTATTAAAGGAATTCAAACACCCTTTATTTATTTCTTATGCTTATAATGGAGGTCCGGGATTTACGCGCAGACTTTTAGAGACCAAGCAACTCTTTAAAAAAGATAATCCACTTGATCCTTGGTATAGTATGGAGATGATTCCTTATGAGGAAACTAGAAAATATGGTAAAAAAGTCCTTGCAAACTACATTATTTATCAAAAAAGTTTTGGCAAGGAAATTGATCTTCAAAAGACACTTCAAGACACTCTTATCTATTGAGTTTAAAGCAAGATTTTAATCTCTTGCTCTAAAAAGCACTCTAAAATTTTATATTTCATTGCAATCCTTAAAATTCTTATACAATCTATTGTGATTTTATCACACAACTTTAAGGACATTTCGTATTATAATATTTCACCAACTTAATTTAGTGGAGTATAATTATGGAAGCAAAACTCAGTCGTCGAGACTTATTAAAAATTATGGGAGTTAGCGGAGTGGCACTAGGAGCTTCAAGCCTTGCTGCAACACCTTCAGAAGCCAAATCCACTCTCTCCCCAAACATCGCAATCATTGGTGCAGGACTTGGTGGAATCTCACTTTCTGCCCGGCTAATTAAAGATTTGCCTAATGCAAAAATAACACTTTTTGATGCCGATCCAATCTTATATTATCAACCCGGATTCACTCTTATTGCTGCTGGAATCTATAATAAGCAAGACACTTCATACAAAAAAGAAGATTTGATTCACGATAAAGTGAAATGGATTAAAGAAAATGTAACCAAAGTTGATCCTGAAGCAAAAACTTTAACTACTACAAGCAATCAAACTCATCAATATGACTATTTAGTAATTGCTACTGGAACAACTTATGAGTTTGATAAAGTCAAAGGTCTAGATGAAGAAACCATTCAAGATCCAAACTGCAATATCACAACAATTTATACTGCTGATGGGGCTGTAAAGGCTCAAAAAATGTTTGAAAAAATAGAAAAAAGTAATGGAGGTAAAATTCTTTTTGCAGAACCAAATACAGCAATTAAATGCGGTGGAGCTAATAAGAAAATCTACTTTTTGCTAGAAGATAGATTAAACAGCCAAAATATAAAAGATAAATTTGATATGCACTTATATGCTGGCGGGGGTGCAATGCTCTCTAGTCCGATTCATGCAAAAATGATTGAACAATTTTTCATTTCACGAAATATGCCCTATTCAATGAGAAATGTGCTAGTGGAAATAGATAAAGATAAAAAAATGGCAACTTTTGAAAAATTAATGCCTTATAGTGAAAATGGTGTCTCAAAAGCAGCTAAAGAAACTTTTCAAAAACCTTTTGACTATTTATTTGTAATTCCTAGGATGACAACTTCTAGCTTTATTAGTGATTCAGGACTTGCCATTACCAAAGGCGATGTTGCTGGACATTGGGTTGATGTCGATCAATATACTTTACAACACAAAAAATACCCTCATATCTTTGCTATCGGAGATTGCGCAGGAATCCCAAAAGGAAAAACAGGGGCAAGTATTCGCAAACAATATCCAGTTATTGCTGAAAATATCATTGCGCATTTAAATAACAAACCACTTCAAGCAAAATTTGATGGTTATACCGCTTGTCCTTTATTAACAAGATATGGAAAAGCTGTTATGGTGGAATTTGACTACAAAGGTGCAGCACCTAGTTTGCCTTGCTTTGGCGCAACAAGAGAGAGTTGGTTAAATTGGTTTGTTAAAATTTATTTAATGAAACCAATGGTTATGAATGGTATGATTTATGCGAGAGCTTAAAAAATAAGGAGAAAAAATGAGCAATTTAGACAAAACTATCCGATTACTTGTAGCGATGCTAATTTATTTTATTTTTGGTTTTTTATGTCCTAGCTGGTGGTGGATTATTTCTCTACTACCTTTGCTAAGCGCAGTTTATGGATATTGTCCGCTTTATAAATTACTCAAAAAGAGTTAAAGCTTTTGGCGTAAAAAGCTAAAAGGTGGAAGTGGCAATGGGAGTGCGATCCTATTTTCATTTCCGCTATGAATAGAATCTAATTCTTTCCCATTTTCTAATACAATCTTAAAAAATCTCATAAACTTTTTATCGCCTTGCGAATAAATTTCACCCAAGTCATTTTTTCCTTCACTAATATTTGCCTCATTAGCGCTTACAATCTCTTTTGCTTCCCCTGCTCTAATAGTATGGCGACAAAGGGCAAATTTACCATCTTCACTCACTTCAGCATTAACTTGATAACTACCCTCACTAATGGCGGTTAAGTGGTTTTGTGTATTATTTTTTTCATAAGGGCGGTGTATCAAATATCCATCACTAAAACCTCGATTCTTAAGTGTTTCTAGCTCTCTTTCGTATTTTTCTAGCTCAAAATTTCCACCAAAATATCCATCAATGGCTTCCCTATAAGCTAAAGCTGTAATTCCTGCATAATAACTCGATTTTGTTCTCCCCTCAATCTTTAACGAATCAATCACGCCACTCTCTAAAATCAAAGGCATATGTTCCATAAGCTTTAAATCTTTGGCATTAAAAATATGCGTCCCTACTCCCTCTTCTTCTACAAGTCTCATCATCACGCCATTATCTGGGTTTCTAACATAATACTCATAATCAAACCTACAATCATTAGCACAACTCCCACGATTTGGCACGCGTCCGCTTTGAAGGGCTGAAATAAGGCAACGACCAGAAAAGGCGAAACACATACTACCATGCACAAAAATTTCAATCTCTAAATCCGGCAAGACTTTTTTGATTTCAACTGCATCTTTTAAGCTTAATTCCCTTGCAGCAACGATTCGCTTTACTCCCATCTCATAAAATACCTTTGCATCAAGCACATTAAGCACATTTGCTTGGGTGGATAGATGAATAGGTATTTGCGGAGCGATTTCTTTGGCAAGCTTCACGACACCAGGTGCTGCAACAATAAAGGCATCAGGATTTAATTCTGCCATTTTGTAGATATGATTTTCTAAGAGCTTAATTTGTGAGTTAAAGGGAAATCCATTAATCGTAACATAGATTCTTTTACCCCTTTTATGCGTATATTCTACACCTTCACCAAAAGTTTCGTAATCAAACTCTTTTCCTGCTCGATTCCGTAAAGAAAAATGGCTAACGCCTCCATAAACCGCATCCGCTCCATATTCCAAAGCAATTTTTAATTTCCTAAGATTCCCAGCAGGAGAAAGTAGCTCAGGCTTTTTTAGATTCTTATTCATTATGGCTATTTACCAAAATTTGCAATCAATGCTTCAATATCCTCTTCATTGACAACATTTTCTGTATTATCGCCTTGGATATGCACCGCAGAACTTACACGCTTAGCATCATCCACTTTTCCTTCAAAAAGTGAACTCATATAGCGAGAAAGCGCACGCATAACATTAATAACACGCTCAATTTTTTGGCGATGAATATCTTGATACTGCATAATATCCATAGCTTCCAAAGATGCATTACTAATATCTTGAGAAGCATTTAAAAGCGTTTCCAAAACGCTTTTTACTTCTACTACTTCTTCTAACTGCTGAGAAAAGGTATGAAAATCTGGGAATTTTTGGTGTAATTTTTGTAGCATTGCTTCTTGAGATTTTACAAATTTATCAATCTTACCAAGCCCCTCTTCAATATCCATCCCTGCATTGTTAATTAACTCTAATTTATCAAATGTTTCTGTGGCTTTAACCTCTGAATCTCGCGTTACATCATCAAGCTGATGCACAACTTTATGTTCTGTTGTCGGTGGTGGTGGTGGCCAACTTGTTTCTGAATCAATATGAAAACCTTCTGTTTTTACCCCCTCAGCAGTTTTAATTTCTGCTTCTTTTTCGCTGGAATTCTCTGCTTTTTCTTCCTTGTTGGCGCTTCCATCTTCCATTGTGTCTAGGACACTTTCATTAAGTAGCGCATCTAATTCTTCTTGTGTCATTAGCCTAACCTCAATTCAAAGTAATTCAATCTATAATTATACGATTAATTTTTTGTATTTTACTTTAAAAATATCTAAAACTTTTACTTAAAACTAAGCTTTTCTTTATTTTTATATTCTAATTATTAAAGCATTTCAAAACCATTTTTGATACAATTCCGCTTTTTCTTTTTAGGGGATAATAATGCAAGATAAAATCAAAATTTGGCTAGGTGTCTTAGCTATTAGCCTTGGTGCTTTTATTTTAAACACTTCAGAATTCGTGCCTATTGGGCTTTTAAGTCTTATAGCGCAGGATTTTAATATGAGCGAAGCCAAAGTTGGTTTTCTTATTACAATGTATGCTTGGGTAGTCGCTTTGACTTCTTTGCCTTTAATGCTTCTCTTTTCTAAAGTTGAGCTAAAGAAGCTTTTGCTTTGCGTAATGGCTTTGTTTGTCGCAAGTCATATTTTATCTAGCCTAGCAAATGATTACATTACTTTAGTGATTTCAAGAATTTGCGTGGCTTTTTCTCACGCCCTTTTTTGGTCAATTGCCACTCCTATGGCAGTGCGTGCTGCTCCAGAGGGCAAACAATCACTCGCACTTAGCTTTGTTGTAACAGGAACCGCTATTGCCTTTATTGCTGGATTGCCATTAGGGCGTGTGATAGGCTTATATCTAGGCTGGAGAACCACTTTTTTAGCCATAGGAATTGTTGCTTTTTTAGTTCTGCTTGTTATTTGGAGAGTTTTTCCAACTATGCCAAGCACTGGAGGGGTTTCTATCCGAGAACTTCCACAAATCCTTAGAACCCCACATTTACTAAGCATTTATCTTTTAACGATTCTTTTAACCACTGCGCATTTTACCGGATATAGCTATATTGAGCCTTTTTTAGCCCAAATTGCACACTTTGATAAAACAGAAATCACACTCCTTTTAGTCGCCTTTGGAGCTGTTGGATTTTTAGGTAGCTTTTTATTTACAAAATATCACGATAATCACATTTTAGGATTTACTTATTTTGCTCTCTTTGGAATTATGGCTAGTCTTTTTGTGTTGCAAATTTTTGCCTATAATGGCTTTAGCATAGTGTTTATTTGTATTTTTTGGGGATTGTGTATCACAATCTTTAATCTAACTTTTCAATCCAAAATCATTCACTTAGTCCCCAAAGCCACCTCCATTGCAATGTCAATGTTTTCTGGGATTTACAATATAGGAATTGGTGGTGGAGCATTTATTGGTGGAATCGTCATAGATAAGCTCGAAGTAGGCTACATTGGATATGTAGGCGGATTTATTGCGCTACTTGGTTGTATTTATTATCTTTTAATGAAAAGGGTTTAATTCAAGCCAAATTTTGCCTTTATGGCTTTTGGGTTTCCTATATTTTCTTTTAAAAAACAAACTCTACAAATCATTCATTATTTTAAGCTTTTTTAAGTTATATTAAATAGTTTTTCTAAAAAAGGTCGCAAATGTATCCTATAAATTTACCCGAAGAGGAACTAAAAAACAAAGTCGCCACCGACTTCTTTAGCCCAAATCCACAGAGTAGAAGCATAAAGCTTGATAAACAAGCAAAAGAGATTCTAAAAAATCTAGATTCTACGCAGATTTTAGGGCGTGTTGATTTTTGCGTGAGTTTCAATGCACAAACACTCTTTCAGCCTATAAACTTCCTATGGGCTGAAGCCAAAAAAGGCAATAAAGCCGACATTATCGAATCTTTTATCCAGCTAATCCTAACCATTGGCAAAGAAAAAACCTATGAAAACAATCTCCCGCCTATTTTCTTAGGAGCATTTGATTGCCAAAAGATAGCCTTTATTCCTTATCACGAGCTCGATCATATTTTCGCACAAAACGACTTTAATTGGAATGTTACCCCAAGCAATCACGATAGCAAAGAATTTAAACAACTCCACGCACTCACAAAACATCTCTTAGAATCCAAAAAACTACAATTTTCTTTTACAAACGATTGCAAAGAACTCCAAGACTTCATACAGGCAAATTTTACAATCCACAACACAAGCATCACCAAAATCCCCATAACCAAAAACAATTTCACCACCATTTACCAAAAATGGCTCCAAAGTGTCGCGCCTAGCATTAGCATTGATTGGGAAAATGAAAAGCCAGACATTCTAAGCAGTGATTTTTATCTAGCCGATCTTTTAAGCGAAAATAACAACACAAAAGAGATTCTCAAGTCTCTTAGAATCTTATTGCAAAGCGATTCTTACAAAGTCAAACTCGAAAAACGCGCAAATAGCACGAGTTTTAATTTCACAGAGTTTGGCTTTAATGATCACCAAAAAGCACACACAGAGTTTTGGAATCTTTATGAACGCCCACCAAAAGAAGAGTATTGGGGCTATATCATAGAGCGACGCGATTTGCTTGTGCCAAGCGATATACGCGAGAGAAAAGGCGCGTTTTTCACCCCACAAATTTGGGTTAGCAAAGCCCACGAATATTTAGAAAAAGCCTTAGGAGAAAACTATCAAAGCGAGTATTACATCTGGGATTGTGCTGCAGGCACTGGGAATCTGCTAGCAAACCTTACAGAATCTCACAAAATCTATGCTTCTACTTTAGATAAGGCTGATGTTGAGATTATGCAAGAATTATCAAGCAAAAAATCCCTAAATGTATTATCAAAGCACATTTTCCAATGTGATTTTTTAAATGATGAGTTTTTTGACAAACCCTGCTCCAAACACACAAAAAGCGGACTAGATCCTAAATGCCAAGATTGCGTAAAATCTAAACTCCCAAAATCCCTGCAAGAGATTCTAAAAAATGAGGAAAAACGCAAAAAGCTAATTATCTTTATCAATCCGCCCTATGCGGAAGCAGGGACAATATCTCAAACTTCAGGCACAGGGAAAAACAAAGATGGAGTAGCCTTAGGCAATGCCACCTATGAGCGTTACAAAGATTCTATGGGCAAGGCAAGTAATGAGCTTTTTGCGCAATTTTTCTTTAGAATCTACAATGAGATTCCCCACTGCACCCTAGCCGCCTTTTCAAAACTTAAATATGTTAATTCTAGTAATTTTATAGATTTTAGAAACTATTTTAAAGCCAAATTTTTAAAAGGCTTTATGTGTCCAGCTTACACCTTTGATAATGTCAAAGGAAGTTTTCCCATAGGATTCTTAGTGTGGAATCTCGCACAAGCACAAGCACTTCAGACAATTACACTAGATATTTTTGATGAAAATGGTGCGAGTTTAGGCAAAAAGAAATTTTATACAGCACTAGATAAAAAAGAAAATATTAATAAATGGATTAAAGAATTTAAAGCAACCATAGATTCTTATTTTGTCGGGATTTTAATGACAGACTCCCCAGATTTTCAAAACAATAATCATGTAGGAATTTTATTAAAACCCACAAAAGGACATTGGATATTTAAAAATATAACTCCTAATATATTAATGCCCTTTGCAATTTACTTCTCTGTCCGCCATTGTATCAAAGCCACTTGGATAAATGATAGAGATCAGTTTCTCTACCCAAACAACAAATGGGCGCAAGATTCTGTGTTTCAAAGCGATTGCCTTGTCTTTATGCTTTTTCATGGACAAAATAGAATCACAAGTAAAGAAGGGACAAATCACTTTATACCCTTTAGCGAAAAAGAAATAGACGCACAAGAAGCCTTTGAAAGCCACTTTATGCAGGACTTTTTGCAAGGCAAGATTAAGCACGATTGTGAAACAAACAAAGATTCCAAACAAAGCCTTTTTGGCGATGATGATATAGCATTTATCCCAACTAAGCCACTTTGCTTTAGCCAAGAAGCACAAGAAGTGCTAAATGCCGGAAAAGAGCTTTTTAGACACTATCACACACAAGCAAAAGATGAAGAAAACTACAATCCAAATGCCTCACTCTATGATATAAAAGCCCACTTTCAAGGCTTTAATGACAAAGGCAAAATGAATCCCCCACAAAAAGCCGACGATGAAGTCTATAAACAAAAGCTAGGAGAGCTCAACTATGTCTTAAAAGCATTAGCCAAAAAGATAGAAGTAAAAGTCTATGAATATGGATTTTTACTCCCTTAAATTATTTTTATCAAATAGATTCTTTGTGTAAGAATTCTAAAACTCAAAAATATTAAAGAATCTCTTGGCTCGCTCACTTTTAGGATTAGTAAAAAATTCTTGTGGAGTAGCGATTTCAGCGATTTTTCCACTATCAAAAAACACGATTCTATCTGCGACATTTTGGGCAAATTTCATTTCGTGAGTAACAAGAATCATCGTCATACCTTGCGTTGCAAGTTCTTTGATAACTTCTAGCACTTCTTTAACCATCTCAGGATCCAAAGAAGCAGTAACTTCATCAAACAACATCATTTCAGGATTCATACACAACGCCCTTACAATCGCCACTCGCTGCTTTTGCCCACCGCTTAATTCCTTAGGATAAGAATCCTTTTTATGTGCCAACCCTACCCTTTCTAAAAGCTTGATTGCTTGAGTAGTAACTTCCTCTTTTTTGCGTTTTTGCGCTTTACAAGGCGCTAGGAGAATATTATCCAAAACGCTCAAATGCGGAAACAGCTCATAACTTTGAAAAACCATTCCAATCTTTTGGCGAATCTTGCTCCAATTAATCTTTGAATCATTTACCGCATTAATCACTTCTCCATTAAAAGTAATGCTCCCACTATTAATACTCTCCAAACCATTGATGCAACGCAAAAATGTGCTTTTTCCGCACCCACTAGGTCCCAATATCGCACAAACTTCGCCTTTTTTGACTTCCAAAGATACCGAATCAAGCACCAAAGTATCGCTAAATTTCTTAACCAAATTTGAAACGCTTAACAAAACTTCATTACTCATATGATTTGACATTTTTTTCCTTATACAAGTTTCTTTTCTAAATGCTTAGCAAAAAGCGACAAAGGATAACAAAGTAAAAAATACAAGGCAAAGATTCCACCATAAACCCAAAAACTTGCCTGTGGATAATGAATGAGATTGACTTCAATAATTTGTTGTCCTACCTTTAACATATCGCTAACTCCAATGAGCGCAGCTAGTGAAGTTGTTTTTATCATACGAGTAAAAAGATTCACCAATGGAGGCAAAAGCCTTCTAAAACTTTGAGGCAAAATAATAAAGATTTGAATTTGAATCTCGCTTAAGCCCAAAGCCCTTCCACTCTCGCTTTGATGCCGTGGCAAACTTGAAATCGCTCCACGCACTAAATCTCCCATTTCTGCAATACCCCATAAACTAAAGACAAGAATACACGCTCCTATTCCATTAAGATTTAAAAATGATGAAAATCCAAAATAAACAATAAAAAGCCACGCTAGAATCGGAATAATACGAATACTCTCCAAATAGAAACGGCACAAAAAGCTCAAAAATCGGTTGGGCAAAGTCATCAAATACCCAAGCACAAAGCCAAAAATACAAGAAAAGGAAATCGCAATAAAGGCGATTTGAAAAGTTACAAAAACACCTTGCAATAAACGCAAAATATTTTGAGAATCAAAAAGAATTTCCATTACGCCATTTTCCTTTTATAGTATTTCTCCAAAGCCAAAAATAAAAATGAAAGTGGCAAAAGCACGACAAGATAGCACAAAACAAGCAACAAAAGCGTTTCATTTGTCTTATAATAGCTGCCGATTAAATCTTTAGTGATATACAAAATATCAGCTAATGCAATCGCGCTCACCACTGATGTTTCTTTTAGTAAAAAGATAGCATTAGCTCCAATAAAAGGCAAACTCACTGTCAAACTTTGAGGCAATACCACATAAAACATTAATTGCATTTCACTTAGCCCCAAGCTTCTACCTGATTCTAACTGGATCCTCCCTACTGATTCTAGCCCTGCACGAAAAGATTCCGCCATATAACTTCCACCCAAAAAAGTAACTCCAATTAAAGCACAAGTATAACCTGTAAGTTGCAATCCAATCTGTGGCAATCCATAATACAAGAAAAAAAGCTGAATAAGCAAAGGGGTGTTGCGAGATAATTCAATATAAGTTTGGCATAACGCGCTTAAAAATCGCACTCTATAAAATTGCACCAAAGCAATAAAAAAGCCAAGCAAAATAGAAAATATAATCCCAAAAAAAGACAAATGCAAAGTAAGCCACAAAGCTTCTCCAAAAATAGGAATTGCATTTTTAATAAATTCCAAATCTAAATATAAAGCAGTCAATAAAATCCTTAAGATGATTCAATACAAACTTAGTCTAATCAAATAATTTTAGATAAATTATACAAAAAATACCATTAATTTTTCGTATCTTTAAGTCTCTTTTGATAGAATTTTATCCCAATAAAATACCTTAAAAATCAGGGGGCATTATGACTTATCTTTATGTCAAAATCTTTCACATTATTTCTTTTGTTAGCTGGATGGCTATGTTATTTTACTTGCCGCGTCTTTTTGTCTATCACGCCGAACACAAAGACAACAAGGGCTTTTGTGAAGTTATTAAAATCCAAGAATCAAAACTTTATAACTTCATCGGCTACCCAGCAATCATCTGCACACTACTCTCTGGAATCTGGCTTTTAATGCTAGAACCAACTTGGCTTCAAGGCGGTTGGCTTCACGCAAAAATCTCACTCATTGTGATTCTTGTGATTTATCACTTTAGTCTCTATCGTTTTATGATTGCTTTTAGAGAAGATAGATGCCAAAAAAGCGGAAAGTTTTTCCGAATGTATAATGAAGTGCCAACTCTAATTTTAATCATTGTTACTTTCCTTGTTATTATCAAACCCTTCTAAAAAGGTCTAAAGAATGAAAAACAATAAATTATGGGGAGGGAGATTCCAAGAAAAGGCATCTGAAATACTTGATTTATTTAATGCTTCACTTCCTTTTGATAAAAAACTTTACAAACAAGATATTTTAGGCTCAAAAGTCCATTCGCAAATGCTTAGCCATTGCGGGATTCTCGCCCAAGAAGAATCACAGCAAATCTGCCAAGGCTTAGAACAGATTCAAGCAGAAATAGAAAAAGGTGAATTTACCTTTGATATTAGCGATGAAGATATTCATATGGCAGTGGAAAAACGCCTTATAGAAATCATTGGAGAAGTAGGCAAAAAACTTCACACTGCACGCAGTAGAAATGACCAAGTTGCCTTAGATTTTCGCCTTTTTGTGCTTGATTCAAATCGGCAAATCCGCGCCCTTCTTTTAGAACTCATTCAAACCTTACTTGACATTGCCAATTTGCATACCACAACCATACTCCCAGGAATGACACATCTCCAACACGCACAACCTGTAAATTTTGGCTTTTTAATGTGTGCTTATGCTTGTATGTTTGTGAGAGATTTTGAGCGATTAAGCGATTCATTTAAGCGCAACAATTACTGC
Source organism: Helicobacter colisuis (assembly GCF_023646285.1). Taxonomy (NCBI): domain Bacteria; kingdom Pseudomonadati; phylum Campylobacterota; class Epsilonproteobacteria; order Campylobacterales; family Helicobacteraceae; genus Helicobacter; species Helicobacter colisuis. Next base: position 315,489 of record NZ_JAMOKX010000002.1, on the reverse strand, counting down.
CCACTAGGGAGTGCTGCATTAGCAGGAACGCCTTACAAAACCGATCGATTCTACACTGCAAAAGCACTAGGTTTCACCGCCCCCACACTTAATGCCACTGATAGCGTAAGCGATAGAGATTTTGCACTTGATTTTCTCTATGATTTAAGCTTGATTGCTATGCATATTTCAAGAATGGCAGAAGAGCTTGTTTTGTGGAGTAGCTATGAGTTTAGATTCATCACACTTAGCGATTCTTATTCAACTGGAAGCTCAATTATGCCACAAAAGAAAAATCCTGATGTTCCTGAACTCCTTAGGGGTAAAAGTGGGCGTGTGTATGGGAATCTCTTTAGCCTACTTACTACTATGAAAGGCTTACCACTTGCATACAATAAAGATACGCAAGAGGATAAAGAGGGGGTTTTTGATAGCTTTGAAACCTTAGAAATTTCTCTTAAGATTCTAAATGACTTACTAAAAACAATGCAAATCAATCCCAAAGAAATGAAAGAAGCTTGTCAAAAAGGACATTTAACCGCAACTGATTTGGCGGATTTTCTTGTGCAAAACTGCAATATTCCCTTTAGAGAAGCGCACCATATCACCGGAAAAGCGGTCGCTTATGCCGAAAGTCTCAATAAAGACTTAAGCCAACTTAGCGCGCAAGAGCTTTGTAGTGTTGATTCTAAAATCCCGCCAAAAGCTCACAATGCACTAAATTTGGAAGCTTCAATGAATAGTCGTGATTCTTATGGTGGCACTTCCACAAAAGCCACACAAACTCAAATCCAAAGTTTATTAGCGTGGCTACAAATCGCTAAAAGCGGAGAATACAATGAGCGATAAACAACAAAAAATTATTTCAATGTTTGATGATATTGCAAGTAGCTATGATTTAGCAAACCGCGTAATGAGCTGTGGAATCGACATTGCTTGGAGAAAAAAGGCTTGTAATCTTGCCTTTAAAAATCTCTCTACAGAAAACTTACAATCTCTAAAGATTCTTGATGTAGCTTGTGGCACAGGCGATATGATAACCCATTGGCAAAAAAACGCTAAAAACGCTGGAATCAATCTCCAAAAAATCGTGGGTGCAGATCCAAGTAGCGGTATGCTAGAAGTGGCTAAAAAAAAGCTTCCCCAAATTGATTTTACACAATGTGAAGCTACAAAATTGCCCTTTTTAGATAATGAATTTGATATTCTCTCTATTGCCTATGGAATCCGCAATGTAGTAGAGCGCAAAAAAGCTCTAAGTGAGTTTGCAAGGGTGCTTAAAAAAGGGGGAATTTTGGTGATTTTAGAATTTACCAAATGTGAAAATCCTAAAATGCTAGAAAAATTTATGGGCTTTTATACCAAAAATATTTTACCCTTTGTGGGTGGAATCATCTCCAAAAATTACCGCGCTTACAAATATTTGCCCGATTCTATTGAAGAGTTTTTAACCGCAAATAAACTCAATTTAGAACTCCAAGAAAATAATTTTGAACCACTCTATACCAAATCATTTTCAGCAAATGTCTGCACACTATTTGTCGCTAGGCGTAAATAATAGAGCTTATTTTAAGCTCTCATACACACTTTTGGCTAGATTTTTTGAAAGCACCTTTTCTAACTCTTCTAAACTAGCGTCTTTGATTGCTTCAAAACTTCCAAAATAGGATAAAAGTCGCTTTTGAGTTGCTTTGCCTATGCCTTTAATCTCTAAAATTTTGCTTTGTTGCATTGTTTTTTGTTTTTGCTTTTGGTGGAATGTGATAGCAAATCTATGCGCTTCATCACGCAATTTTTGCAAAAACTGCAAACGCTTATCGCTACTACTTAATCGGTATTCTTGTTTTTTTTCATCACGCAAAATATCTAGCGCCCTACCCTTTGCCCTATGGGCTTTGGCATCAAGCTTTTCTTTGGCAATACCTATGACTTCAAGATTTACTCCTGCGCTACTTAGCAAATCTTTGGCTAAATTAATTTGCCCAATCCCCCCATCAAGCATCCACAAATCCGGTGGTGAATCAGTGCTAAAATCTGCGATTCGACGCTCTAGCATTTCGCGCATTTGAGAGTATTCATCACTGCCTTCTAGTAAATAATGCCGATAGGATTCTTTAATAAACCCCTCTTCATAAACCACCATAGCTCCCACACACTGCTTTCCTCTATGATGAGAAGTATCAAAAATTTCAATTTTATAAGGAATGCTTTGAAGGGAAAAAAGCTCTTTTAATGCTAACAATAAAGCTTCTTCATTAGTAACATTAATTTTCAAGGTTTCTCTAGCATTTTGCAATGCCAAATCACAAAGCTTCTTTTTATCTCCACTTTTTGGAAAATGGATAGGGATTTTCTTTCCTAATTGCTTAACCAAAAATGCTTCTAGCTCCTCTCTTTTTTCGCCAAAATCATAAGGTATCAAAACCTGTTTTGGCTTGATAGGAAGTGTGTTACTATAATAATTAATCAAACTTTGCGTATAAACTTCTTCAAAATTTATCTCATATTGACTTTTAATAACATTACTCGCACTAGAGACAACCCTCCCCTCACGCACAAAAAATTTCACCAAAACACCTCTATTCCCTTCACTCTCCAAAGCAAAAATATCCAAATCCTCCACTCTTGCAAAATCCACGCTTGAGAGCGGATTAATTTGCTTGATTTTGCTAATCCTATCTCTTAGCACCATAGCTTCTTCAAACCGCAAATTTTCAGATAAAAATTCCATTTTTTTTTCTAAAATACTTAAGATTTTTTTGGGATTATGGATACATTCTAAAGCCTTTTGTAAAATCTCTTGATAAGCTTCCTTGCTCACTTTACCCTCACAAGGAGCTAAACAACGCTTAATCTGATAAAACAAACAAGCTTTTTTTCCCTTAAGACAGCTTTCTTTTTGTGCAAGAGTAAAAACTTCATAAAGCGAATCTAATAAATCCCTAGCACCACTAGAATAAGGTCCAAAATAACGAATATTTGGGCTTTTTAGAATCTTTCTTGTTAGCACAATACGCGGAAAATCAACGGACATATCTACGCACAAATAAGGGTAAGTCTTATCATCTCGCAAAAGGATATTGTATTTGGGTTTAAGCTGCTTAATAAATGAATTCTCCAAAATCAAAGCATCATTTTCATTTTCTACCACAATATAACGCATAAAAGCAATCTGTGAAACCATTTGCGTAATTCTAGCGCTTAAGTTTGGTGCTACAGAAAGCTTAGGAGTGAATCGAAAATAACTTTTTACGCGATTTTTTAGATTTTTTGCTTTTCCTACATAAAGCAATCTCCCCTCGCTGTCAAAATAATGATACACTCCACTTTGATTAGGAAGTTTCTTTAGGATTTCAAGTAAAGTATTATTAAGGGGCGATAACTTTTGTTCTAATGATTGCATACAATCGCTTTTTTAATTTCTTCAAAGATTTCATAAATTTCTTGATTTTTTGCTAAATTTTCAAATTCTCCACTAGATAATTCACCATAACTAGCAACTTTATGTGTTGATTCTTGCAAGGATTTTTGATAAGCACTTTTACCCACAAACGCCTTTAAATCCTTAATATCAAGCAATTTATTTTGAATTTTTTGATATTGTTTTAATAACTGCTTTATAATTGTTAGTTTATAATCAAACTCTTGTTTAAAACAGGGATGCTTAAGAACGAAATATAAAATGCTATTTTTACTATAACAAAAATGAATCCCTTGGCGCAAACTAAAGGGTAACATCACGATAAAATGCTGAATTTGTTGATGTTGAGATAATTTTTTATACAAAGGATTATTGTAAAGATGAGACAAAATTTCACACGCTTTTTTCATTGCATAATTATAGCACATCTTGTTGCTTTTTTATTAGTAGGTTGTGGCTTCAAAGACGATCCATTTAACCCAAAAAGCGAGCAAATGCAATAAAGGATTTTTATGCAATATGATGTGATTATTGTTGGCGCTGGGATTGCTGGACTATATGCAGCCTTAAATCTTCCCAAAAAACTTAAAGTGCTTATTCTCTGCAAAGATCAGCCTTGGGAGTGCAATACCTTTTATGCACAAGGTGGAATTGCTGTTGCCAAAAATCAAGCAGATATCCCCTTACATATCACAGACACTCTAAAGGCTGGAGCAGGAATGTGCAATGAAGATGCTGTTGCCACTCTTAGCAAAGAAAGCTTGGAAGTCTTAGAAGATTTAATTATACGCCAAACGCCTTTTGATAGAGATTCTAATGGGAATCTGCTCTTTACTAAAGAAGCTGCTCATAGCACTTCAAGAATTATTCACGCTGGTGGAGACTGCACAGGTCGTGTGCTACATAGCCATTTAATTGCACAAATCACACATACTTTATGGAAAAATGCTAGTGTTACTGAATTGCTTATTGATGATGATCATTGCTGTGGTGTGAGTGTGCTAACCAAACGAGGAAACTATAATCTCTATGCTAATAATGTTATTTTAGCTAGTGGTGGAGTTGGCGCACTTTTTGAATACCATACAAATGCCTATACCATTTCAAGTGAATTGCATGGAATGATTTTGGAAAATGGTTTAAAACTTAAAGATATGGAAATGCTACAATTCCACCCCACAGTTTTTGTTCAAACAACACACGCAAGAAAAATGCTTTTAAGCGAAGCTTTGCGTGGAGAGGGTGCATTTGTAGTGGATTTTTGGGGCAAACGATTTTTATTTGACTATGATTCTAAAGGCGAACTTGCACCGCGCGATAAGGTTGCACGCTCTATTTTTGACTACAAACTCAAACTCAAAGAAAAATACCCTAACGCAAAACCAGAAGAATTAGAAGTTTATTTAGATTTTAGCGCCTTTGATAAAGACTTTTTTTATGAGCGTTTTCCAAATATTGCACGCAATCTTAATTCTGCAGGCTTTGATGTTCCAAAAAATAGAGTTCCCATTTCTCCTGCATTCCATTATTGTATGGGAGGAATCCAAACAGACAATGTGGGCAAAGTTCTAGGAATGCAAAATCTCTATGCAGTGGGAGAATGTGCCTGCACAGGTGTGCATGGAGCTAATCGCCTTGCTTCAAACTCTCTTTTAGAAGGACTGGTTTTTTCTCGCCGTGCCACTCAAGATATTTTGGCTAATAGCCTCTCTTTTAAGATTAGAGAATTCCCTTTGCATACACAAATTCTCCAAAAAGAACAAGATGAGAATCTAAAAGCCCTTTTACGCCATTTAATGTGGAATAAAGTCGGAATCATTCGCAAAAAAAGCGGCTTAAATGAAGCCTTGGGTGGAGTGGAGGTAATGTTACAAAGTGGAATTGGAAGATTACTAAAATTACGCCTTTTAACAGCGCAAAATATCATTCAATCCGCACTTAAACGCGAAGAATCAATTGGAGCGCATTATATTCAATAATTTTTTACTAAAAAAGTTCAAAGGTTTTTGTATTTTTTGCTATAATCCCTGCCACATCTATCATAGATCACACACTTTTTTAAGGATACTCCAATGTCTAATTCAACTTACCCCAAGGCAAAAAGTCTTCTTTTTGTTTCTAGTATTAAACCTGAAAATTTTAAACCCAGTTTTGAAAGTGAAGCAGATGCCATTATTTTGGATATAGAAGATTCTGTTCCAAAAGATCGCAAAGATGAAGGTAAGACTAACATTTTAAATTTTTGCAAACAAAATAGTCAATACAAATTTTTTGTGCGTATCAATGATGCACAAAGCCCATTTTTTGAAGATGATATGAAGTTTTTAAAAGAACTTGGCTTAGAAAAACTCCATGGCGTTATGCTAGCCAAAACCGAGCAAAAAGAACATGTAGAAGCTGTTAATGTAGCACTTGAAAAGATTCCATTGCTTTTGCTTATTGAAAGCGCAATAGGAGTGCAAAACATCAATATCACCGCTTCACAGCCTAATGTCAAACAACTTGCTTTTGGAGCATTTGATATGATTTTAGATCTAGGATTAAGAGATGGTGATGGCAAGGACTTTATGCTCAATTATGTGCGCACACAAATAGCTCTATCAAGCAGAATCAACAATCTTTTAGCTCCAATCAACCGTGTTTTCCCTAATACTAGAGATGAATCAAGACTTAAAGCAAATATGGAATTGGCTTATTCTATGGGCTTTGGTGGATCATTAACTTTTTATCCAAATCAACTCTCAATTATCAATACAATTTTTGCTCAAGGTAATAACCAAATTGAATGGGCAAAAGAAGTCATACAACTATCAAAACTTCACAAAGGAGAACCATTTAGTTTTGAAGGTAATGTTATAGATCTTCCTATGATTAAAAAAGCACAAGGTATTTTGGAAAGAAAATACTAAAAGCCTAGAAGCTTAAAAGCTTCTAGCTTAAAGATTTTCTAGCATTTTTTGATAAGCAGCTTTAGTCCCAGGTCGCACATTGCTCACAAGACTAAAAACAATAATAGCCAAAGAAGCCACTAAAAACCCTGGAATAATTTCATAGATACCCGTATGGGCAAAAAATTGTTTCCATAGCACTACTACAGCTGCACCACTAATCATTCCAGCAATTGCACCAATTCTTGTCATTCTACTCCAAAATAGAGAGAAAACCATCACCGAACCAAAAGATGCTCCAAATCCAGCCCAAGCGTATGCAACAATACTTAAAACGCTAGAATCTTTATCAGTAGAGATAACAAAGGCAATCAAAGCAACCACAAGCACCCCAATCTTACCTAGGCGCAACACCATAGCATTTGAAGCTTCTTGTTTGAAAATCTTTTTATAAAAATCCTCTGCAATTGTTGAACTAGAAACAAGTAATTGCGAACTAGCTGTGCTCATAATAGCCGCCAAAATTGCACTCAACAAGATTCCTGCCATCCAAGGATTAAACAATAACTGAGACATTACAATAAAAATCCTCTCTGGATCTGCTAAAGTAAGGTTAAATTTATTAATATAAGCTACACCTAGCATACCAATAAAACAAGCTGCAACAAGACAAATTACCATCCAACCTATACCAATAAATGTTGCTTGCGGAATATCTCTAGTAGATCGGATCGACATAAAGCGCACGAGAATATGAGGCTGTCCAAAATAACCAAGCCCCCAAGCAAGAGCAGAAATAATACCCACCAATGATACGCCACTAAACCATTGCAATCTCTCTTTTGCTACAAAAGGTATTTTTGAAAATGCCAAAAGCAATGAATTTAAAGTTTCACCATCATTTGTTTCTACTGCCAATTCAAGCCTTTTAGCAAAATCTCTTGAAGTAACTAAAGAATTTAGATCTTGATTAAACAGTATTAAAATCTGTGCATCATTTCTAAGATTTTTATCAAGATTAGTAGCACTAATATTACGATCTTGAGTATTTTTGAGTGCTGCAATTAGTGATTGTATCTTTTCTTGAGATTCTGCAGTTTCAAGATTGCTTAGTATATCTGGGATTTGCGCTTGAATTTCGACAATCTTTTTACTTGAATCATCAGAAAGGCTAATGTATTTCTTTGCCTCACTCAAACCTCCAATGTGTGAAAGCATTACAATTGGCAAAGCAACAAGTGCTAAAAGCATTAATAAACCCTGAATCATATCTGTCCAACACACTGCCTTATAACCTCCAAAAAAGGTATAAGCCACAATAATTAAAGTTCCTGTAGAAAGCGCATAAGAATATTTAATCCCAAAAACTTCTTCAAAGAGTTTTGCCCCACTTACAAGTCCTGATGAAACATAAAAAGTAAAGAAAATAAGAATCACTACCGCACAAACTACGCGTAAGATATGTTTATCATCACTAAAGCGTGTTTCAAAATAATCCGGAATAGTTAATGAATCAGCTACAACACTTGTGTAAATGCGAAGTCTTTTGGCTACAAAAATCCAATTCAAACTAGCTCCTATAGTCAAACCAATGGCAATGTAACTATCAATAAATCCACTTACATACAAAGCCCCAGGTAAGCCCATAAGCAACCATCCACTCATATCCGAAGCTCCAGCGCTTAGAGCTGAAACCACAGGACCCATTGAACGACCACCCAAAAAATAATCTTCACTACTTTTGTTTTGTCGATAAAAATAAAAACCTATAAACAACATTAAAGCTGCATAAGCAACAAACATAACTGCAATAGGCATATTAATATTTGCAACTTCCATTTATTTTCTCCTTTTATTGTTTTAAAGCACGAATTCCTAAATTTCCATAGCGGTGATAAGATATACTTAAAGACTTTTCATTATGATAGAATAGGAATTCAAATCGACCATTTAAGAGTGGTTTTTCTCTAATAACTATCTTGGCTAAACTTGAAGCTTCTTTGTAGATTTCATCATTAACATTTGGTGCTAAATGATAGCGGATTCTCTCATAATCTGAAATTTTACTTACAAAATCCTCTTTTACTTCTTTTAAAAACTTAACTTTAAAACCAAGTTTTTGACATAATTCTTTTGCGCTTTCCATATGAGAATTTTCATCAAAACTCACTAAAAGTTCTATTTCTGCTATATTTGCCGCCAAGACAACCCCTAAAATATCTCTTAAGCTATCTTCTTTGCAAACCCTATAAGCTAGATTCTTAATCTTAGTATAAGAGAATAGATTATCCTCGCCCCTAATACCCACATAATCTTTTGCTACAGAAAATTCGTTTTTATAATGATAGGCATAAGATTGCGCCATTTTATCAAGCTCATTAAAGCCCAAGCTCTTAAGAGTTTTTGAAAAATTATTTTCAAGCAAATTGCTATCTGCTTCTTCTTGGGTGATTTCTAAAAATTGCGTGATGTAGTTATAAATTCCTACTTTTCTACCAAATCCTATAGCTGATTTTTTAACTCCACCAAAAGGCTGACGAAGCACTATAGCACCAGTAGTTGGCTTATTGATATAAATATTTCCTGCTTCTATATGCGTATGGAAATATTCCCATTCTCTCTCATCAAGACTTTCAAAACCAGCTGTCAAGCCATACCCAGTAGAATTAACTATTTCAATGGCTTCCTTGAGATCTTTTGCCCTCATAACACTAAGAATTGGCGCAAAAAGCTCTGTCATATGTGTAAAATCACCTTTCTTAGTGCCATATTTTATGCCCGGACTCATTAAATGCTTATTATCATCTATAAATTTTGGTTTTAACGCCCATTCTTCATAAGGCTTCAATTCATCCAAGGCTCTTTGGACCTTTGGATCAATTTCATCACAAAGTGCCGCAATTTTATTTTTAAATTCAAAAGGTGAGCCAACTAGCATAGATGAAGCTGCATCTACAAGGGTTTTTTTGAATTCCGCATCTTCATAAACCTCATCTTCAAGAACGAGCAAAGAAGTAGCTGAACATTTTTGTCCTGAATTTGAAAAAGCAGAATGAATAATATTTTTAATCGCACTATCTCTATCAGCAAATTTTGAGACAATAGTCGCATTTTTACCACCAGTTTCCGCACTTAAAAGCAAGGTTGGATTAGCTTCTAGCATCTTATAGGCAGTCTCTTCTCCTCCTGTTAGAATAGCAAATTTTACAGCTTCATTTGTGAGTAAATATTTTGAAACATCACTTCCCTTTGAAGGCAAGAAAATAAGAGCATCTTTTGGAACTCCAGCTTCCCATAAATACTCACATATCATATACCCTGTAAGTGTTGATAAAGATGAAGGTTTATAAATCACTGCATTACCTGCTGCTAAAGGGGCTACTATCGTGCCCACTGAAATTCCAACAGGAAAATTCCAAGGAGCAATTGTTACCCCAACGCCTTTAGGGGCAAATTTTGTTTTTGGATTTTGCTTGATTAATGTAGCCAAAGAATGAGGATAGAATTCAGTAAAGTCAATAGCTTCACTCACTTCAGGATCAATCTCTAAAAAAGTCTTTCCTACTTCTAGGGCTGCAATTCCTATTAAATCCCCTCTTTTTTCTCTCATAATCTTAGCTGCCTTAGCTAAAATTTGATGAATCTCATCAAAACTTTTTTCTTTAAATTTAGAATTTTTAGCAACTTCTAAAGCTTGTTTAATTTCTTTTTCACCGGCTAAATGCACTTTTGCAATTAAACGATTTTTAATCTTATCTTTTACTTCTATGTGCTTTAAATCTGCCTTTTTAATTACTTCAGAAATCACAGGATAGACTTCATAAGCTTCTAAATTTTCATATTTTTCTTTGATTTTTTCCGCCCACTCTCTATTTTGAGGCAAAATAAAATCCGTGTCGCTTTCATTTTTGAAAACTTTAGTTTCATAAGCACTCTTAATAGTTTGTTCTTTGTTTCTATCTTGTATTCTATGTGTGCTATTATCTAAGTTTTTGATACCTTCAAGGCTTTTTAGAAACAACTCTTTTTGTGTTTGCCAATTTGCATCACCCACTTTTAAATTGAAGAAATATCGCATAAAATTATCTTCACTTGTATTTTCATCAAGTCTTCGAACAAGATAGGCTATGGCGTTATTAAAATGCGCTTCATCGCACACTGGTGCATACAAAATAAGATTATGAAGTTTAGAAATCTCATACGAACATTGCAAACTCATACCCTCAAGCATTTCAAAGGTGAAGCTATCAAATGCATTTGCTTTTTTGATTCTTGTATAAGTATAAGCTATTTCAAAGATATTATGGCTTGCTATACCAATGTTGATATATTTATAATTTTCATCTTGCAGGATAAAATCAAGCATTTTATTATAATTGCTATCTGTGTCAATCTTTTTATAGAAAGTAGGAAGCTCCCATCCTCTTTGACTAGCAATTGTCTCCTCACTTTCCATATTTGCGCCTTTTACAAAGCGAATCTTAATGGGTTTTTTACCCTCTTGCACTCTTTGTTTTGAAAAAGCAAAGAGTTTTTTGAGATATTCATAAGAATCGGGTATATAAGCTTGTAAAACAATACCTGCTTTATATTAAATTTAGAAAGACTTTCCATAAATGCAGCAACTGTTAGCTCAAGATCTCTAAATTCCTCCATATCAAGGTTAATAAATTTTTCTACACCTTGCCTTTTTTCTTCAGCTTCAGCTAGAGCATAGAGATGATCTAATCTTTTTACCACTTCATCTTTAGAATATTTAAAATCTATAATATTAATCTGTGAAAAAATGGTAGTTATCTTAATAGAAATATATGTAATATAACTTGATTGCAAGGCTTCTTCATATTTTCGGATTCTATATTGTGATTCTGCTTCGCCTAAGACCTCCTCACCAATTAGATTCACATTTAATGTAATGTGATCATTTTGTTTTCTTTTTTCTATATGAGGTTTCAAAAAGCCTTTATCTGCATCTAGCACCATAGCACTTGTATCTTTTCTTAAATGAGAAACAAAAAAGGGCACCGAAATATTTGGTGCAAATCGACCCAAATTAATAAAACTATAAAGCAAAAACTTCTCAAAAGGCGAGAAAAAATCTGCTATACCAAATTTATTCAAAGTATGCTCTATTAATTCAAAAGAAGCTCTTTTATCTTTACATCTAAAAGATCTATCAAGAAGCTCTATAAGCATAACTTTATTTTTAGGATTGTTGAGCAATTTTTGCATTTTGCTGTGAAATTCTCGCTCACTTTGAGAAATATTTCTCTCAATTTTACCCTGTAATTCCTCAGCAAATTTAAGAGATTCCTCTATCACCTGTTCCATTTATCACTCCTTAACATTAATTGAAATATATTCACCTCGATTTTACAAAAAATAACAAGAACACTAATAAAGTTCTATAAAAGTTATCTTATTTTTAACCAATATGTATGTTTTAGTAACATCAATATTTTAAGTATGTTATAATTTAAGATTAATTTCAACATCAATTTAAGTGAGATTATGGGTTATATTATTTTTGTAGCAACAATATTTTGCATTTATATGCGTCCCTTTAAGTTGCCTATATGGGTTTTTAGCACACTTGGCGCAATGTGTGTTTATGGCTTAAATGTAGTTAGTCTTGATAATATAGCACTTGTTTGGGAAATCACCAAACCCAGCACTTTAGCACTCATTGGACTTATTCTTTTTAGTCTTGCTTTTGAAAAGCTTGGATTCTTTTCTCATCTTGCTTCATATATCATTCCTAATACACATTGCATTCATACTTGGAAATTTTTTGTATTGCTTATCATTTTAGGCAGTATAGTGAGTATGGTTTTTGCCAATGATGGAGCAATTTTAGTGCTAACTCCACTTGTATTAGCACTTTTCAACAAAATAGACTTTAGCAAACAAAAACATATCACCCCAAAAATAAAATTTTTTGCTTCTTTCTCGCCTCTTGTGGTTTTCTTGCTTCTTATTAGCTTTATTAGCGATTTTGCTTCTAATGCCTTTATTATTTCTAATCTTACTAATATTATCACAGCAGAAATGTTTAAAATCAGCTTTTTGCACTTTGCTATGATGATGGCGCTACCTCAAATTTTTGGAATATTTGTCTTTATCATCATTGCTTGGATTTGTTTTAGACAATTCTTGCCACACACTCTCCATTTTAAACCAGACACTCCGCTTAGTGATAATGTCAATTCCAATCCAAATTCAAACCACAAGCCCTCCAAAATAACTCTTGCTTTATGCTATATCTTAATCATTATTTTGTTTATAGGCATCACTCTTGGGCAACACTATGGCATAGAACTCTATATCTTTTTATTTGGCATTAGCCTTATTGCGCTCATCTATGCAAAAGCTTTAGATTTGATTCAAGTTAAAACTTTATTAAAAGAAACTCCTTTTTCTGTGGTGATTTTTAGTTTTGGACTTTTCGTTGTTGTCTTTGGCGTGAAAAATGCAGGTTTTTTAGATACTATGCAAATTATTTTTGATTCTATAGACTTAGCACCACTTTTAATGCAAATCTTTAGTGTTGGAATCTTCTCAAGCCTTGGTTCTAGCATTATAAATAATCTTCCTATGGTGCTCTTAGGTAATCTCACACTTCAATCTTTTGAACTTAATTCACTACACACTCAAACCCTTGCATTTGCACACTTACTAGGCTGCAATATAGGCTCCAAACTCACACCCTTAGGATCACTTGCTACCCTACTCTTTTTGCTTAAACTTAAAATCTACAATATCAAAATTTCACTCCTACAATACATAATTTTTGCTTTTATTCTTGTCTTTTTTGTTCTTCTAGTTTCTCTTTTTGGACTATGGATTAGTGCAATGATTTTTTATTAATTCCCTTTAAATCAACACTAAATCCTTACAAACCTTTAATTCAAATAAAATTTAATGTAAAATCACATTTTTGTTTCAAATTATCACAAAAACCAATAATGAATACATACAACACTCTAGCTTGGTTAAATTTCTTTATTGCTGATGTGCGTGATGGCTTAGGTCCTTATCTAGGCGTATTTTTAAAAAATTATCATTTTTTAGAGGGGCAAATTGGGCTTATTGGCACAATTACTTCTCTTTGTGCGTTGCTTGGGTTAATTGTGTGGAGTTTTTCTTGGGTTGTTTTTAGACATCTTGCACAAGTGCATTTTTGAATCTAGGGTTTGCTGAAATGTATCGCGTGGCGTGTATAATGCCAAGTTTAATTATTTGTTATAGGAGATATGTATGAAATACAGATATTTAGGCAATAGTGGGCAAGTTATCCCAAATATGATGCTAGGAACTGCGACATTTGGAGGCAGCACAGAGCTTTTCAAAAAATGGGGTAGCACTCAAGTAGATGAGGCTAAGGCTTTGATTAAAGTGTGTATGGATTTAGGGTTTAATGCCTTTGATACCGCGGATTGTTATTCTCTTGGAGATTCTGAAATTATTTTGGGACAAGCCCTTAAGGATTACCAAAGATCTGAAGTTTTTATCTCTACAAAAACAGGTATGTGGATGAGTGATAATCCAAATGACATTGGCACTTCAAGATCAAAGATTTTGCAAAGTATTGAAGCCAGTTTGCAGAGATTGCAAACTGATTATATTGATTTGTATCATTTACATTGCTATGATGCAAAAACTCCACATATAGAAGCCTTGCAAACACTTAATGACTTAGTCAAATCAGGCAAAATACGCTATTTTGGCGTGAGCAATTATTCAGGTTGGCATTTGATGAAAATGCTTAGTGTTGCAGATGCCTATAATCTCCAAAGACCCGTGGTGCATCAAGCGTATTATTCACTTGGTGCGAGAGAATTTGAAAATGAGTTAATGCCACTTGGCATAGAAGAAAAAATCGGCACACTTGTTTGGAGTCCTTTGAGTGGATCTCTGCTATCAGGTAAAATCACAAGAAGTAAGCAAAACATTGATGATTCTAGATTAGGAAGAGGCGGTGCTTGGGATATGGATAGAGAGCATTTATTAAATATTGTAGATGAGTTAGAATCTATTAGCAAAGAAACTAGTTATTCAATAGCACAAATTGCACTTGCTTGGGTATTATCAAGACCGACAATTAGCTCCCTTGTGATAGGTGCTACAAAAGTTGAGCAATTAAAAGAAAATTTGCAAGCTAGCGAGTTACAACTTGATGCAGAACATATCAAAAGATTAGATAAGACTAGTCAAACAAAATTGGCATATCCATATTGGCATCAGAGATTTACGGTAGATAACAGAGATCCTTATCCTGTGAATCTGTATTAAAATTATTAACAACAAAGCCCCAACAAGCACAAAATTTTGCTTGGTAATGGGCTAACACAAGAACCAAAAATGTGTGATATTTTCATCACAAGATTTATCCCATTAAGCTTTAATGTATTGAGTCTTGTTTTGTAGGATTTTTCACTTCTTTATGAAAAATTACGCTCATTATATCTGTGATATTTTGATATTTGTGAAATGTATGTAGATTTTTTTTGTAGCCGTATTGTGCAATTCTTATATCGCTGAATATTTAAGCTTAGATTATATTTCTAATATATTGATATATTTTGATATAATGATATTTCGATTTTTTAATAAGGATTGGTTATGTCGGTAAGTTTTTTAGAAAGCATAAAACTTTTTTGTTTGTATTTTGTCGAATTGTCTGTTCTTTTTGTTGCGGTGCAAATGCTTATAGCTCTAATCCAGCAAAAATCTCAGAATCTATTCAAAAATCATTTGCAAAAAGATTCGTATTCTAGCTATATCAAATCTATCTTGCTTGGTGCTCTTACACCTTTTTGCTCTTGTTCTACTATACCTTTGCTTCGTGCATTGCTTAAGGCAAATGTAGCTTTTGGTGTTTGTATTGCTTATCTTTTTACTTCGCCTCTTATTAATCCTATCATTGTTGTAATGTTATTTTTAGCTTTTGGATTTAAAATCACTCTAATCTATGTTATTGTCCTTTGTGTTGCAATTTTTATTATTTCAATTTTGCTACAAACCCTAGATACAACAACATTGTTAAAACAAGATTTTAGGCAAGATTCTATACACACAAAGCCTTCAATTTTTACTTCTAATAAGCCTACCAAGCTTACTTCATTTAGCACCATAAAGCTACAAGCAGGGAGTTGTTGTAACAATGAAACTTCAAGCCAAAATTGCTGTGAAAACACAAAGAATATATCTATCAAAAACCTCTTTTATCAAAGCCTAAAAGATTATAAGAAACTCATTCCATATATTGTCATAGGTATGGGCATAGGAGCTTGTATTCATGGATTTGTGCCACAAGAATTTATCCAAAATCACTTAAGTAATTTTGGCTTTTTGGGTGTGGTTTTTGCGGCATTTATTGGAGTCTTGCTATATATTAGAGTGGAAGCTATTATTCCCATTGGTTTGGCTTTGCTTGGAGTGGGTGTGCATGAAGGCATAATCTTTAGTTTTTTGATAGCTGGTGCTGGATGCTCTTTGCCTGAACTTATTCTTTTACAAAGTATATTTACAATGAGATTCCTAGCAATTTTTGTTAGTTTAATTCTTTTTATTGCCATAGGTTTTGGTGGCATTATGTATCTTATATAAAGGTGATAAGATGGACAAAATGAATGCTTTTCTTAATCTCATAGGTGCTCTTAATGATGAAACTCGTGTAATAATTTTGGCATTTTTACAAAATCATGGTGAGCTTTGCGTCTGTGATTTACAAAACGCACTTGACTTAAAGCAATCTCGCCTTTCAAGACACTTAAAGATTCTAAAAGATTGTGGATTTTTATATGTCAAACGCAAAGGCACTTGGGCATATTATGGCATTAATGAGAATCTTTCTATATTTCACATAGAATGCCTAAAGGCTATACAAGAACTTCAATTATCATTACCGCCATTGCAAAAAATTACTTGCAATAACCACAAAGAATGATAAGCTACTTATAGCGTGTATCTAGCTTCTCATAACCGCCCTAATCAACTCTCCTTTAAGTAAAAATACAATATAATACCCCACATCAAAACCTAACAGCAGGGAATCCTATGGCAAAAATGACATTTTTGGAGTTAGCAAAGCAGATTTTGCAAGAAGCTAAGCGACCTATGACTTACCAACAAATATGGGATCTAGCTGCACAAAAGGAACTTACGCAATCCTTAGACAGCACAGGCAAAACGCCTTGGCAAACCTTAGCAGCACAACTTTATCTCAATATTAAAAGGCAAGATTCTATCTTTTTCATTGCCACCAAGCGACCTACCACCTTTTGGCTCAAATCTCGCAAAGATGAACTCAAAGAAGATGTGCAAGAACTCATCACCAAAGAAGAGACAGAAAGCCTAAAAAACACCAAGTATAAAGAGCGAGATTTGCACCCTTTACTTGTGTATTATCTCGCAAATGCAACTGAATTTAGATTGCAATGCAAAACAATCTATCACGAAAAAAGCAAAAAACAAATAAGTGGCAAAGACAAATGGGAAAACCCAGATATTGTGGGCGTTTATATACCTTTTAATGATTATGAACCCCAAACCCTTGAAATCCTCAAACATATCAATCACAATGTGTGCAGCCTCTTTTCGTTTGAATTAAAAGTCAAGGTAAATTTTGGGAATCTAAAAGAATCTTATTTCCAAGCAGTCTCTAATTCTAGTTGGGCAAATGAAGGTTATTTGGTGATTTTTGAAGACATAGAAGATGATGTGCTAGAGGAATTAAGGCGACTTAATGCAAGTTTTGGGATAGGAGTGATTAAGCTAGAGGCAAATCCTTTGGATTCTCGAGTGTTGTTGTCGGCAAAAAGAAGCGAGATTGATTTGCAAACTATGGATAGACTTGTGGATTCAAATCCTAATTTTAGGGAGTTTGTAGCGGATATCAACAAACAAATCAAAGCCGGAGCGGATACAAAAATCCAAGCTTGTTTTGATGAGGCGCTAGAGGAAGAAGCCCTAGAAAAATATCTCAAAAACACCATATATTTAGACTAAGTAAGGAAAGAAGATGAATAATGTTGAAATGTTAGTGCTTGACTTTGGGAGTCAATACACACAGCTTATCGCTAGGAGACTTCGGGAGTTTGGCGTTTATACCGAGATTGTGCCTTATTTTGAAAGTATAGATTCTATCAAGGCTAAGAATCCTAAGGGCATTATTTTAAGCGGTGGTCCTGCTAGTGTGTATGAAGAGGGGGCATATAAGCCTGATAACAAAGTCTTTGAGCTTGGCATTCCTGTGCTTGGGATTTGTTATGGTATGCAATATATCGCGTATCATTTTGGCGGTGCGGTGGTGCGAGCCAAAGAGCAGGAGTTTGGCAAGGCACAATTAGAGATTTTAGCTACTGATACAGCACTTTTTGCAAATGTCAAAAATAATTCTGTTGTGTGGATGAGTCACGCTGATAAGGTAGAAAAAATCCCGCAAGGCTTTAGTGAATTAGCCAAAAGTGGCAATACGCATTATTGTGCCATAGCAGACACAAAGCGTCAAATCTATGCTTTGCAGTTTCACCCTGAAGTCGTGCATAGCGAGTGTGGTGGGGAGATTCTCAAAAATTTCGCGGTGAATATTTGCAGGGCAGATACAAGCTGGAATATGAAAAATTTTATCACCTATGAGATAGATAAGATTCGTAAAATCACAGGGATACTATCCCAAACACCCACATTCCAACGCACCGAGGATCGCGTGCAACAAGAGCAAATTTTTGCCCTATGGCAAGAAAGCTTCACAAAAGCACACGGATTTATGGGAGCAAAATTATTAGAGCATATTGCCACGACGCTAAAACAACGCATTCATAATTCAGAGCATTTTTTTGCCAGAAAAGATGATGTAGGAAATGTAAGTGCCTTTGGCTTTTGCGTGTATGTAAAGGATACAAGTGGCTATCGGTGCAATTTTGAGTGTTATATCATCGATAGAAATCTAACACAAAAAGAAGTAACGCAATCTTTTTTAGATACGCTTATGCAATTCCAAAATGCACAGAGCTTCCACACACAATGGGATACACACGACAAAAAAGGGCTAAAGGTTTTTAGCGAACTTGGTTTTGAAAAAGGTGTGGTGTGTGGTGATATGGTGGAGTTAGGTTTGGATTGTGTAGCAACGAATACAGCGCCACTACAACGATGCAGTTGGATTTATCAAGGGTATAATGCCTCTGATAAAGCCACACAAAAGCTTTATCAAGATTATCACGATTTTGAGTGGGGCATTCCACAGCACGATGACAAGCGACTTTTTGAGCAACTTGTGCTAGAGGGTATGCAAGCAGGGCTTTCGTGGATCACGATACTTAAAAAACGCGAGGCTTTTAGGGCAGCCTTTGATGCCTTTGATCCTCATATTGTAGCCACTTATGATGAGGCAAAGATACAAGAACTTATGGAAAATCCAGGTATTATCCGCAATCGTGCTAAGATAGAATCTGCTATCAACAATGCCAAAAGATTCTTAGAGATTGAGCGTGAGTTTGGGAGCTTTGCGAAGTTTCTTTGGGGTTATGTAGATAATACACCAATTATCAATCATTTTGAGAGTTTGGAGGAGATTCCCACACATACGCCACTTTCTGACACAATCGCAAATGATCTCAAAAAGCGCGGCTTTAGCTTTGTAGGAAGCACAGGGATTTATGCCTTTATGCAGTCTGTGGGGCTTGTGTGCGATCATTTGACAAGCTGTGCATTTGGGTATGCAGATAAAGCCAAACCTCACAAGGTGCTTTGTGCAGTGAGTGGTGGAGTGGATTCTAGTGTCGTAGCTACATTGCTTTATCGTGCGATTGGGGAAAACCTTATCCCTATTTTTGTGGATACGGGGCTTTTACGCAAAGGCGAGAGAGAAGCCGTGGAGAAAATGTTTAGGGAAAACTTGCGTGTGCCACTTATCACCATTGATGCAAGTGAAGAGTTTTTGGGATTGCTTAAAGGTGTGCGAGATCCTGAGAGTAAGCGTAAAATCATCGGTGAGACTTTTATCAAGGTGTTTGAGCGTGAGGCTAGAGCGCACAATGCCAATGGCGAGATAAAATTCCTCGCACAAGGCACGCTGTATCCTGATGTGATTGAATCTGTGAGCGTGAAAGGACCAAGCAAAACGATAAAATCTCATCACAATGTAGGGGGCTTGCCTGAATGGATGAAATTTGAGCTAATCGAGCCACTAAGGGAGCTTTTCAAAGATGAGGTGAGGGCTTTGGGGCGAGAGCTTGGTATGCCAGAATCTATGCTTATGCGTCACCCATTCCCAGGACCAGGACTTGCTATTCGTATTATGGGAGAAGTCAATCAAGCGGATTTGGATCTTTTGAAAGAAGCGGATTGTATTTTTATAGAAGAGTTGCATAAGTGGAATCTATATGATAGCGTGTGGCAGGCATTTTGTGTGCTTTTGAATGTCAAGAGTGTGGGGGTAATGGGCGATAACCGCACTTATGATAACACAATCTGTGTGCGTGCGGTAGAAGCGCTTGATGGAATGACAGCGACTTTTTCGCATTTGCCTCACGAATTTTTAGAATCTGTGTCTAATCGTATCATTAATGAAGTAGAGGGCATAAACCGCGTCGTATATGACATTACTTCTAAACCCCCGGGAACGATTGAGTGGGAGTGAGAGTATAAAAGGGATATGTATGGATACTGCACAATTTCAACCTATTGTAAATTTTATTTGGAGCGTAGCAGATGATTTGCTCCGTGATGTATATGTCAAAGGTAAATATCGCGATGTAATCTTGCCTATGACTATTTTAAGACGCATAGATGTAATCTTAGAGCCTACAAGGCAAAAGGTTTTAAAAACTTACAATACCTTTAAAGGCAAAATAGAAAATTTTGATGGGATACTTGGTGGTCGTAATAGGGGGAGCAATCTAGGATTTCACAATCATTCAAACTTTACCTTGCAAGCCCTCCTAAACGATCCGCAAAATATTAGAATCAACTTTGAAAATTACCTTGATGGTTTTAGTGAGAACATAAAAGATATCATCGCAAAGTTTAAATTCAAAAATCAGCTTGATACACTTGATGAAGCAAATATACTTTATAGCGTGATTGAGCGGTTCTGCTCTCCTAAGATAAATCTCTCCATTAATCCTATCTTGGATGATAAAGGCAATGTGATTCATAAGGGTTTGAGCAATCTTGGTATGGGCTACATTTTTGAAGAACTTATCCGCAGATTCAATGAAGAAAACAACGAAGAAGCCGGAGAGCACTTCACCCCAAGAGAGATTATCGAGCTTATGACACACCTTGTCTTTCTGCCTATAAAAGACAAACTCAAAAAGAACGGAGTTTTTACTATTTATGACAATGCCTGTGGAAGTGGAGGTATGCTAACAGAATCTAAAGATTTTATCACAGACCCACAAGGACTTATCCAATCACAAGCAAGTATTTATCTTTATGGACAAGAGATAAACCCAGAAACCTATGCTATATGCAAAGCAGATATGCTAATCAAGGGTGAAAATCCAGATCATATCAAATACGGATCAACCCTAAGTGATGACAAATTAGGGGATTTGAAATTTGATTTTATGCTTACAAATCCTCCTTATGGAAAATCGTGGGAAAAAGATCAAAAAGAGTTAGGAATAGATAGCAAAAAGACATGCAAAGATTTAAGATTCCAAGTAGGTATTACAAGCAAAAGTGATGGGCAAATGATGTTTTTGCTCAATATGCTAAACAAGATGAAAACACTAGATAAATCACCGCTTGGATCACGCATAGCAAGCGTGCATAATGGAAGCTCGCTTTTTAACTCTGATAGCGGAATGGTAGCTATTAGAAAACATATCATAGAAAATGACTATTTAGAATCCATAGTCGCACTTCCTACCAATATGTTTTATAACACAGGCATTCCTACTTTTATATGGATTATCACAAACAACAAGCCAGAGCATAAAAAAGGCAAAGTCCAACTCATCAATGCTACAACTTCCAAATATTTCTCCAAAATGAAAAAGTCCTTAGGTTCCAAGCAAAATGAAATGACAAAAGAGCATATAGAAAAAATCACAGATTTATTTTTGGATTTTCGCGAAAATGAAGATTGCAAGATTCTAGATAATAGCGACTTTGGCTATACAAAAATCCTTATAGAAAAGCCAAGAAGCACAGAATCTCTAAAAGAAGATTCTAAATTCAACACCCTAAAAGACAAAGGCAAAATCCTGCAAAAACTACAAGAGCTAGAATCTAGCCCAAAAGATTTTGACGATAGAGCAGAGTTTTTCTCCTATCTTGGAGTGAAACTCAAAAAGAGTGAAGAAAATCTCCTGCTAGATTCTGACAAAACTAACAATACAGAGAAAATCCCACTAAAAGTAGATATACAAAACTACTATGATACAGAAGTAAAAACCCTATGTGCCAAACTCTTGGATAGATTGGGAGAGTGCAAGTGTAGGCTATGAAATCCTTTTTAACAAATATTTTTATACCTACACACCACCAAGAAGCCTACAAGAGATAGATAGCGAATTAAAAGAGCTAGAACAAGAAGTGCAAGAACTCTTAAGCGAGATTATGCAATGAGGGCTTTTAAAGATAGTGGTATAGAATGGCTTGGGGAGATTCCAGAGCATTGGGAGATTAAGCCTCTTAAAGCAATTTTAAATCAAAGAAACGAGCAAAATAATAATTTAGAGTTAAAAACAATTCTTTCTCTAGTTAAAGATATTGGAGTAATTCCCTATGAAGAAAAAGGAAATATAGGCAATAAATCAAAAGATGATTTGCAAGGCTACAAGATTGCAAGGATTAATGATTTGGTATTAAATAAAATGAATGCCGTGATTGGTTCTTTGGGGGTTTCTGCATATAATGGTTTGGTTAGTCCTATTTATTTAGTTTTTTATATTAATAATCCAAATTATTTGATGGGTTATTACTCTTACTTGTTTCAGATAAAATCTGTGCAGAAATTTTTAAGAACATTTGCCTATGGTATTATGGAGATTAGAGAAAGTATAGACTATTTAGACTTTAAAAAAATGTTTTTACCTACTCCACCACTAGAAGAGCAAAAAAGGATAGCAGATTTTTTAGATTCTAAATGTGCACAGATAGATAACTTTTGTGAGAAAAAGCAAAAGCTCATCACGCTTCTAAATGAGAAAAAGCAATCCCTTATTAATGAATGCGTTACCAAAGGACTTGATACAAATGTAACTTTCAAAGATAGTGGCATAGAATATTTGGGAGAGATTCCAAATCATTGGGAGATTAAAAAATTAAAAATGCTTTTTTTTCTTGGCAATGGATTGAACATAACTAAAGCGGATTTTATTCCCTGTGGCATACCTTGCGTTAATTATGGTGAGATTCACTCTAAATACCCATGTCGCCTTGATTTATCTATCCATAGATTACCATTTGTGAGCAAAACACATCTTGCAAATAAACCACAATCACTTCTACAAAAAGGAGATTTTGTTTTTGCAGATACTTCTGAAGATATAGAGGGTTCTGGGAATTTTACAAGTATTCAATCTAATACACCAATTTTTGCAGGATACCACACAATCACTTTAAAACCAAAAAATTATAAAATTAATTCTTTGTATTTTTCATTTTTGTTTGATTCTGTATTTACAAGAAATCAAATAAGAAAAGGAGTTAGTGGGGTAAAGGTTTTTAGTATTACAAAGTCTATCTTAAAAGAAGCACAATGCCTTATCCCACCCCTAAAAGAGCAAGAGCAAATTGCACAATTTTTAGATTCTAAAATCTCTAAGATAGATAAAATCATAGAAAAAACCAAAAAACAAATAAAACTTATAAAAGAATACAAAAATACGCTTATAAATCAAGCAATTTGTGGTAGGATTAACTTATAAAAAGGAGCAATATGGAAGAAAAATATCAAATATTATCAGCTTTGGTAGTTTTTCATTCTTTACGACAACAAGGAAAAGATTTATTTGAGATACTAGATTCTTTTATTGTGTTTATAATATGCGATAAAAATCTAAATAATTTTACCAACACTGAAATATATGAATGTCTAAAAAATGAATTTGAATTTGATATACCTAAAGCTGTTATAGAACAAAGATTAAAAGTAATGGTAAAAAATAAAAAATTACAATTCGATACAAATGCTAAAAAATTTTCCAACTGTATTGCTGACAGTGACACACAATACATAAAAAATGAGTTAGAAAAGATTATAGATAAAGAAAAAATGTTAATTGAACAATTACATGCATCTTTAGATTCTGGTATGTTATCAGATGATAAAGAGAAAGAGATATTAAACAAAGAATTGATTAATTATTTCTTAGGAAATACACTTAATAATTATGAAAATGATATTAATAAATTTATTATTAAAAATATGAACAATCCTCTATTAAATAATATATCCGATGGTATTATTGTGTATAATGCATTAAAATATCAAGATACATTTGATAGCAGAAAGTGGGAAAAATTAAAAATTTATATAAATATGGAAATTATTTTTCATTTTATGGGATACAATGGAAAATTTTATAATTCAATAATAGACGAACTATTTGATTTAATTGTAGAAATTAATAGAAGTAAAAAAGTAATTTATCTATATTACACCTCAAGAGAAGAACAACGGATAGAAAATTTCTTCAATGCTTTAATAAACAATGCTTTAATAAACAATAAAAATATTGAAGAGAAAGATGCAGCAAAAACAATAAGAAATCGTTGCGGCAATGATACATTAAAAATTATAGAAGAAAAAATAAGATTATTTGCTAAACTTAAAGAAAATACTATATTAAAAAAAGAAATTGATGAGGTAGATTTTAATTTAGAAAAAAATCAACAATTTAACATTGTTTCAAGTGATATAAAAGAAAAATTGCCTGAAGTTAATGATGAAAAAATAGAATTTTTAAATAAGCTAAATATATTGAGAAAAAACAATGAAGCAACCATAGAAAATTCTAAATATTTGTTTTTAACTGATGAAAATGAATATATAAATATTTCAAAATATATAAAAATTACCTCTAAGAGTAAAATTCCTATTGCAATACAAGTAATGTATCTAACTAATATTTTATGGTTAAAACTTGGAAAATTTTCTAAAAGCAATAATAAATTATTAATTTTTAAACCTGAAGTAAGAGCTAGAATATCTATAGCACTTAATTTACATAATCACGAAACTGATTTACGTAATCAACTTGATAAGAAAATAAAAGAAGGTATGGATAAAGAACTAGCTAAAGAAATTTTAGTTGATCTTCGATCGTTGGATATCAAGCCTGAAGACATTGATGAAGATAATATAGTTTCTCTTTCTAATATGAGTGGCGTAGATTTGGATTATTTCATTCAACAACATAATATAAAAGAAGAAAAAATAAATACAATGGAAAATAAAATAGAACATTTAACCAATGAAGTTAATGAGGTAAACCAAGACAAAAGTAAATTGCAAAAAGAAAATGAAAAATTAAAACAAAATAATAAAAGTAAAGATGACGAAATTAAAAACTATAGAAGTGAAAAACTTAAATATGAAATAAAAGAGTTTGAAAGAAATAAAAAAACTCTTAAAATTTACAAATTTTTACGCATATCTGCAATTATTGTATTTTTTATGCTTCTATGCATATGCAGTTATTTTGTTGTTGCACAATATAAACCGCTAGAATCTGCATGGAATATTATTATAAGTATTATTTTCTCTTTTTTAAGTAGTATATTAGGAGGAAAAATGTTTTTTGCAGATAAAATAAAAAAATACCAAGAATATTCAAAACAATCAGAAGAAAAAATAAAAATATTACAAGAAGAAATAAAGGGAGCTAACAATGCCTAACTACCAAGAAAAAGATTTAGAAAGTTTTATAGGAACTTATCTATTAGAAAATAATGGCTATATAAAAAGAGTGAGCCAAAACTATGATAAAGATTTATGCCTTGATAAAGAGTTGTTTATAGAGTTTTTGGAATCTACACAGGCTGAGGCATTAGATGAGCTTAAAAAGCGTTTGGGAGAGAGTTATAAAAATGAGATTCTAAAGCACATTGCTTCTAAAATCAGAGAACAAGGCATTGTTAAGTCTTTGCAAAATGGCATAGAATTGCGTGGAATCAAGTTAAATCTAGCTTACAGAAAACCAAGTAATACCTTAAATAGTAATAGTGTAGAAAATTACAATAAAAACACTCTTTCAGTCATTCGCCAACTTTACTATAGCAGGGAAAATCAAAACTCCATAGATATGGTAATTTTTCTCAATGGAATCCCGTTGATCACTATCGAGCTAAAAAACCCCTTTACGGAGCAAAATGTCTATAATGCAATAGAGCAATATAAAAAAGATAGAGATCCAAGAGAAAGATTTTTGCAAAATTGTATTGTGCATTTTGCACTAGATTCTGATCTTGCTTTTATGACAACCAAGCTAGAGAGAGAAAAGACAAGATTCTTACCTTTTAATCGTGGATTAAATAATGGTAGCGGTGAGATAGGGCTTAGTTGCGGTGCAGGAAATCCACCAAGCAATGGTGTGAAAACCGCTTATCTCTGGGAAAGAATACTCAAAAAAGATACTCTACTTACACTTATTTTTGATTTTGTGAAAATGATCAAAGACAAAGAGCAAGAAAAAATCATTTTTCCACGCTATCATCAATTTGATGTAGTAGAAAAGCTTTTAAATAATGTGAAAGTTAATGGTGTAGGAAAATGCTATTTGATAGAACATAGTGCAGGAAGTGGCAAGAGCAACTCTATTTCATGGCTTGCACATAATCTTATAAGTTTGCATGATAAGGATTCAAAACTCATCTTTGATAGCATTATTGTTGTGACAGATAGAAAGGTATTAGATAAACAGATTAGAGACAATGTCAAAAGCTTTGAGAGCGTTAGCGGCGTGGTAGAAGCTATTACGCACGGAAGTAAGCAACTAAAAGAAGCTTTAGAAGAAGGCAAAAAGATTATTATCACAACCATTCAAAAATTCCCCTATATCTTAGATGAGGTTTCAAGTCTTAAGGCAAAACATTTTGCAATTATTATTGATGAAGCACATTCTAGTCAAAGCGGTATAAGTGCGCAAAAAATGGGAGAAGCTATTAGAGATAGAAGTAGTGATGAAAATGAGCAAGATTCAGAAGATAAAATAACAGAAATTATAAAAAATAAAAAATTGCAAAAAAATGCCTCTTATTTTGCCTTTACTGCTACGCCTAAGCCAAAAACGCTAGAAATGTTTGGAATGCCTTGTGAGGTGAATGGGGAAAAGAAATTTATTCCTTTTCATCTCTATTCCATGAAACAAGCAATAGAAGAAGGATTTATTCTTGATGTATTAAAAGGTTATACGACCTATAAGAGTTATTACAAAATTCTTTCTTCTATTGAAGACAATCCGCTCTATGACAAGAAAAAAGCCAACAAAAAGCTAAAAGCCTATGTAGAAAATCATAGAGATTCTATTGATAAAAAAGTTGAAATAATGATTGAGCATTTTTTTGTCCATAGTTACAAAAAAATAGGAGCTAGAGCAAAGGCTATGGTAGTAACTAAAAGCAGAGAAAATGCACTTAATTATTATTTCTCTTTTAGGGAATACTTAAAAAACCATTATCCACAATTCAAGGCAATTGTCGCATTTTCAGGCGAGTTGAATATCGATGATGGGACTTACAGCGAAAGTAGGCTAAATGGATTTAGTGAAAATATGTTAAAAGATGAATTCAAAAAAGATGAGTATAAATTCTTAATCGTAGCAGAAAAGTATCAAACTGGGTTTGATGAGCCATTATTACATACGATGTATGTAGATAAAGCTTTAAGCGGTATAAGTGCGGTGCAAACGCTATCGCGATTAAATAGAGTGTGTGCAAATAAGGAGGATACTTGTGTGCTAGATTTTGTAAATACACATGAAAAAATCGCACAATCTTTTAGCGCATTCTATGAGCAAACTTATCTAGCTCAAGAAAGCAATATTGAGAGAATCTATGAACTTAAAAGCAATCTTTTGGAGTATGAAGTTTATGCACAAGATGAGATAGATATCTTTGTAGAATCTATTCTAAGGCGAGAAAAAGAAAATATTATTCATAGTCAACTTGATAGAATGATAGATCGGTTTAATCAAAAAAGCGATGATGAAAAAATAGAGTTTTATAGTAAGGTAAAAAATTATTTGAAAGATTATGCATTCTTAGCACAAATTTTACCCTATGAAGATACCAATCTAGAAAAACACTATATTTTACTTAAAAAACTTATAGCAAAAATAAATCCACCGAGATCAGAGGATTTGGCAAAGGGGATTTTGGATAATGTAAGTTTTGATAGCTATCGTGTGCAGCTTGTGAAAAGTGAAAATATAATTTTGGAAGGACAAGGAGAACTGCTGCCTTCAAATGCAGATGGCTCTAGCAAAACTCAAGAAGCAGAGTTACAAGAACTCTCCAGTATCATTAAAGAGTTTAATGAAAAATATGGAAACATAGAATGGGGAGAAAGTGATAAGGTAGCTCAAGAGCTCATACAAGTCAAAAATGAACTAAGCCAAAATGAGAAACTCAAAGAAATTGCACATAACACTGATAAGCAAAATATGCAAATAAAGTTTAAGGAAATACTTTCTGAAAAATTTCAAGATGTCGCAGAAAGAAACCTTGTCTTGTTTCAACAATTTAATGATAATAAAGATTTTAAGGAGAGAATCACAAATAAAATATTTGAAATTATATACTCTGAAATAAATGGGGCATCGCTAGATTCTGTATATTAGCAAACAATAGATTTAGCCAAAGAGTAAAGGAAGGATTCTTTCTATTAAATCTAAACACAATAGAAACCTAAAAAAGCTCTGCTTTGGCTACACATGGATCAGGGAAAAACCAAGAATCAATAAAATGCCATTTTTTGAAGAAAATTTTTTAGATAAAGGCATAGAAAATCTTTTTAATAATAATTTATTTGAAAATTATCATAAAAATTTTAATCAAAATAATTATTTTAGCATCATAAAAGATAATGATAAAATTATAGATTATAAAATAAAGAATAAGCAAGAAATATGCAATTGGATTTGCGAAAATGGGACAAAAGAAGATTTTGAAAATTTTAAAGTGATTTTAGAAATTATTGATGAATTTTTAAGCAGATAAGCTTAGATTCTAAAAGTTTCATACTTACAAAGATAATAAACATTTTAAATAATTCTTTGCGCTGATTCTAAGATTTAAAAAGGAGTATTATTGATGACCTGCGCTATCTATCCACTAAGGGAAGCCTTCCTTGAAGTCTTATTGATAACTAGGAACTTTGTCTAATTGTAACATATTTGGATTGCGTTTTCAACAAAGAAATTAACAACGCCTAACCACAAAAGATAGATTCTAAAAGTTTCACACCTGCAAATCCACCCCTAACCCCCTGCCCCATTTTATTACTTTAGTTTTATGGGAATCTCTTTTTTATTATTATAAATGATAATCAATATTAATATTACTCTAAGAGTATTAAGACTACAATACAAATTAAACTAATTCTTAAGGGACATCTTATGACAATTGAAGATTTAAAAGATGGTGAAAGTGCAATCATCACAGAATTAGATGTTGATGCACAGCTTAAAGATAGATTTTTCAGTCTTGGTATTTGTAAATCCAAAAAAATCAAAAAACTAGAAACTTCATTAGGTGGCTCTACAATCCTAGTAGAGCTTGATAGAAGCTGCATTATCTTACGCGCAGAAGAAGCAAAAGCAATCAAAGTAGGAAATATCAATGAATAAAAAAAGTATCAAAATCGCTCTTGTAGGGCAGCCCAATGTCGGCAAAAGCTTATTAATCAATGCCCTGTGCCACTCAAATATGAAAGTTGGAAATTTCACAGGCGTAACCATAGAAAAAGCTCACGCCAAAACCACTTACAAAGACTATGAATTAGAAATCATCGATTTACCTGGGACTTATTCGCTTTATGGTTATTCCGAAGAAGAAAAAATCACTAAAGACTTTATTGACAATGGAGAATATGATTTGATTGTCAATGTAGTTGATTCAACTAATCTTGAACGCAATCTACTACTCACCACACAGCTACTAGAACTCCAAAAGAAAATGATTCTAGCACTTAATATGAGTGATGAAGCAGAAAAAGAAGGGGTGCAAATCAATCATAAAGAACTTGGCAATCTCTTAGGAATCCCTTGCCTAAAAATCTCTGCTAAGACCAAAGAAAATCTTAGATTACTTCTCTTTTTGGCACTTCAAACACACACGCAAAACACTTCATCAAACAAACGCGTATATAGCAATGAAATTGAAACTGAGATTCTTAGGCTTGAAGAATTTTTAAATAGCAAAAATGATAGAAATATTCAATCGCTAAATCTCACTAATCGACAAATTGCCATTTTGCTTCTAAAGCAAGATGAAAAACTCTTTAAATTCTTGCATGAAAAACCCATTTGGATGGAAATCTCTCCGCTTTTACAAGAATCTCTTAATAATCTCTATATTATCTACAATACCAAATCAAGTAGCGATATTTTCATTGATGATTTAAATGCTTTTGTAAATGGCTTAGTAACCGAAACGCTTAAATACGAAAACAAAATTCTACCAAACTACACCAAAAAGATTGACAAAATTCTTATCAATAAATACGCTGGAATCCCTATATTTTTGGCTCTTATGTGGCTACTTTTTCAGCTCACCTTTACGCTAGGTGCGATTCCTATGGATTATATTGAATCCTTCTTTATTGGAATTGGCGATAGCATTAAAGAAAATATCGCTAATGAACACATTGCATCTTTATTGGCAGATGGAGTTATAGGCGGAGTGGGCGCAGTTATCTTATTTTTGCCTAACATTATCATTTTATTTTTTGGAATCGCCCTTTTAGAGACAACAGGCTATATGTCTCGTGTCGCTTTTTTACTTGATGGATTCTTCCACAAATTTGGCTTACACGGAAAAAGCTTTATACCACTTGTTACGGGCTTTGGTTGTTCGGTGCCTGCTTTTATGGCTACAAGAACACTCAAAAGCCGCAAAGATAGATTACTCACTCTTTTTATTGTCAATTTTATGAGTTGTGGTGCTAGATTACCTGTTTATGTGCTTTTTGTAGGGGCATTTTTCCCCGCAGAACAAGCAGGAAATTGGCTCTTTGGAATCTACATTTTAGGGGCTTTATTTGGATTAATTATGGCAAAAATCTTACGCCTTAGCGTCTTTAAAGGACCCGATGAACCCTTTGTAATGGAAATGCCAAAATACCGAATCCCAAATTGGAATCTTGTTTGGTTTTCTGTCTATAACAAAGCAAAAATGTATCTCAAAAAAGCAGGAACTTTTATTTTAGCTGCGACAATTCTTATTTGGTTTGCTAGCACTTTCCCACTCCAAGAAGACACCCAAGCTATCTATGCTCAAAAAATAGAACAAGCTAGCACTCAAGAAGAAAAAGAGGCTTTAGAATTTACCTTGCAAGAACAGCTTATTGAAAATAGTTATTTAGGCAAAACCGGACAACTCATTGAACCAATCTTTGCGCCTCTAGGATTTGATTGGAAAATGAGTGTGGCTTTGCTTAGCGGACTTGCGGCTAAAGAAGTTATCATTTCCACTATGGGAGTTTTATATTCCTTAGGTGCAGAAGTTGATGAAAGTAGCGTTACTTTAATGGAAACTATCAAAGCAGTCATTCCTTTAAAAGTTGCTATTGCTTATATTTTATTTATTATGATTTATAATCCTTGCCTTGCTGCAAGTGTGGTTTTTGGAAAGGAAGCAGGCGGATTTAAATATATTGTTTATCTCTTTTTATTAACAACTATTACTGCCTATATTGTCTCTTATATTGGTGCATTAATTGCTAGTTTTTTAATATAATTCACAAGATTCCATAATCTTGTGATTCTTTTTTTAAGTTAATTCCATTTGTTTTTTAAAAATCAAGCAATGTCTTTATTGCTCTTTGGTGCTCTTTAATTTGCTCACCCTCTTTTAGCAATAAATCAAAGCGCTTTTGATATTCCAAAAAACCACTTGGCAATAAAAGATTCATTATTTGCTCTTCTCCAATGCAATCTTGATTTTTTTGATAAATCTCACTTAGCGCCAAAAATCCTTTTGGAGATAAAAAATATACATACAAAGCCTCTGCAATCTCTCTGCTTTTGGGACGCAAAACCAAGATTCCTGCATTAGGTAAAATCCTTTTCTCTCCTATTCTTTCTCCAATAATTGCTACTTTGGGTGAAACTCCTCGTATAGAAAGCAAAATATCATAAGC
Source organism: Helicobacter colisuis (assembly GCF_023646285.1). Classification (NCBI taxonomy): domain Bacteria; kingdom Pseudomonadati; phylum Campylobacterota; class Epsilonproteobacteria; order Campylobacterales; family Helicobacteraceae; genus Helicobacter; species Helicobacter colisuis. The sequence goes on along the minus strand of NZ_JAMOKX010000002.1, from coordinate 283,880 downwards.
TTGAATTCTAAGTTTTTCGATTCGCTTCTGATCGCTTTTGGGAGAAAATTCCAAAAATCTCTCACTAAAGCCATATTCTTCAAAATCTTTAATTCCCGCATTATAGCAATCCACCAAAACCCCATCTTTTTTTGCTTCAACCCTCTGCCCTCTATAAATACACTCCAAAAATTCACTAAGCAACGCAGAATCACAAACATCTTTTTTTTGCGTGTAATAAGAAGCTTTAAAGTTCCCATCATCAAGAGATTCATAATCAACCAACCTAGAAATATCAGAATCTTGCTTACTAAGATATTTATCATAAATCCTATCAATATTAGTTAGCCTATTATACTTGCCCTCTTTGAGATAGAACTTTTGAGCATCAACAAAAAAGACTTTCTTGTTCTCTTGTTTTGATAAAATAAGCAATGAAAATTCTTCAATTTGGTGTGGAAAAATATTTTTAGGAAACTCCACCACCCCCTCAAGTAGCCTTTTTTCTCTTAAAAACTTTCTTAAACGCTTACCATAAGCCTTATACAACAATAAAGAGCGAACAATAAAAACTCCTTTTTGCTTAAAATGCCTTAGCGTATAAGCCAAAAAAGGAATCTCAGGGATACTCTTAATAAAAGGCTCCAAATCGTCATCTTTAAAACTCCATAGATTTAAAGGCATCTCCAAGGGAAAATAACAAAAAGCTTTGTTTGCTACCAAATCCCCAAAGGCAGATTCTTTAAAAATATCTGCCACTTCCAAATAACTCCGCTTAAATCCTATAAAAAGCGATAAAATCTTAGCTAGATAAAGAATCTTTGGCTGAATATCCTCTCCATAATAATCAAAATTCCTCTCACTCACGCCAAATAGCAAACTCCCTAAACCACAACAGGGATTATAAAGGCTCTCATTACTCTTAATATCCAAAAACTTACAAACCAAGAGATTCACTTCAATAGGAGTAGCGTATTCATAAAGCCCCAAAATTGTCTTATGCATCACAATAGCTTGAATAAAATTCTCCAAATCTTTTGGAGTAATTTCATAATCTAATAATACTTTTAAAATTTTTTTGCGGTTAATCTTTGGATTTGCACTAAAGGCTTCTAGCCCATAACCCCTTAAATTTTCAGAAAGATTCTCGTCAATTTGCTCTTTATCCCCCTCTATCAATCCCTTTAGGAATTTTTTATCTTTGGAGATCAACAAAAATTCCAAGATGATTCTTAAAACCTCAAGATTATCTTTATGGAATTTTTGAAGGTATTGAAAAATTTGCAATAATTCTTTTAGCATTATTTATACATTGGCAAAACATTAAACACAAATAAAATATGGCAGATTCCTACCACACAGCCAAAAATCAAAAGTGCATAAATAGTCAAATTACCACCTTTAACTTGATAATTAACCTCTTGATTTTCTATCCTTTTTCTCGAAGCTCTAAGGAGTAAAGCAGGAATCACCACCGACCAAATTGTCGCAGCAAGTCCTGCCCAACCAATTGCAAGCAAAAATCCATCAGGATAAATCATTCCTGCAATAATAGGTGGTGCAAAAGTAACAAGCATTGTTTTTGTTCGTCCTATTCTACTATCATTAAATCCACACAAATCTGCCATATAATCAAACAATCCAAGTCCTGCCCCTAAAAATGAAGTGGCTACTGCTAAAAATGCAAAAGCATCAAGCATTCTTAATAAAAAACTGCCATTAAGATTACTACTTGCTGCTTCAATAAGATGACTAACATTCCCACCTGCTGCAATAACTTCTTTAAAATCACTTCGCATAATATTTCCATCACACGCAACAATCCATATCACATAGGCTAAAAGCGCAATCAATGTCCCATAAATAAGGCATTTGTTAATAGAAACAGGGTCTTTACCAAAATATTTTACCAAACTTGGCACCGAAGCATGGAAGCAAAAAGAAGTTAAATAAGTTGAAACTGCCACAAATACAAAAATCCCATAACTACTTCCATCATTTTGCAAATCCAAAAGCAAAGAAGTTTTAACCTCCCCAAGCATTCCACTCATCGCAAAAATAAAAGTAATAACCATACCCCCAATCATCACTACTGAAAATCGATCAACTGCATAAGTGCTCCACCACACACAGCCACTCAATAAAATTGCAAATAGCAATCCTGATAAAAACTTGGGAGGCTCATATCCAAACAATGCCACAGAAGTATGCACTACCATAGAACCTCCACCACTAACATAAGCATAGAGTAAAATATATAAAACAAAGGCTACACTCAAACCATTTACAAGATTCCAAAATTTCCCTAAATTATCATGCACAAGTGTATGAAAACTTGCACCAGGATTATAATTAAGATTAACTTCCAAAATGGCTTGAGAAGAAAGCAACATCATAAGCCAAGCAATCACCATAAGCCCCAAAGACCACCAAATCCACATTCCAGCAGAGATTGTTGGCAAAGCTAACATTCCAGCTCCAATTGCTGTCCCTGCAATAATCATTGTTCCACCTAACACGCTAGGTTTTTTTCCAATTCCCAACATTCACCAACCCATAAAATTAAATTTACCACAGGATTATAGCAAATTCAATTTCAAAACAATGCAAATATGTTATAATTCAGGTTAATTTTATAAAAGAGGATTGCTATATGCAAAAGATTTTTTTATTTTTTATTTCCCATTTAATACTTACTGCCTCTCTTGTTTATGCACTTCCACCAAAAGAAACACTAAAAGCACCAAAAGGTATCACCAAAACACTTTATCACAATTCAAGCTTTAGTCAAAAAAGAGAAATTCGTAATATTCAATACCAATTTCATCAAGATCTTCGCAAACAAACCGAAAAATATCGCAATACTAATGATAAATTACACTTAGAAAAAGATTTGCTTTTGCTTGATTTAGAAGAAGCAAGGATTCAAAAAGATCAAGCCAAAATCCAAAATCTTTATCACTCTATTGCCAAAAAAGAAGCGCAGATTCAGCAAAACAAACACGAAGAGCATAATGTGCGATATAATCTTGAGACCAAGATGAACACAACAATTAACAAAATTCTTGGGATTCAATAAAAGCCTTAATTTCAAGGCTTTTACTATTAGTGAATGAATATGATTGAAACTTTTATTAAAACCCTAAGAAGCGATGAGAAATGCTTCACATATGAATTTTCATCACCAGCTAGTTTTACCCTAGAAGCGCTTTTTGAGACAATAAAAAAAGAGAATCTCCCCAGCAAAATTAATGCCTTTGTTTGCACTGATTCTCCCCTTGCAAAACTCAAACACAATGCGATTTTAGCAAGTCTAAAACTCCAAAATACCTTTAAGATTCCAAGCATCACAACAATGTCAATGAGAGATAGAAACACTCTAGCACTCCAAAGCGAGTTAATCGGTATGAACAGCCTTGATTTACGATTAATCCTAGCACTCACCGGTGATCCTATGAGACATGGCAATCAGCCACAAGCTAAAAGCATCTTTGAGGGTAATAGCAATGTTTTACTTAAAACCATCTGTCAATTAAATACCGCAAAAGACATTAATAACAACCAAATACAAGGCGATTTTAAACCTTTTTACCCCTTTAGTGTGCTAAATTCTTATGCTAATAAAAAACAAAATCTCTATAAAAAAATGCAAGAAAAGATTCAAAATGGTGCTTTAGCAATTTTTACACAACCCATTTATGATCTTGAAATCGCAGAAGAGCTACTCCAATGGATAAACCAAATCAATCAAGAACATAACACGCGTTGCGCATTAATGTTTGGATTCTTTCCTATTACTTCTTATAAAACCGCTCTTTTTTTACACAATAAACTACCGGGCGTTTTTGTTCCACAAGATTATTTAAAATCCATGGAAAAAGCTTTTCAAAAAGGAATAGAATTTGAAGTGGGACTACAAAAAAGCCGAGAACTTTTTAATCATCTTTGCAAAATCCACCACAAAATTCATCTTATGAGTGCCAATAAAGCAGATATTATCGGAAAAATTCTCAATGGTTGATAAGCCACTCTTTTTTTTAAGCATAAGCCTCATTACTATTAGCATAATCTTTTCTTACTCACTTTCCTCTTTTGCTGTTTTATATTATGATTACAGCGAATTCCATTTTATGATAAGACAGCTTATTGCAGGAATCTTAGGGATTTTTTTAATATGGGGTATTTCTCGTTGCAATCCTGATAACTTTGTTTTAAAGTTTGGCTTTATTTTATTTTTTGGTGGAATCTTTTTAATGTTTATTATGCATTTTCTCCCCGAAAGTCTTGCTACAAGTGCTGGTGGAGCAAAACGCTGGATTAGATTCCCTCTTTTTTCTCTAGCGCCTGTAGAATTTTTTAAAATCGGCTTTATTATCTTTTTGGCTTGGAGTTTTTCGCGTAAATTCTCTCTTATAGAGACCAAAACACTCAAAGAAGAATTTATTACCTTTTTACCCTATGTTTTTGTATTTTTAATTGCTGTTTATCTCATTGCTATTTTGCAAAATGACCTAGGACAAATTGTTCTTCTTGGTGTTACTTTAGCTTTGATGATGATTTTTGCAGGTTCTTCTTTTAAGCTTTTTGCAAATCTTCTAGCCCTTGCGTCTGTTTTATTTATTTTGGTGATTGTTACAAGTGCGCACCGCATTATGCGTATTAAAGCGTGGTGGGCAGGAACGCAAGATCTAATATTATCTTTCTTCCCACAATCCATTGCTAATTCTCTGCGTGTTGAAAATCTCCCTGAACCCTATCAAATACAACATTCTCTTAATGCAATTGCTAATGGTGGAATCATAGGAGAAGGATTAGGAAATGGGCTTATTAAACTTGGTTTTTTAAGCGAAGTGCATACCGATGTCATTTTAGCAGGTATCACAGAAGAAATTGGCTTTATTGGTTTATTTGTTATTAGTCTTATTTTTCTAGTAATGATTTATCGTATCTTAAGAATCGCAAACCGCTGTAAAAATACAATGTATTATTTATTTTGTTCTGGAGTTGGAATCATCTTAGGATTGTCTTTTCTTATTAATGCTTTTGGGATTTCAGGATTAATTCCCATTAAAGGAATCGCCGTCCCATTTTTAAGCTATGGAGGTAGCTCTATGCTCTCAACGAGCATTATGATTGGATTAGTTTTATCCATTGGCAAAAAAGCCAAAATATCCTAATTTTAAGATTTTTTGATTACAATTCTCAAAAATTTTATTTTAAAGTGAGTTTTATGAAAAATATTCCACTACCAAACACTCCCAACCTTGATGGCAATCTAAATAAAGAGCTTTTGTTGCAAGTAGCCAAAGAGCACCAAACCCCTCTTTTTGTTTATGACTTTGATAAAATTGAAGAGTATTTTAATCAATTTAAACTTGCCTTTAGTGGCAGAAAATCATTAATCTGCTATGCTCTAAAAGCAAATTCTAACCTAAGCGTTATTAAAAAACTAGCCTCTTTAGAAAGCGGTGCAGATTGTGTTTCGCTAGGAGAAATTAAACGCGCCATTCTAGCTGGAATCCCAACTTATAAAATCATCTATAGCGGAGTTGGCAAACAAGACTATGAAATCCAAGAAGCTATTAAGCTTGGGATACTTTTTATTAATATTGAAAGTAAAGAAGAGTTGCTTAAAGTTGAATCAATTGCAAAAACTCTTCACACAAAGGCTAGAATCTCTATTCGCGTTAATCCTGATATTGATCCACAAACCCACCCTTATATCTCAACAGGACTTAAAGAAAACAAATTTGGAATTGGGATTGAAGAGGCTAAAAGTCTTTATCTCCATGCTCACAAATCAGAATCTCTAGATCCCATAGGTATCCACTTTCACATAGGAAGTCAAATCACCAAACTCCAACCTATTTCTGAATCCGCACAAAAAATCGCTCAACTACTTCATAGTCTTTTAGCGCTTAAAATTGACATTAAATTCTTTGATATTGGTGGGGGTTTAGGAATTACTTACAAAGATGAAACAACCATTAATCCTTACGATTATGCTCAAAGCATTTTAGAGTGCTTAAGGGGGCTTGATGTAACTATTATTTGCGAACCTGGTAGATTTATTATGGGGAATTCAGGAGTTTTCTTAACTCAAGTGCTTTATGAAAAAACTTCTCAAGAAAAGCGTTTTATTATTGTAAATGGCGCAATGAATGACTTAATCCGCCCTAGCCTTTATAATGCTTATCATAAAATCACTCCCTTAACTCCACAAGAAGGAGAAGCCACTCCTGCAGATATTGTAGGACCAATTTGTGAGAGTGGGGATTATCTAGGTAAAAATATCGCTTTACCTCCTTTAAAAGCCGGAGATATACTCGCTATTCTTAGTGCTGGAGCTTATGGCTTTAGTATGTCAAGTAACTACAACACACGCCCTAGATGCGCTGAAGTAGCTATTTCACAAGGAAAATCAAGATTAATCCGTAAAAGAGAAACTTTTGAAGATTTAATTGCACTAGAAAAAGATTATTTATAAGGATTCTAAATGAATTTACAGCTTTTTAGAAATGAAATTGATAAGATTGATGATAGTATTCTAGAACTTTTAGAGAAGCGAATGGAGATTGTTAAACAAATTGGTAAAGCCAAAATCCAAACTAATTCTCCAGTTTATCGCCCAGAAAGAGAAAAGGAAATCATTGATAGACTAGATCACAAAAAACCAATCTTTTTAACTAGAAGTGCCATTGAATCAATTTATCTAGAAATCTTTGCAGTAAGTCGAAACCTTGAATTACCAGAACGCGTAGCCTATCTTGGACCTATTGGAAGCTACACACACCAAGCCGCTGAAAGTCGCTTTGGTGCCATATGTGAATATTTTTCTCACAACACTATTACTTCTGCTATTAAAAGCGTCAAAGAAGGAAGAGCAAGTTATGCAGTAGTGCCTATTGAAAACAATCAAAATGGCGCTGTTGGAGAGACTCTTGATATGCTAGAGGAAACTGATCTTAAAATTGTTGCTGAAATTTATATGCCTATCCATCATTGCTTTGCAAGCATTTCACAAAAACTCCAAGACATACAAATCATCTATTCAAAGGACATTGCATTTGGACAATGCCACCATTTCTTAAGCGAACACAGCCTTGATCACATTCAAAGAATCCCTGTTGATTCTACTGCAAAAGCCACGCAACTTGCTGCCAAAAATCCACAATGCGCTGCAATTTGTTCTCATATTGCTGCTAAACTTTATAATGTGCCTATTTTGTTTGAAAATATTGAAGATAGCGCAGGCAATAAAACACGCTTTATTATTATTAGCAACTTCAAAAACCAACGCTGTGGCAAAGATAAAACTTCAATTTTTGCCAATCTCACTAATACTAACAAACCAGGTGCTTTGTATAATTTGCTTTATGATATTAGAGATTTAAATATCAATATGACTTCTATACAATCGCGCCCTGCACACACTGGAGATGATTTCCAGTATTGTTTTTTTATTGATATTGATGGACATATTGATGATGCTAATATTAATGAATTATTTCAACGCTACCCAAAAGAACTCAAATGGCTTGGTAGTTACTTGAAAAATTAATATGATAAATAATATAATATTTCTAAAAATAAGGAGTTAAAATGGCAGAAGAAGAACAAAAAGAATCCAAACTAGCAAGTCTTAAACAAAACAAAATGATTTTATTTGTTATTATTGGTGTAGTTGCATTGCTTTTGATTATTCTTATTGTGGTGGGAATCTTAATCTTTAGTGGTGGAGATGATACACAAACTCAAGATGCAAATCAGCCCACTCAAAGCTCTGCTTCTAAAAGTAGTGTGGCAAATCCAAATAGCTCACTTCTTAATGTAGGTCCTATGTATCCTCTTGATCAATTTATTGTCAATCTGGTTTCTACAGGTGGTGGAAAACGCTATTTAAAAACTTCAATCGCTTTAGAAATGAGTATTGCTAAAATGCAATCCGAACTTGACACAAAAGTCAATATTCTACGCGATACTATTATTAGTATTTTAGCCTCTAAAACTTTTGAAGAAATACAAACAACAAGAGGCAAACAAAAACTAAAAGAAGAAATTATTGCTCGTCTTAATGAATTTTTAGTAGATGGCAGAATCTCAAATATTTTCTTCACTGAATTTGTGGTGCAATAGTCCTTGTTTGAAGTTGGAGTAGATTTAGTTTCTATTGCAAGAATAGAAGCTTTTTTGCAAAAATTTAATCATAAAGGACTTGCTCGATTCCTTAATTCTGAAGAAATAAAACTAGCTAAAACCCCCCAAACCATTGCTGGTTTTTGGGCGGCAAAAGAAGCTTGCTCTAAAGCTTTAAAATGCGGAATATCTAAAGAATTAAACTTCCATGATATGATTATCTCAAAAGACAAAAAAGGTGCCCCCCTGCTTACTTTAACAAAAGACAAAATGAAATATTTTAATCTCCACTCACTAAGTCTCTCTATTTCTCATGATAGTGGATTTGCCATTGCAGTTGTAGCAGCAATTTTCAAAATTAAAGAAACTTAATGGCATTATAATCCAAAAAATAATATAATCAAAAGCCTAAATTCAATTCTAAGGATTTTTGTGCTGAGACTATGTTCAACTTCGCTTAGCAGACAGCAGATTCTAAAAGAAAATGAAATTACCTTTATACAATGCGATAATGGCTTTGATGAGGAGACTTTAGAGCTATCTAGTCCAAGAAGTTTTGTTTATACTGCTGCAGTTTGTAAATACAAAAAAGCATTAGAAACTTATGGCTTAGAGCTTCCGCTTTTAGTAGTTGATAGCGTCATAGAATGCGCTAATACTCTACAAAGAAAACCCAAAAATCAAAAAGAAGCCAAAGAGTTTCTTCAAATGCAAAGTGGAAGTTCTATCCATATTTTAAGCTGTTGCATTTTACATTCTAACAAATTTTATTTTATCAATCTTGGCAAAACTACTTATGAATTTTCCAGCTTTGATTTAGATGATTTGGAAGTCTATCTTCAAAGCCAACAATGGCAAAATAAGGCAGGGGCAGTTATGGTGGAAGGATTCCACAAAAAATATATCAAAAAGCAAATTGGTAGCACTTCTAATGCGATGGGTTTGCATTTTGAAGCAATCCAGCCTTTTTTGGAGCTCTTATGAATATAACAATGGTGGGAGTTATGCTTGCAACTTCGTTAATCATAGGGCTTTTAGGATTAATTGCATTTCTTTGGGGATTGAAAAATGGACAATTTGATGATGAAAAAAAAATGATGCAAGGCGTTTTATTTGATAATGAAGAAGATTTGCGCCGAGCTGCAACTAACAAACCTATTAAAAAGGATAAAAAATGAAAGAAATTTATGATATTGCAATTATTGGTGGAGGACCAGGCGGAATTGGTTCTGCAGTGGAATCAGTTATTTTAGGAATTAAAGATGTTATCTTGTTTGAAAAAGGGGAAAATCACTCCACAACTATTCGCAAATTCTACAAAGATAATAAACGCGTTGATAAAGATTACAAAGGACAAAAAGTAGAGCTTAATGGAAATATCTATTTTTGTGATGGCACTAAAGAAAGCACTTTGGATTTATTTGATGAGATTATTGCTAAAAATAACTTTGAAGCACAATTCCAAACAGAAGTCGAATCAATCAAAAAAGAAGGGGAATATTTTTTAATTCACACTACACAAAACACTTCTATTAAGGCAAAATTTATCGTTATCTCTATTGGGAAAATGGGGCAGCCAAACAAGCCTTCTTATCCGATTCCAAGCACTATTAGAAGTGTAGTAAATTTCAACGCTAACAGCTGTCAAAACAATGAAAAAATTCTTGTAGTTGGTGGAGGAAACTCCGCTGTAGAGTATGCTTGTGTGCTTAGTGATACCAATCCTGTGATGCTTAATTACAGACGCACTGAGTTTTCTAGAATCAACGAAACTAATAAAGAAAACTTAAATGCTTGTTTAGAGGCTGGGAAAATTACTCCAAAACTTGGTATTGACATTGTTAGCCTTGAAGATGAAAATGGAAAACCGAAAGTGAATTTCACCGATGGAACAAGTGAAACTTTTGATAGAGTTGTCTATGCTATTGGCGGAATGGCTCCTGTTGATTTTCTCAAAAAATGCAATCTAGCACTTGATGACAATGGAGTTCCATTGATTGATGAGAATCACCAAAGCTCAATTGATAAAATTTACATTGCTGGGGATATTCTTTATAAAAATGGCGGTTCTATTGCGGCTGCACTTAATCATGGATTCCACATTGTGCAAGAAATCAAAAAAAGATTATAAAAGCTTTGTGCTTTTAAAGTTTTTTTTACATAGATTCTGCTAAAATTTATGGTTTATTTTATTTAATTTCTTAAGGAATCAAAAATGGCAAAAAGATGTGTTTTTAGCGGAAAAGGTCCAATGGTTGGAAACAATGTGAGCCACGCAAACAACAAGACAAAAAAACGCTCATTACCTAATTTAAGAGTAGTTCGCATCAAACTAGAAGATGGCACAACTGCAAAAGTTAGAATCGCTGCTTCTACTCTACGCACAATGAAAAAACGCTCTTAATCCTGATTTAGGATTGAGTAGTGGCTTTCACAAAACTCAAAAAACTTCTTCATTGGGAAGGCACTCAAAAGCCTGATATTGATTTATCTGGCTTATTATATGAGCAACTCAAGCCTTTTCGCCTTCCTTTTATTTTACTTTTTCTAGGATTATTGCTTAGCACACTTGGTTATATTGTCATCACCGATTACACTTTGATTGAAGCTTTTTTTCAAAGCTCTTATACTTTCACAACAACTGGATTTGGTGCTCTAAAAGAAAGCGAATTTGATGCTTTAAGCATTATTTATACTGCCATTGTTATGTTGGCAGGCTCTGCTGTTTTGAGCTTCTGCGTCATCGGCGTAATTGACACCTTAAACCGAGGAAAACTTATCTCAGTCATCAAGGAGCGGAGTATGATTTACAAAATTGCGCGTCTTAAGAATCATTTTATCATTTGCCATCACAATGAATACACCATTCAACTTTCCAAACAATTCAGAGAAGCTCATATTCCATTTGTTGTTGTAGATAGTAATCAATCATTAGAAGACATTGCCCTAAAGTATCGCTATCCTTTTTTTATCAATGAAGATCCTTTAGAGGAAATCGCAATGCTAAAATCCCATTTGTCTAGCGCAAGGGGAGTAATTGCCTTGTCTAACAATATCGCTGATAATATTGCCCAAATTGTTTCTGTAAGACTTTATGAAAAGGAATTAGGCAGAAAGCCTTATTTTATTATTGCCAATGCAAACAATAGCGAAGAAGAAGAAAAGTTAAAAAAACTTGGTGCAGATTCTGTTGTTTCCCCATCAAAGCTTTTTGCGCAAAGAGTAAATGCAATGGCAACAAGACCAGATATGGAGAATCTGCTTGAACGCTTTGCTTACCAAAAAGACACACCTTTAGATTTAGAGGAAATTGTCGTTCCACGCTATTCTTGGCTTGTTCTTAAAAAATTAAAAGAATCTCACTTGCGTGAAATCACACAAACCTCCATTGTTGGAATCACGCAAAAAGATGGAAAATTCATCTCTATGCCCAATGGAGATACACTTGTAACTAGCGAATGTAAATTGCTTGTAATTGGAACTTCACATGGAATACGCCTAACTAAGCAATTAGTATCTAAAAAAGACAAACCAGAGGAGTTAAAATATGTTTAATCTTTTTCCAATTGAAAATGGAGTTTGTGCGCCTATTGGCTTTTATTGTGATGGAGTAAGTGCAGGATTAAAGGCTAATTCACAGCTTGATATTGCTTTTATTTATGCTGATTCCTTATGTGATGTAGAGGGCATTTTTACAAAAAACAAATTTTGCGCTGCCCCCATTACACATTTTAGGCAATATGGAGATAATTTTAAAACCAATTTTATTTTAGTTAATTCCAAAAATGCCAATGCGCTAACTGGAGAAGAGGGAATCCAAAATATCCAAGAAATCTTAGCAAAATTACAAACCACTTTCCCCCATATCATCAATCCTATAATGAGTTCAACTGGGACTATTGGAGTGCAACTCCCAAAAGAAAAGATTATGCAATCTTTTAGCAAATTTCATCTTGAATCAAAAAATAATCAAAACGCTTCTCAAGCTATTATGACAACTGATCGCTTCAGCAAAACCATTGCTTTTGAAGTTTTTTTAGATGATACAAGAAGTTTTAAGATTGGCGCAATTTGCAAGGGAGCAGGAATGATTAATCCTTCTTTGGCTACAATGCTCTGCTTTATTACCACCGATGCAGCTATCCCCAAAGAAGATATGCGCCCACTTCTTCTTGAAGCAGCAAAAACAACTTTTAACGCCATTAGTGTTGATGGTGATACTTCAACAAATGACACAATTCTCTTACTTAGTAACCAAAAAAGTGGCAATTACGACAAAGAAGCCTTTCTCTTTGCGTTAGAAAAAATTATGCATAAACTTGCTACTGATATTGTGCGAGATGGAGAAGGAGCCACTAAGCTCGTTGCTTTTGAAGTTAAGGGTGCTAAAACACAAAGAGAGGCAGAGATTTGCGCGAAGGCTCTTAGTCGATCTCCATTAGTAAAAACTGCACTTTTTGGTTGCGATCCAAATTGGGGAAGAATCGCCTCTACTATTGGTGCAAGTGGGATTGAATGTGATCCTAATACCTTAGAGATTAATTTTGGAGAAATTTGCGTGTATAGCAAGGGTAAAATCTATTTTGATAGCCTCAATGAAGAAAAAGCCGCTAGAGTCTTAAAGCAAGATTCTTATAAAATCTCTTGCAATATCGGCTTAGGTAAAGAATCATTTGTTGCCTATGGCTGTGATTTAGGCTATGAATATGTAAAAATCAATGCGGATTATCGCACTTAAATTTTGTTTTGCCTAATGTTTTTAAGGCAATTTTGTTTATAATATTATTTTATTTAAAGGAGTAAAAATGCTACACGAATACAGAGATGAAATCACAGTGCTTAAGCAAGAAAATGCACATTTTGCAAAAATTTTTGATGAGCATAACGAACTTGATCAAAAGATACAAGACATTAGCGAGGGTAGAGAGCACGCCACAGATATTGAACTAAGTGAATTAAAAAAGAAAAAGCTTAGCTTAAAAGATGAAGCTCTAGCCATGATTATGGAGTATAAAGAAAGCAAAAAGTAGTCTTACAAAACTCTTTTATGGAGTTTTGTAGTCTCATTATGCCATTTTTGGTATTTGCTAGAGACAAAATCTAAATGCACTCCGATTATCTCTGGAATCTCATAAATATGCTTTGCTTCTATCAGTTTGTTTAATTTTTCAAAATCACCTTGATCAACCTTGAAAGTTAGCAGAATCTCCCTATCTTCTCTTAGAGTATTTTCCCAATAATAAAAACTCTCTATAGGCACTTTTTGAACACAAGAAACCAAACCACTTTCCAAAGCCTCTTTAATTAATATTTCTGAATTCTCCGATGTTGTAGTTGTTTGCAAGAGCATTAAAGACATTTACTATTCTTTTGATTCTTTTGGTTTTTTTCTATTTCGCTCTTCTTGGACTTTCTTTTTTTCTTCCCTGCGAAGCTGCTCAATATTAGCTTGTCTCTCTTTAGCTTTACGGAATTTATCCAAATAATCCTGCCTTTCTGTTGGGCTTTGATAAGCAATGGGGCGAATAAAAAATATAATCAGCATTAAAACAAAAAAGAAAATAGCAGTTTCTTGGTTTGAAGTCAGCTGATACCAAACCATTGCAATAATTAATGATGCGATAACCTTTAAAGCTACAACCATTAAAGCATCTTTGGAGCTATGATATGCTGATCAAACAACAGATCGCTTGCACCAAACTCTTCAAATAGTGCTAGAAAAATTTGTGAAATAAACAAAAGCGGAATCTCCAAATCATCGCGCCCTGAAGCTCTTTTATTTTCATGGGCATTCCTATCTAAAAGCTCAAAATTTCCAATATTTGGCGTGATAATACAATCCACTCCACAATCCACCATCTCATAGTAATCTCTACCACCCATTTTGTGAGCCAATCTCTTATTGCTAAGCAGTAAATAATCAAGACTATCTTTATAGAAAGTTAAAATTTTGAGTCCCAAAATATTTTCAAATTCTTCAATAAGATAATAATCCCTGACTATTTTCTCCAATTCTCTATCTAGTAAAAATGCGCACTTAAAACCCTCCCATCTTCTCTTCTTATGCAATCCCTTGATATTTTGCAAAATCACTTCTGGCATAAAAATAAAACATTTCTCTAATTCCAAAATATCCACTTCTATACCAAAATCTTTCAATAATTGCTCTTTGAATTCCAAATCTTCATAATATTTTCTAAAAAATTCCAAAATTCCAAGCAAAGTTTGACTATCATAAACCAAAAGCTTACTCTCTTTTTTTTGTGCCTCTACCAAAGCTCTTAAAATTTGCCCATAATATTTTAGCTCATCCACAAAGGGTAATAATCGATTCTCACAAGCAATTTTTTGAATCCCAGCTATAGGAATCTGTAGTTTTTGGCAAAGCTTCTTTAAATTTTCTGTCAAAATAAAAGCACTTTTAGGGTAAAAATCATTATGTAATAAAATATATTCCTTCATCACACTTCCCTTTATAAAATTCTATTTAAAAGCAATTTAGCTAAATTCTTCACTTCTTTATGATTGCTTTTTTTAAAGATAATTTTCTTAAATTCATTCAAATAATTATCAACATAACTATTCATCGGAAAAACATAATTTTTAATAGCTAGGGTATTAAAAATATTATTTTCTCCCATTGTAACAAACTCAAGTATTGCTTCATTGTTAGTTTCTTGATAAATCAAATACGCTAACACAAAAAACACTTCACTAGAACTACTTTCTTCTAAGCCAATGGGCGTAGCATAAGCAAATGGAAAAAATGTAAGCACAAAATCCTCACTTTGATTAAGCCCAAATCTTTCCAATTCTTGAATCTTTTGCAAAAATGGCTTAGTATCAATCACCAGATCCTTTGTAACCAATCTCACATTCAAAGGTTCTATTGTCCAATTTAGCCCAAATCTTCCAATCAAATCTTCTATTTTTAAGCCAAAATCACATACCACGATTCCATTGATTTTAAACCCATAAGCATTATAAGCAAAACCAAAGAGATTCTCTTTTATTTTTTCTAATAATTCTGAAAGTGTTCTTTCTTTGTCTATTTTTATCTGTAACTTTGAAAAATAAGGCAAATAATCTGTCTGCACATCAAATCGAAATATTTTTAAGTTAATTTTTTTATCCACAAACTCCCCCTTAAAAATTCAAAAATATTATCCATTTTTATTTCTTAAATTTACGATTCTTTGGATTTGATAATAAAGCTTTCATAGAGCTATTTACACCATCATCACCAAAATCATTCTCATTTTGCGGCACAATATAAGTCGCCAAAAGATTAATAAAAACGCAAAAATCAGCACGAATATCTGTTTCATTGGGTAGCAAAATTTGAACAATAGATTCCAAAGGAGTTGTTACAAAACTACCCAAATTTTCTTCACCAAACCCTGCTTCAAAATAGAGATTATTCTCATCAATTTCCAAACTCTCAAAAGTATAACCCGCTAAAATAAACACGGTTAATTCACTAAAGGCTGCCTTGATATTACTTGGAAGTTCAGGCTCAAATTTCACACAAGAAACATTGCAAACAATGGAAAAATTGATTTTTTTATGGATTAAATACTCTAATATCTTACGACAATGCATTTTATTAAGCTCCATAAATTTCTTATCGTGCAGGATTTTCTCTAAATTCATAGCTACTACCTCCCCCCTTTATAAAATCTCTTTTAATCCCTTTAGCAATGATTCTACTTCTTTGATCCCTATTTTCCAAAAATCATCATCTTCAATATCCAAGCCAAAAATACCTACCAATTCCTTTGGCGATTTGCTACCGCCTAAGCTCAAAAACTTCTCATATTTCTCTATAAAGCTTTTTCCCTCTTTTTTATAAACACCAAAAAGTGCCATAACCAAAAGTTGCCCATAGCTATACGCATAGCAATAAAAAGGAGTATGAATAAAATGCGGAATATACGACCACCACAAACGATAATCCTCAGTCATAATCACGCTCTTGCCAAACATTTTTTGATTCTCTTCTTGCCATATTTGGCTAAACTCATCTGCGCTTAACTCCGATTCTTCTTGATGCACCCTTCTTTCAAAATTAGTAAAAACATTTTGCCTAAAGAGTGTTGCAAAAATATCCTCTAACTTCCCTGCATAAAGTGCGATTTTTTCTTCTTTAGATAAAATCTCTTTCATTTTGTCAAATAAAAGCATTTCAGCAAAGACAGAGGCAGTTTCTGCTGTTGTCAAGGGAGTATCTGCATTCAAATAACCCACCCCATAAGAGAGATATTGATGAATTGTGTGTCCTAATTCATGAGCCATTGTGAAAGCATCTCGTCTTTTATTGGTGTGATTTAGCATCAAATAAGGATGGACACTTGGCACCGCACTATGGCTAAAAGCGCCTCCTCTTTTATTTTCTCTTGGATGCGAATCAACCCACCCCTCATCAAAAGCCTTTTTGGCAATCTCATAAAACCGTGGCGAAAACTCTCTAAAGGTTTCTAAAACGATTTTTTTAGATTCTTCATAAGTGAATTCTGAATCTTCACTGCATAAAAGTGGCGCATAGCGATCATAATCATATAATTTCTCTAATCCCAAAAGCTTTGTTTTTAGAGTGTAGTATTCCTCTACAATCCCTACTGAATCATTAATGCTCTTAACCATACTATCCACACTTTTTTGGGTAATTTGATTATCATTGTGGCGTGATTCTTCTAGCGATTTATAGCCTCTTAATTCTGCTGTGATTCTCAAATCTTTACGCACCACATTGTAAATATAAGCCAAAAGCTCCAAATTTTCTCGCAAAGTTACACTAAGAGATTTTGCAGCCTCTTTTCTTGTTACTTGATTTTTATCATAAAGAAAGCTTAGAATCTCTTCTTCGCTTAATTGTTTGCCTTGGAATTCAAATTTCAAGCGGCTTAAATGCTCATCAAAAAGGCGCTTAAAGCTATCTACACCCACAGGTTGTGTTTTTAACAATATTTTTTCTTCAGGCAAAGTGAGTTGATGTTTTGCGTTTTTAGCTAAAAGTTCCAAATAATAGCTATATTCTTTTGCATTGCAAATAAAATCCTTTTTTTTGTTTTCTTCTAGTGCGTTAAATTCTAAATCAAAAAACAATAATTTATCTTGCGCCTTATTAACTTCCATTTCGCATTTGGCTAAAAATGCACCTTCTTTAGTGTTAGCCGCAAAACACAAAAATGCATAAGTCATTACCCTTGATAGATTTTCAAAAATCTTTTCATACTCTTTGATAGCTTGATAAAAGAAGTGGTGATCAAGCGTGGCTAATTGACCTTTATATTGTTCTTCAAACTTTGCTGCACGATTAATTTCATTACGCAACGATTCTTCTAATGTTTCTTTGTTAGAAAAAAGCGGAGTAAGATTCCACAAATCTTGTGAATGACACATAAACTCTCCTCAAAGTATTTTATTATTTTATAAGACCGCCCTTTAACCTATCCTAATACCTTGTTATAAGCTTTTTTAAATCGCTTATGCCAAAAAATCAAATCTATTGTAATTTTTCTTTTAAAAGCTCATTTACTCTAGCAGGATTTGCTCCCTTGCTATTTTTCATCACTTGACCGACAAAAAATCCAAAGAGTTTATCTTTGCCACTTTTGTATTCCGCGACTTTATCGGCATTGGCAGATAGCACAGAATCTATGGTAGCTAGGATTGCACCATCATCATTAACCTGTGCTAATCCCATAGAATCTATAAGGCTATCTACATCACCGCCTTTTTGCTCTACCAAGACATCTAAAATTTCTTTGCCACTTTTGCCACTAATTTTAGATTCATCAATGCGACACACCAAAGTTGCAAGCGTGCGTGAATCTACCCCACAAGTTTGCAAAGTATTCTCACCTTTTAGACGCCCTAAAAGCTCTGTGGTAAGCCAAGTGAGAGAACCTTTGGCACTTGCGCCAAACCCAAGCATAGATTCAAAATATTGTGTTAGCTCTAAGCTAGAGGTAAGCACCCCTGCATCATAGGGTTTAATGCCAAATTCTCGCACATAACGCTCTCTTTTTTCATCAGGCATTTCTGGAATCTCTCTCCCCTCTTTCATTAACTCTTCATCAATATATACAGGTAATAAATCTGGATCAGGGAAATAGCGATAATCCGCAGCCTCCTCTTTGCCACGCATAGATCGCGTTATGCCTTTTGCAGTATCAAATAGACGCGTTTCTTGCACTACTTCGCTTTGATACTTGCCATCTTCCCACGCTTCAATCTGTCGCTCCACTTCGTATTCGATAGCTTTTTGGATAAATTTAAACGAATTAAGATTTTTAATTTCTACGCGCGTATAGAGTTTAGAATCTCCTTTTGGGCGGATAGAAACATTGGCATCACAGCGAAAGCTTCCTTCTTGCATATTTGCATCAGAAATATCCAAAAATCGCACGATAGAGTGGAGTTTTTTTAGATATGCAATTGCTTCATCACTGCTACGCATATCTGGCTCACTCACAATCTCTAAAAGTGGTGTGCAAGCGCGGTTTAGATCGACTTTGGAGTAATCGTGTTCGTGGATATTTTTTCCGGCATCTTCTTCCATATGTGCGCGTGTAACGCCGATAATTTTTTTCTCACCATTGACTTCTATTTCTATATTTCCACGCCCTACAATGGGAATTTCAAATTGACTAATTTGATAAGCTTTTGGTAAATCGGGATAAAAATAATTTTTGCGCGCAAATACAGAGTTTTGATTAATCTGTGCATTAATAGCGGTGCCAAAAGCAATAGCTTTTTTTACCACTTCTTTATTTAGCACTGGCAATGCACCTGGAAGTCCCAAGCAAGTAGGACAGACATTGGTATTTGGTTCTGCGCCAAAGCTCGTGGCACACGAACAAAAGATTTTAGTTTTGGTGTTAAGTTGGACATGCACTTCTAGTCCGATGATGGTCTCATACGCACTCATCAAAATCCTTATTTTTTACTAGGATTCTATCAATCTTTTGCTTAAAAAAATGAATATTCTTTATTTCTTAATGCTTTATTTCATAAAACTCATAAGAAATCTTAAAAGTCCTAATGCTAATATTCTATTACAATCTTCCACTTACTTGTTCTTTTGGCAAGATTCCTTTTAAATCATAAATGATTGTCTTGCTTTTATTGCTAAAATCAAGCTCTTTAAATTCATTATGTGCCACTGCCACAATAACAGCAGCATAATCTTGCATTTTAAAGTCTTTAATTTCTTTTAATGTCAATCCATACTCATGCTCTACTTCTACTAAATCAGCCCAAGGATCAAACACTTCAACACAACAATCAAAATCTTTTAATTCCTTAATAATATCTACTACGCGAGAATTACGAATATCAGGACAATTTTCCTTAAAAGTAATCCCTAAAATCGCCACTTTGCTACCCACGATTTGATGAGCTTGTTTAATCATCAATTTAATCACTTTATTAGCCACAACAACACCCATATTATCATTAATATGTCGCCCTGCTAGAATCACTTGAGAATGATAGCCTAATGATTCTGCCTTGTGTGTAAGGTAATAAGGATCCACCCCAATACAATGCCCCCCCACAAGCCCTGGGCGAAATGGCAAGAAATTCCACTTTGTCCCTGCAGCTTCCAATACATCAAGAGTATCAATTCCCATTTTATCAAAAATCAAAGAAAGTTCATTGACAAAAGCAATATTAATATCCCTTTGGGAATTTTCAATAACTTTAGCTGCTTCAGCTACTTTAATACTTGAAGCCTTGTGAGTGCCTGCTGCAATAATACTAGCATAAAGCGCATTGACTTCTTGGGCAATTTGTGGTGTAGAGCCACTTGTAACTTTCTTAATGCTAGGTAATCGATGCTCTTTATCACCTGGATTAATCCGCTCTGGAGAGTATCCACAAAAGAAATCCACATTAAATTTTAATCCACTCTCACGCTCCAAAATTGGCACACAATCTTCCTCGGTGCAACCCGGATAAACAGTGCTTTCATAAATCACAATATCATCTTTTTTTAGCACCTTACCCACACTGCTAGAAGCCTTAAGAAGTGGCGTTAAATCAGGCTTATTGTAATGATCAATAGGTGTGGGAACTGTAACAATGTAAATTTGTGCTACTCTCAAATCTTCTAAGTTTGTTGTATAACTCAATCCCTTAGCGCTTTGTAATTCTTCTTTTTCAACTTCTAAAGTCCTATCATAACCCTCTTTTAACTCATCGATGCGCTTTTGGTGAATATCAAATCCAATTACTTTGTATTTCTTTCCAAACTCTACAGCTAAGGGCAATCCAACATAACCAAGTCCAATTACAGCTAAAGTTTTCATGATTTATTCCTTATTTTAAAATTTAAGATTTATAAAATTTTACTTTATTTTGCGTTAAATAAACTCTAAAAAATATAAATTTTTTAAGAAAACTACGCAAATTAAAAAACTTCACACCAAGTTTGTTTTATAATTTCAAAAATTTTTAAACATAAAAAGGTAAATATGTTTACTAAGCTTGATTTAATTCTCTCTCAAGAAGATAGAATCTATATTTATTTTTTACTTTTTGTTTCACTTATTGTCTCATTAATAGAGTTAATAGGAATCTCCGCCATTGCCCCTTTTATTTCTATAGCAAGTGATTTATCATTAATAGAAAATAAGCCTTATTTTGCTTATTTTTATTATCTTTTTAAATTTGATTCTGCTTATCACTTTGTTATCTTTTTTGGAATTTCACTTTTGATATTTTATTGCTTTAGGAGCATTGCAAACCTCATCTATCAGCATCTTTTGGCTCGTTTTACTTTTGGGCGCTATCATCTTATTGTAGGGCGTTTATTTGTAAATTATTTGGGTATGAATTACCAAGATTTTTTAACCAAAAACACAAGCTATCTCACAAAAACAATCACCACTGAAGCCCATAATTTTACTATTTTGCTTGCAGCCATTTTATTTATGACTTCAGAAGTGTTTGTGGTGCTCTTGATTTATGGAACACTCTTGTTTGTGAATTTCAAAATCACGCTAGGGCTTACCATTATGCTCGGATTCTTTGGATTTTTAATGAGTAAATTTGTCTCACAAAAAATCAAAAAACAAGGCAAACAAAAAGAATTCTATCAAAAAAGCTTTTTTGAATGCCTTGCAAGCAGTTTTGGAAACTACAAAATTATCAAACTTCAAAGCAATAATCAAACCATTTTAGATCATTTCACCCAAAGTTCTTGGGGCTATTCACTGGCTAATATCAAAAATCAAACCTTTTTTCATATTCCGCGTCTTTTGCTTGAAGCCATTGGTTTTTGTATGATGATTGCTGTTGTTTTGTATCTCTTTATTACCGATGGCAAAAATATGTCATCTCATCTCCCTTTATTATCAATGTATGTCCTTGCTCTCTATCGACTTTTGCCTTCCATTAATCGAATTTTAGATTCCTATAATAAAATCCTTTTTAACTACCGCTCTTTAGAGATCATCTATCAAGACATTCAAATGCAAACCAAAAAACTAGGTGATGAAAGAATTAAGTTCTACGAAAAAATTGAACTTAGAAATATTTGTTTTGGCTACACACAAGACAAAAAGGTGTTAGAAAATGTAAATCTCACTCTAAAAAAAGGCTCCAAAACTGCATTTATAGGAGAATCAGGTAGTGGCAAAAGCACATTAGTAGATCTCATTATTAGCCTTTTGGAGCCAAATAGCGGAGAAATTTACATTGACCAAACTAGACTTTGTGATAAAAATCTCAAAAGCTGGAGAAGTAAGATAGGATACATTCCACAAAATGTTTATCTTTTTGATGGCAATGTCGCAGACAATGTCGCCTTTGGCAGGGAATTTAATGAAGAAAAAATGATAAATTGTTTAAAATTAGCCAATATTTATGATTTTTTAGCGACCAAAGAGGGAATCTATACTCAAGTAGGAGATAGCGGAATCGCACTTAGTGGCGGACAAAAACAAAGAATCGCCATTGCAAGAGCATTGTATGGGGATCCTGAGATACTTGTTTTAGATGAAGCAACAAGCGCTCTAGATAATACAACTGAACAAAAAATTATGGAAGAAATCTATCAAATCTCACAAAATAAAACTCTACTTATCATCGCACACCGCCTAAGCACTATTCAAAAATGTGATACTATTTATCAGATTAAAAAAGGGATTCCAAAAAAGATTTCTTATGCCGATTTATAAGATACGATTTTAAAGACAAGGATACAAATGACTTCTAAAAATATAGATCTTCCAAAGGTAAGTGTCATTCTAACAACCTTTAACCGAGAATATTTTTTTACAGAAGCGATTGAAAGTATCTTAGAGCAAGATTATCCAAATTTAGAAATCATTATCAGTGATGATGGTTCTAGTGATAACACCTTTGCCTTTGCCTGTGAATACGCCCAAGATCATCCTAATATTAAAGTTGTTCAAAATGCTCATTCTAAAGGATCAGCTGGGAATCGCAACAATGGCTTAGATTATGCAAACGGAGATTTAGTGCTACTTTTAGATGATGATGACTTACTTTTTAAAGAGGCAATTTCCCAAATGGTGGAAGTTTATTTGCAATTTAATAAACATTATGGAATCATTCTTGCAAACTGCACAAGAAGCGATGATGGATTTCTCTCTGGCAAAGGCATAAATGAAACACGCGAAGTGTCTTTTAAAGAAGTTTTATGTGGCAACTTAAAGGGAGAATTTATTACACTTTTTGAGAGAAAGCTGCTTGGAACAAGGCGCTTTAGCGAAAATCTTAAACGCGGAAATGTTGGGCTTTTATGGCTTAGAATGCACAAACAGAGCCCCTGTTTTTATCTCCATCGTCCTTTAAAATTCTATCGAATACATGCTGAATCACTTACGCACAATATGAAATACAAACCCCTTGAGATGGTTAAAAATTATGAGCAAGACATTTTATTATTCTATAAAGAACGCAAAGAGTTATGCCCCAAATACCTAGCTGAACTCTGTGCAACAGCCGCATTGCTTTATCGGCAAGGTGGAGATAATAAACACGCTTTTAAAAAGATTCTACAAAGCCTTCTTATCTATCCTAATCTCAAAGCACTCAAAGCACTAGTTTATTTATTCTTGCCCAAATCATTTATACCACGCTTTAATGTTCGCCAAAGAATCGAAAAATGAAAAAAATAAAGATTCTGCTTGTAATTCGCTCTCTTTTTGTTGGCGGGGCTGAGAGACAATGGGTGCTACTAGCACGCGGATTAGCCAAAAAGCAAGAAGTGAATTTGCTTCTTTGCACTTTTTATAGCGGAGGTGAATTAGCAGATGAAATTAATGAGATTCCACATTTTTGTCTTCACAAAAAAGGCAAGGGAGATTTTCTATTTTTATGGCGCTATCGCAAACTTATAAAAGAGTTTCAACCTGATTGCATTTATGCTTTTATGCCTGATTCTAATCTTTTTAGCCTTTTGGCTAGTAGCTTTTTAAAAATTCCTGTTATTTGGGGATTCCGCTCTAGTGGAATTGACATAGCAAGACTTTCATTATTCTCTAAAATTTATTTTTACTTACAAAGATTCTTAAGCTCCAAAGCAGCAGCTATTATTTGCAATTCAAGTGATGCCATTAGCTTTTATAAAAATGCCAAATACAACATGGAAAAAGCCAAAATTATTTACAATGGTATTGATACAACTAAGTTTTACCCCAAGCAATCTAACGCCCTTAAAAGCTCCCTAAAAATCCCCAAAGATTCTTTTGTCTTTGGAATAGCTGCACGAATGGATAAGGTCAAAGATTATCCACTACTTGCAAAAGGTGCTAAAGAAATTCTAGCTAAGAATCAAAAAGTTTTTTTTATTGCCATTGGAAAAATTAATGAAGAGATTCTAAAAGAGTGTGAGACAATTTTAGGGGAATTTAAAAAGCGATTTTTGTTCTTGGGTATCCAAAAAGACACGCCAATGTTTTATTCTCTTTTTGACTGCATTCTTTCAACCTCTTATACAGAGAGTTTTTCAAACTCTATTGCTGAAGCTATGGCATGTGAATGCATTCCACTTGTTAGCGATGCTGGAGAAAGCAGAATAATTGCTAATTTTAAGCAAAACTACCCTTATTGCTTCCCTAAAAAAGACTTAGAATCTTTTTGTCAAGGATTAGATTCTATCCTAGCACTTCCAAAAGATTCTTTGCAAACCCTAAAAAAACAAGCAAGAGATCATATTTTGCGAAACTTTTCTGCTCAAAAAATGGTCGAATCCACTCTCAAAGAGCTAAAACAATGTCTTTAGTTATCCTTATTTACTCACTTGGTCCAGGTGGCGCAGAGAGAATCACCTCACTGCTTTTAGAATCTCTAAGCAAAGAATATCCAATCACACTTGTCTTACTAGAAGATATTTGCCACTATAAGATTCCTAGCAATGTAACCAAAGTTATTTTAGGTAAAAATTCCACTTATGAGAGCGGACTAAAAAAACTCATTAAAATCCCTATTTTAGCTTATAAATATTCTAAAATTATCCGCAATTGCACGCATTCTTTTTCGCTCATAACACGCCCAAATTACATCAATATTCTTGCTTCCTTTTTTGCCAAAAAGCCAAAAATATTCATTTCAGAACGCAGTTATCCTAGCAAACAATATGGTTATGGAAATTTACAATCCAAAATCAATCGCTTTCTTATCCAAGCCCTCTATAAAAGGGCAGATAAAATTTCAGCTAACTCTCCACAAAACTTACAAGATTTAATCTCAAATTTTCAAGTCCCAAAATCCAAAACAACCCTACTCCCAAACTGCTTTGATCTTGAAAAAATCCAGAATCTAAGTCAAGAAAATACTCCACTCAAAGAAAAAATTCTAGCCAAAAAACTAGAGGGGAAAAAAATTTTTGTTAGCATTGGCAGACTTGATGAGGGCAAGAATCACGCCTTGCTAATTAACACACTAGCTGCACTCAAAGATAAAAATATCTTCTTATTTATTCTTGGAGAGGGTGTGCTAAGAGAATCCTTGCAAAAGCAAATCAATGTTCTTAAACTCACAAATCATATTGCACTTTTAGGGGCGACTACTAACCCTTATGCGCCACTTAGTTGTGCAGACTTTTTTCTTTTTGGCTCAAATCATGAGGGATTCCCCAATGTTTTAGTGGAATCATTAGCTCTAGGGATTCCTATTATCACGACTGATTGTGCGCCTCAGATGATTTTACAAAGCACCCAAGAAATGCAAAACTTTAAACTTGGTAAATGTGGCATCACTACTCCTCTTAACAATAAAGAAATTATGATAGAAGCTATTCATTGGGCTTTAGAAAATCCTGATTTCTTCAAAAAAGACAATCTTTTATCTCAAGCCAAAACCTTTAGCATCACACACCAATTACCACTCTACAAAAAATGGTTAGAATTAGAATAAAAAATTATTAAAAGTCATAAATGACTACAAATAACTACAAACATTTCTAAAATGTGCTAAAATATCAAGAATTTTTGAAGTCAAAAACAAGGGATAAGTTTTGAATTTTACAATGCTTTATAGTAAGATTCATCGCGCAAGAGTGAGTGATGCTAATCTTAATTATGTTGGCTCCATTACGATTGATACCAAACTTATGGAGTCTGCTGGGCTTTTAGAGGGTCAAAAGGTTGATATTGTTAATATCAATAATGGCGAGAGATTTTCTACTTATGTTATTGAAGGTAAAAGTGGTGATATTTGCCTTAATGGTGCTGCTGCTAGAAAAGTGCAAATTGGAGATAAAATCATCATTATGGCTTATGCTCAATTCTCCAAAGAAGAGCTAGAAAACTATGAACCAAAAGTAGTTTTGGTAGATGAAAATAATCAAATCATTCAAATCAAAAAGGAATTAAAAAATGTTTAATCCAGAAGACTTAGCAAAAACTCTAGAAAATTTACAGGAAAATTTCAAAAACGCGCAAGAAGAAAATAAAAATCTCACCTTTAGTGCCAAAAGTGGTGGAGGATTAGTAAGTGTGAGTGCTAATGGTGAGGGAGAAATTATAGATATTAGTATTGATGATTCATTATTAGAAGATAAAGAATCGCTTCAAATTTTATTGATGAGTGCGATTAATGATGTCTGCAAAAGTGTAGAAGGAAATAAGAAAAAAATGGCAATGGGAATGCTTGGAAACCTTGGAAATTTTCCGTTTAAGGGCTAATTAATGAAACAAAAACTCTTACTTTTACTCTTTAGTCTTGGCTTAAGCATCAAGCTTGTCGCTTATGATTTTAGCACTTGTCAAATCAAAGCCGTGCATTCTATGGAAAAAATAGATCAAAGCTATGGAATCGCCATCAAGCCTTTGAAAAAAAATGCTAAACTCCCTGCAAAAAGTGTATTGTTTTTTTATTCTCCAAATACCACCCCAAAAGACTACAAAATCCTCAAACACGATCCTTTCTTAGGATTTTATCTCCTAGAGTCAAAAACCAATCTAAACCCCATTTCTTTAAAAGAAATTAATAGCGAAATGCTAGAAGATGAGATTGCTAGTATCACGCCTACTCATAGTGTAAGTGGAAAGATTATGACAAGAATGCAAAGCCCTGTTGATTTTGCCACTTTAAATGTCCCAACTTTTCAAAATAGCCTTATTAATACCATTTGTGATCAAAACTATGGAATTGGTATTGGCAAAAATCAATTTTTAGAAAAAAAATATCTTGATCGCTTTATTAACAATCCCATTTATTATGGTGATATTGGCATTAGGGTGTTTCAAAATTCAAAAGATAGAGTTGAAGTCAATCTCATTGATCCATTTTTTGATAACAATCCCTTTGAGTATGGCGATATTATTATGATGATTAATGGAGAAGCTATCCCAAATGTTAGTCACTTTAATCGTGTGGTTTTAGATTTAAACGAAGATTCTGTAATTCCTGTTAGAATAGAGCGCAATGGTATAG
The DNA here is from genome assembly GCF_023646285.1 of Helicobacter colisuis. Classification (NCBI taxonomy): domain Bacteria; kingdom Pseudomonadati; phylum Campylobacterota; class Epsilonproteobacteria; order Campylobacterales; family Helicobacteraceae; genus Helicobacter; species Helicobacter colisuis. The sequence goes on along the minus strand of NZ_JAMOKX010000002.1, from coordinate 256,853 downwards.
TGCAAAATCTCTCTGTAAAAGTGGATAAGCGACGTGGTGGTATGCTTTTAAAAGAAGATTTTTTTGGAAGAGTAGGCATAAAGATTTCTAATGACTTTACAATCACACAAATTTTACCTAGTGCTAAAAATGGTTTTGAAAAGTTACAAGTTGGCGATAAGGTTTTAAGAATCAATCAAAAAGATGTCCCACAAGATTATGATTCTATTATCCATTTTTTAGGAAATTATGTTAATGATAGACAAAAATGGCTTATCTCTCGCAATGATTTTCAATTTTTTATAGAAGTTAATACACAAAAGGCAAAGAATGACAGAGAAACTTCATTCTCTTTTTAGCGAATTTGAATCTTACCTCATCTCGCAACCCCCTAAAGTCCCTAGCTTTCACCCTTATTACGAAAAAGCACTTTGGGAAATGGTGCTAAGTGGTGGGAAACGATTCCGCCCTAAATTACTCTTAAGTGTTGTTTGTGCTAATAAATCAAAATTTACTTCCAAAGCCTTTGCTCCTGCACTTGCTTTAGAAATCTTGCACACTTATTCGCTAATTCATGATGATTTACCAGCAATGGACAATGCCACTTTAAGAAGGGGTGTGCCAACCTTGCACCACAAATACGATGAGTGTGGAGCAATCCTAGTTGGTGATGCACTCAATACTCATAGTTTTTATTGTATTGCCAAATCTTCTTTAAAGCCAAAAATTAAAAACAAGCTCACTGAGATTCTAAGCTATAATGGCGGAATCTATGGTATGGTTTTGGGACAAGCCTTAGATTGCTATTTTGAAAAACAAACTCTACCTTTAGAGAAGTTGCGCATCATTCATTTAAACAAAACTGCCAAACTTATTGCTGCTGCTTTAAAAATGGGTGGAATCATAGCCAAATGTGATAAAAAATTCTGCCAAAAACTTTATAAAATCGGCTTAGATTTGGGGCTATTTTTTCAAATCCGTGATGATATTATTGATACAACACAAAGTTCGCAAGAAGCAGGAAAAACAACACAAAATGATTCAGAAAAAAATAGCTATGTCAATCTTTTGGGATTAGAAACTGCCAAAATAGAAGCTAAAAAGCTTCAAGAATCTTTGCAAATGCAACTCCAATCTCTAAATCCTAAAACCAATCAAGCCTTAAGAATCCTTTTGGAAGAATATTTTACATTTTAATGAGGAATCTATGAAAAGAATATTGATTACTAATGATGATGGCTACCAATCCCCAGGATTACTAGCGCTTAAAGAAGCCTTATCTCCGCTAGGACATGTGATGATTGTTGCTCCTGCGAGTGAAAAATCTGCGTGTGGGCATGGAATGACACTAACGCGTCCCCTAAGATTTATAAAACTTGATGATGATTTTTATAAGCTTGATGATGGAACGCCAACTGATTGTATTTATCTCTCACTTCACGCACTTTATGAAGAAGGATTTAAACCAGATTTAATTGTAAGTGGAATAAACATAGGCTCTAATATGGGCGAAGATGTTAGCTATTCAGGCACTGCTAGTGCTGCTATGGAGGGAGTTTTACACGATATTCCCTCTATAGCTATTTCGCAAGTCTTACAAGATAAAAATTGCTTTGGATTTGATTTTTCTCTTGCTAAAGAAACTATTTACAACCTTGCAAAAAAAATCTTAGAAAATGGCTTCCCTCTTCAAAAAAGAGAGTTTTTAAATGTCAATATTCCACAGATTCCAAAAGATCAATGCAAAGGAGTGAAAATCACAGAGCTTGGAATTAGACTTTATGGGAATGATGCACATTTACATAGGAATCCTCGTGGAGAAGAATACTATTGGCTAGGACTTCATCCACTAAATTGGAAAGAGCGCAATCAGCAAGAATCTTCAGATTTTAACGCTGTGATGAATGATTATGTCTCTATCACGCCTATCACCCTTGATTTTACTGCTAAAAAAAGTATGCAACCCCTACAAAATTGGATTATGCAATGACAAATAAGCGCTTTACTCGCACTCTTTTACTTTTTAAAGAAGATGGTTTTGCAAAACTCCAAAATTCCAGTGTTTTACTTCTTGGGGTGGGTGGCGTTGGAGGATTCACTCTTGATTGTCTTTATCGCACAGGAATTGGCAGAATCTGCATTATAGATTATGATAGCTTTGATGAAACCAATCAAAATAGACAAATTGGCTCTTTTGAGGGTGTGGGAGAAAAAAAGGTAAAAATCCTAGCACAAAAATATCAAGGCATAGAAGCCATAGAAACTAAAATTACTCAAGAATTTCTTCAAAATTTTGATTTTACTCCTTTTGATATTGTCATTGATGCAATTGATGATATTGATGCAAAAATCGCTCTAGCCCTCACAATTGCCAACCACCCCAAAAATCCAAATATGCCCCTACTTCTTTCTTCTACAGGAAGTGCTAAGAAACTTGATCCCTCACAGATTCAAAGCGCTAGTATTTGGAAAACCTATGGGGATAAATTTGCTAGAAAATTTCGCGAGGGACTAAAAAAGCAAGGTTTCAAGGGAAATTTTCAAGCGATTTTTAGCCCAGAACCCCCTCACTGCAAGGAATTAGGAAGCTTTAGTGGTGTTACAGGAAGCTTTGGATTGCGTCTTGCAAGTGAAGCCATTTCAATTATTTTAAAAAAGGAGACATTATGCAAATCTTAGCAAAAAGCTATGAAGATGAATGTGAAGATTTTGAAGAAGAAGAATACGATGGATATGATTCTAGATATGAAGATAGTGATAAATACAATTATGATGAAGATGATTACGATAATAGCGATAGCGATTATGAAAATGATGAGGATTATTAATGCAAAATATCAAAGTTGCTCTCATTCAACAAACCTTTAAAGGCACAAAAACAGCCACCCTGCAAACCACTGCAAAAATGATCAAAGAAGCAGCAAAAAATGGTGCAAATCTTGTTTTATTACAAGAATTACATACAACAGAATATTTTTGCCAAAGTGAAAATGTGGATTTTTTTGATTATGCGTTGAGTTTTGAAGAAGATTGCGAATACTTTAGTGAAATTGCTAAAAACCATAAAATTGTGCTTGTAACTTCACTTTTTGAACGGCGCACAAGCGGACTTTATCACAACACTGCTGTAGTTTTTGAAACTAATGGAGAAATTGCAGGAAAATACCGAAAAATGCATATTCCAGATGATCCAGGATTTTATGAAAAATTTTATTTTACTCCTGGGGATTTAGGATTTACGCCTATCTCTACAAGCCTTGGAAAGCTTGGAATCTTGATTTGTTGGGACCAATGGTATCCAGAAGCTGCAAGAAGTATGGCTTTAAAGGGAGCAGAAATCTTAATTTATCCAACTGCAATTGGTTGGTTTGATTCTGATTTTAAAGAAGAAAAAGATCGCCAAAGGGAAGCTTGGATAGCCATTCAAAGAGGTCATGCAGTAGCCAATGGGATTCCAGTAGTTGCCATTAATCGCGTGGGATTTGAAAAAGATAAAAGTGGAGTTTTAGAGGGCATACGCTTTTGGGGATCTAGTTTTGCCTTTGGCGCACAAGGAGAGCTTTTAACACTTGGAAGTGTAGAGGGTGAAGAAATTTTGTATTTTGAATGGGATAAAAAACGAAGTGAAGAAGTACGCAGAATCTGGCCATTTTTGAGAGATAGACGCATTGATTCTTATCAAAATATTTTAAAGCGTTTTGATGATTAGAGACAAAGAAAAGTGGGATTTGCGCCACCAAAACAATCCTATCCCAAACTCGCCATTAGAACTTCTTTCTCAATACATTACTCAAGCACAAAAAGGTAGAGCATTAGACATTGCTTGTGGAATGGGGAGAAATTCAAGATTTATGCGTGATAATGGTTTTGTGGTGGATAGTATTGATATTTCTACCTATGCTATTTCAAACCTTAAAGATGAAGTCAATATTAATCCTATTTGCGTGGATTTAGACACCTTTAGTATCCCCAAAAATCATTATGATCTTATTTGCAATAGTTTTTTTTTGGAGCGCAGATTGTTTCCTTCTATCCTTGAGGGGCTTAAAAAAAATGGTATTTTGATTTTTGAAACTTTTGCAAGAAGCGACAACGAATCTCACAATGCTTTTGCTTCAGATTCTTCCCATCTTTTAAGAAAAAATGAGCTTTTAAGGGCATTTTTAGACTTAGAAATTCTTTTTTATGAAGAAAAGCTTATTTCCAGAAATCGAGATTCTCACACTTTAGCTTTAGTCGCTAGGCTTGTTGCGCGTGCCTAATTTTTTACATTTTTACTCCAAACAACGCAGCAAAAAGATTCTAAACATTGCTATCCCCTCTGGACTAAATTCTCTTTTGGATATTATTAATCTCTCTATTGATTTAATGTTTATCGGAGTTTTTGGCGCTAACGCCATTGTGGCTGTGGGAGTTAGTCTTAATTATATGATGTTAGCTTTTGCTTTTACAACGATTATTTTTGTTGGCAATAGCGCCTTAGTTTCAAGATTCCTTGGTGCAAACCAAAGAGAAAGCGCCAATGAAGTAGTTTTAAGTCTTACCTTTGCGGCTTTTTGTTTCTCCATTCCCTTGTGCTTATTAGCATTTTTATGCTATGACTATTTTTTTAGCTGGATTGGAATTTCTAATGAAGCCAAAGAAATTGGCAGTTCTTATTTGGGTTTGACACTTTTTACCATTCCCTTGCTTTTAATTAAACAAGTAAGCATTTCTTCATTTTCTGCTGCTGGAGCGACAAAAATACCCTTTTTTATTAAAATTTTTATCACGCTTATCAATCCTATCTTAAAATATATTTTTATTTTTGGCTTTTTAATTATCCCAGAATTTGGAGTAATTGGGGCTGCTATTGCCACTTTGATTATCAATTTTATTGAAACCTTAGCTCTCTTTTTATATCTGCTATGTTACAAAAAAAGCCCAATTTCTCTAAGAGGAAAAATTAATTTTGATTATATTAGACGCGCTTTTGTTGTTGGAATTCCATCAGGTTGTGAGCGACTTTTTACGCTTTTGTCTATGATCTTAATGGCTAAATTCGTAGCACTTTATGGCACTTTTGATTTAGCAGGTTATCAAATCGCCACAAGAATCGAGGGCTTTGCCTTTATGCCCGGATTTGGATTTATGATTGCTGCTATGGCATTAATGGGACAAAACCTTGGAGCACACAAACCTCTAGAAGCCAAATACAGCACCTTAAATACACTTTTTCTTGGAAGCCTTTTTATGGGGATAATTGGCTTAATTATGACATTTTTTGCTCCCTTTCTTACAAGTTTTTTTACCAATGATACTCAAACCATTGAAGCAAGTGCAAAATATTTAATTCCCATTGGTATTTCACAAGTCGCATTTGCTTTTATTTGTATCTTAGATGGTGCATTAAGAGGGGCAGGAATCACTAAAATTACATTAATCATCAACACTTTAATGATTTGGGGATTAAGAGTCATCCCTTGCTATTTGATTGCTAAGTTTCACTACCCTATTTCTTATATTTATCTTTGCATTTGCCTAGAGACATTTTTGCGCGCATTTGTATATTGGAAAATATTCCAAAAAGGCACTTGGAGAAAAAATAAAGTCTAGCCAATTAAAGCCAAAAATAAAGATAGATTTGAAGTAATGTAAAGCCCCACTACCAGCAGACACAACGCCACTGCAACAAAAACTAAAATTTTTTTCTCAAAGGAAGTTAGCTTATCACCACTTCTTACCACAGAGATGATAGTTGCAACAACAATCAAAAACGAAACTGCCACTATCAACATCAAAATCAAACCAAATCCACTAACACTATTCATATAAATTTTCCTTGAATTATTGTAATTTACTTGTAGCGGTGAATAATTTTCAAAATTATACCACCATTTTTTGCTAAAAATTAAAATCAATCTGAGAATTTATTATGTTTTAACAAGCTATAGGATAAAATGGACACAGATAATTATTTTTAAGGCTAGAATTTATGATTGATTTAAAACTCTTAGTGAATGATTTTGAAGAAGTTGTAGCGCAACTTGCTAAACGCAATATTGATGAAGTTTTTTTAGAAACTTTAAGACAAACTCACCTTAATTACAAGCAAAAAAAGATCGCGCTTGAAGAGCTCCAAGCCAAACAAAATAGCAAAACCAAACTCTTTGCACAATACAAACAAAAAGGAAAGGATATTCAACCACTTAAAAAAGAATGTGATTTGCTCAAAGCAGAAATCGCACTCTATACTCAAGAAATACAAGGCTGGGAAGAAAAATTACAAGAATTTTCTCATATTATCCCCAATATTCCTGATTCTAAAACCCCCATTGGTAAAGATGAAAAAGACAACATTGAGATTAAAAAGATTCTTACGCCAAAAGAATTTTCTTTTACGCCAAAAGAACATTGGGAACTTGCTGAGCAAAATGGATGGATTGATTTTGAGCGCGGAGTAAAACTCGCTAAAAGTCGTTTTAGTGTCTTTATGGGAATGGCAGCAAAATTAGAGAGGGCGCTTATTAATTATATGCTTGACTTTAACACCCAAAGAGGTTTTAGTGAAGTGGGAACTCCTGTTATTGTGAATTCTCAAATTCTCTTTGGAACAGGGCAATTGCCAAAATTTGAAAATGATCTTTTTAAAATTTCAGATTTTGAAGAGGAAGAATTAGACAACAAAGAAGCCAAAAAGGGGCACGAGCTTTATTTAATACCCACTGCAGAAGTTACACTAACCAATCTTTACAATAACGAAATTCTTAAAGAAGAAGATTTGCCCTTAATGATGACTGCCTACACGCCTTGCTTCAGAAAAGAAGCTGGGAGTGCAGGTCGAGATACAAGGGGCATTATTCGCCAACATCAATTTGATAAAGTTGAGCTTGTAGCTATCACCACTCCCCAAGATAGCGATATGATGCAAGAAAGAATGGTTTCTTGTGCTTCAGATTTACTGGCTTCATTAGGACTACCTCACCGCTTAATCCAACTCTGTAGTGGAGATTTAGGCTTTAGCGCTAGTAATACCATTGACATTGAAGTGTGGCTACCTGGACAAAATTGCTATCGCGAGATTAGTTCCATTTCTAACACACGCGATTTCCAAGCAAGACGCGCAAAAATTCGCTATAAAGATTCTAATAAAAAAAATATTCTTGTCCATACCTTAAATGGATCAAGCCTTGCTGTAGGCAGAACTTTAGTTGCAATTATGGAAAACTACCAAAATGAAGATGGAAGCATTGATATTCCAAATGTTTTACAACCTTATCTAAGGTAATCTAATGATTGATCAAGAAGATAGCAAACAGGTTATTCATCTTGATGATGGCTTAGATATTCTCCAAGACATTCTAACCAAAGAAGAAAAACCAAAACCACAAACCAAGTGGGATAAGCTGCAAGAATTCTTTAGAAAACATAAAAAAACCACTATTTCTCTTGCTTTATTACTTGGAATTTTTATGGTTGCTCTTATTTTTATCATCGGGCAATTTCTTACTCAAGAAACCAAAAAACCCCAAAAAACCACACAAATACTGCCACCACAACTCTCAATCCAAAAAGGTGGAGACATTATCCCTGATGCTGAAAATCTCGATGCGTTGCTTAAAAAGGCTAACTTTCTTTATTCAAGTGGAAACAAACAAGAGGCGCTTGATCTCTATGGTAAAATCTCAAACTATTCTGAAGGACTCTCTAGTTACAATCTAGGAGTTGCACAAATGGAAGAAAAATCCTATGCTAATGCAATGGAATCTTTTCAAAAAGCCATTGATTTAGGGGAGGATCGTGTAATTAGCTCCCTTAATGCTGCTGTTTGCGCATTATATCTCAATCAACCACTTAAATTTCAATATTATCTCAATCTTGCAGAAACCTACCTTCCTTATGCTGGGAATCTCCCCCTTTATTCTTATCTTTATGCTCTCACACACTATTATCAAGGAAATTATTTTGAAGCTTTCTCTCCTCTCACACACCCAAGTTCATCTTACTACCAAGAACAAAATAATCTCTTACTATCATCGCTATATGCTTATTTTAATAATAATCGCAAAGCCCTAGAAACCCTTAATAAAGATTCGGAAAATCCCAATCATTGGTTTAATCTAGCACTTCTTTATGCGAGAATTGGAGAATACAAACAAGCCAACACTTTAATCCAACAAACTATTGACACTTTTGGAATCTCTCTCCAAAGAGAAATGGCACTACTTCTTGTCAAACTCCAATTGCATGATTACACACAAGTTTCACGAATATTAAGCAAATATGCCAACAATAAAGAAGCCATCAAGCATAATCCCTACCCCATTAAAGTTACTTTAAAACAAGATTTTTTTAATATCAACACAGCCCAAAAACGATTTTGGGATAACTTCAGTGGTTTTAAGCTAAACTCCTATAAGATTCTCTTTTATTTTGCTCCTTACAAGGTTTTTGATGCACAAGAAGCTTTCAGTATTATCCAAAAAGGCGGAATCAATATCCACATAGAGAATCTCCAAGAAGCCAAAGAAATATTACTGCGCGGACAAACAATCTCCAAAGTTAATCGCAATATTGCCAATGCAATCTTAGAAACATTACAAGGCGATATTAGAAGAGCCAATGCTCTACTTATTAGCGCTACCAAAAACTATCCCAATCACTCTATCTTACATTACAACTTAGGGCTTAATTACGCTCAAATGGGAGATTTTGATCACTCTTATCAGCACTTCATACGCGCCTTTCACCTTAATCCAAAAGATTTATTAGCCGGTATTTTTGCACTTATTACCTCTCAACTCACCCATCGAGATTCCACACGCTTAGATAATGAAGTCTCTCAAGAATTCGCAAACCTAGAAACCACACCACAAGAAAGAGAATTTTTTCAAACACTTCTAAACTTTGCGCGTGATGGGACACCAAAACCCCTTGAATCGCTAGAAAACAAAAAAAGTAATGTTGCTATTTATTATGCTCTTAATTTTGTCCAAAATATAGCCCTTCAAGATCAGAATTTACTCATAGAATCTGCTAATGGATTAAAAACACTTCTTCCCAATGACCCCCTAAGTAACCTACTTAATCTTTTAGCAATCAATTATAAAGATGACCCAAAAAGCCTTGCTCTAAAGCTTCAAGGTTACTACCAAGATTCAACTATCAACAAAGATCCTATTTATTATGGGGCGGCTGTTGTTAGAGAAATGTATATTGAAATTGCTTATATTATTGGGACCTTGCATTATGTAGAGCAAGATTTAGACAATCGCCTCATTACCGAGCAAAAAGATGTGCGTGGAATCATTCAAGCACTCGCTTTGAGCTATATTTATCTCCAAGAGTTTGAAAAATCTTTCACACTTTATAACAGCCTTATTGATGACTTTAAAGAACAAGACACACAAACATTGTTTTTAGCTGCTGTTGCCGCAATTGGTGCAGGACATACCCAAAACGCCGCCACTCTTCTACAACTCTCTAAACTAGAAGCACCTACAAACTTTGAAACTAGAATTGCCAATGGACTTTTATATTTACAAGAAAATAACTATAATGCAGCTGCTTCACAATTTACTGCCTTGGTAAATTCTGGTGCAGTATCAGAGTTTTTTGATTTTAAAATTGATGTAGAAAAACTACAAAACAAAGTAAAAACTTCTAATTAAACCCTGCTCTACTTTTTACCTTTTATTATAGAAAAAAGTATAGCAAATTATTTAAACTATTCTTTAACTAATTTTTACCTTTCTTTTCAACAACAATGAATATAAGGTTTATATATTTCTTATTAGATTATAAATTCCGCATTTTTACTATCTCATCTCTTAATCTTGCTGCCTCTTCAAAATCAAGTCTTTTAGCCGCTTCATGCATTTTTTTAGTCAATTCTTTAACCAATTTTTCTCTCTCTTGCCTTGGCATTTTTTCTTTCTTTTTAGCTTTTTCATAAAGCATTCCTAAATCTTGATTTTTAAGATTCTCATCTAGCTTTCTTGAAACGCTTTGAGGTTTAATATTATGAGCTTTATTGAAAGCCTCTTGTTTGTTGCGACGATAATCTGTAACTTCCATTGCCTTTTTAAGTGAAGGGGTAATTTTGTCAGCGAAAAGCAAAACTTTACCATTAACATTTCTAGCTGCTCTTCCCATAGTTTGTATAAGACTAGTCTCACTACGCAAAAAACCTTCTTTGTCTGCATCTAAAATCGCTACCAAAGAAACTTCGGGTAAATCTAATCCTTCTCTTAAAAGATTAATCCCTACTAAAACATCAAACTCCCCAACTCTAAGCCCTCTAATGATTTGATTCCGCTCAATCGCATCAATTTCAGAATGCATATAACGCACCTTTAGCCCCAAATCATTATAATAGCGCGTTAGCTCTTCTGCCATTTTTTTAGTTAGCGCTGTTACAAGCACTCTCTCACCTCTTGCAATGACTTTTTTAGCCTCATCATATAGCACTTCAACTTGATTTTCTACACTCAAAACTTCATAAAGGGGATCAAGCAATCCTGTTGGGCGAATAAGCTGTTCTGCTGTGTGATTTTCACTTAGTTCCAATTCCTTCTGCGCAGGTGTTGCAGAGACAAAAAGGAAATGGGGGGCTTTATGGATAAATTCCTCATATTTTAAAGGACGATTATCTAAAGCACTTGGCAAACGAAATCCATATTCCACAAGCACTTCCTTGCGACTCCTATCCCCTGCATACATTCCGCCAAATTGTGGCAAACTCACATGCGATTCATCAACAATCAATAAATAAGGCTTATTTTTTTGAGCAAAATAATCTAGCAAAGAATAAGGTGTCTCTCCTGGTGCTTTACCTGTCAAATGTCGTGCATAATTCTCTATCCCCTTGCAAATCCCTGTTGATTCTATCATCTCCAAATCAAACTCGGTGCGCGATTTTAGTCTCTCATATTCCACCATTTTATTTTCTTTTTTAAAAAAGTCCAATCTCTCTGCAAGTTCTTTTTCAATACTTTTAATTGCCACTTTCAATCTATCTGCTCCAACAATAAAAGGATTTGCTGCATAAAGCACAAATGATTCTAAAGATTTTAAGGGCTTTTTATCCACACTATCTAAAATCGCAATTTTCTCTAACTCATCTCCAAAAAACTCTAGCCGTACCACTTCATCTTCACTATACGCTGGATAAATATCAATCACTTCACCATTAACCCTAAAATCCCCCCTATCAAAGAAAGAATCGTTGCGTTTATAACCCATCTCAACAAGTCTAAGCAGCATATTTCTTTGATTATAGCTACTTCCTGTTTCAAACTTTTCTATCATTTCCAAATATTCCTTTGGATTCCCCAATCCATAGTTTGCTGATACAGAAGCCACCACAATCGTATCATCATAAGCCAAAAGCGAAGTTGTAGCCGATAGTCGCAATCTCTCTAATTCTTCATTAATACTCGAATCTTTTTCAATAAATAAATCTTGCCTTGGAATATATGCCTCTGGCTGATAATAATCAAAGTGAGAGATGAAGTATTCCACATGGTTTTTTGGGAAAAAACCTTTGAATTCGCTAAAAAGCTGTGCTGCTAAAGTTTTATTATGCGTCATTATAAGCGTTGGTATTTGCAACTCTTCTATAATGTGTGCCATTGAAAAAGTCTTTCCGCTACCTGTTACACCAATTAAAGTTTGGTATTGCGAACCACCCTTAATATAATTACTTAATTTTTTTATGGCTTGAGGTTGATCTCCTGCAGGTTTATAGGATGAATTTAAAATAAACTTTTGCATAACAAACAAGAATCCTTATGTGAAGTTTGTGAAGTATAGTTGCAATTATAGTCAAAATTTCCAGATTCTATTTTTAGCACAAACTTTAATTTTATTTAAAAATTAAAATACTTGACTTTTGTTAATTTTATCTTTATTATTTTATCCTAAATTCTAATCTAAAGGACATATAAATGCGTGGAGTAATATTGGGCAGTGGAATCATCAGTGGTGATGATGGAAAAAGGTATCAATTTCACCTACAAGATATTCAAAATCTTGAAGGTAGAAGCGAACAAAGTTTAGAAAAATGTGAAGTAGATTTCGAAATTGATGAATCTGGAGAAAAAGCTAGTGCAAAAGCTATTTTTATTACCAAATCTTCTGCAAATGTTGTGGATTCTATTACCAATTCGCTAAATGACAATAGTATTAGTTCCATTAAACTTAAGGCGTATATTGGAATAATTTTTTCTGCACTTGCTTTTATTCCATTTCTTGGTTGGTTTTTTGCTATTGCGGGAGTGGTTGTTTATATTTTCGCACTTATTGGAATCTCAAGAGAATCGGGTTGCAAGTCAATAATTTTTAATTTCATTATCTCAGCAGTCTTATCATTCATTTCAACTATTATCATTTCTTTTTCAACAGTTTCTGCTGTGGTTGGAGCTCTTTCAAATGCAGATTCAGGCATATTTGCAGGTATTGGTTTTGCTGGTATTATCGGTTTTATTATTGCAATTAGTGCGCTATATTTTTCTTATAAATATTATTCATTACTTTCAGAAGCTACCAATGAAAGATTGTTTTTCTATGCCTTCATTATTAGTGTAATTGCGACTTTAACAATATTTATCCCACTTCTAGGTATTTTACTTACTATCATCTCCTACATTGTTCAAATTGTGGCGTGGGTTAAATTTAAAGAAATTCGAAAAATCAACTAAAGAGCTTTTTTGCTCTTTATGGTTTTCTATCACTCACCTACAAAGCATTTTTAATTAAAATTACTAAATTTTTTGCTTTCTATTCTTAGAAACTTTCATATTTTCAGAAAATAATGTTAAAATACATTTTTCACTCCCAAGCAAAAGGTTTTACACAATGGAAGAAGCACAAAATATTTCAAACAAACTCTTAAAAGGCATAGATGATTTAATCACAGAATTACAAAGAACACGCGATGAGAATCAGCAATTACGACAACAAATTGTGCTTTTAAAAGCTGAAAATGAAGCTAAAAATACAGAAATCAGTTCACTTTATGATGAAATCGGCTCAAAAGAAAAAGAGTTAGAAAATGTCTTAAACAAAATTCAAAATGTTCTTGGTCACTAATGGATAATATTCTTCGTGTTTGTATTGTTGGAAGGCATTATGATATTCCAACACAAGAAATCTCACAAGAAACCCTAATAGCCTTAAATCATCTCATTGATGAAAGTCAAAATATCAACCCAAAAGACTTACTCAAGGCTTTTTTGGAAGCTTCAGAAATCTCAAACACTCTCAAAACAACAATCCAAAAAGCCAACCAAATCTTAGAATCCAACAAAAATTCCTAAATCTTGTTTTATTATCTAGTTGCTATTCTAAAGCAAAACTCTCCTTTGCTAACCTATGTTTCCACAACCCCTATGAATATTGGTGATATTATCAAAGTTCCCCTGCTAAAAAGCACTAAAAATGCCGTGGTGCTCCAACCTTGTAACAAACCAAATTTTCAATGCAAATTTTTAGAATCCACACAAGAATACTTTTCTAAAAACCAACTAGATTTAGCCGAATTTATCACAAGCTATTATTGCACTTCGCGCTCTGTTGCTTATGGAATCTTTACCCCTTTTCTTAAAAATTCTACCCCTATTAAGCCAACAAGCCTAGATTTTACTCTACCAAATTTAAGCCCCAAACAAATCCAAGCACTAAACTTTATCAATTCCCATCAAAGTTCCCTACTCTTTGGAGATACAGGAAGTGGAAAAACAGAAATTTATATCCACCTCCTTAATCAAACTCTCAAGCAATCCAAAAATGCACTTTTATTAATGCCAGAAATCTCCTTAACTCCTCAAATGGAAAAGCGTCTTTATGCAGTTTTTGGAGATATTTTAGCCTTTTGGCATTCTAAGCTAAGTAGCAAAAAACGAAAAGAAATCCTAAAAAGGCTACGCAATGGAGAAATTAGAATCTTAGCAGGAGCAAGATCTAGTCTCTTTCTCCCCTTAGATCATTTAGGGCTAATTATTATTGATGAGGAGCACGATGATGCCTATAAATCTTCCTCATCTCCACGCTACCATACTCGAGATGTTGCCCTTTATCTAGCCAAAAAAACTAATATCAAAATTCTCCTTGGTAGCGCTACACCACTTGCTAGCACCTATTATAAATTCAAACAAAACAAAAGCATTTTTAGGCTAAAAGGCACTTACTATCAAAGTAAAAAAGAATTTCTCTTTTTCCCTAACAGCAATGAATTACACCCCCTTATCTTGCAAAATCTCAAAGAAAATCTCCAAGCTCATAAACAATCTATTGTTTTTTTACCCACAAGGGCAAATTTCAAACATCTCCTTTGCAATACTTGCGGAAATAATATACAATGCCCAAATTGTAGTGTTTCTATGAGTTTGCACAGCAAAGATTCTTCTCTAAAATGTCATTATTGTCACCATACAAGCTCTATTCCAGAATCTTGTCCCATTTGTGGTGGTGCTTTAAGCTCTTTAAGGATTGGAACGCAAGAATTTGCCAATCATCTCTCAAAAGAAATCCCCAATGCCAATATTGCTTGTTTTGACAGAGATTCTATCACCACACAAAGAAAACTTAAAGAGACTTTAAAAAAATTCAATCATCACAAAATTGACATTCTTGTTGGCACACAAATGCTCTCCAAAGGACATGATTATCATAATGTTTCCTTAAGTGTAGCACTAGGACTTGATTATATTTTAAAGGGGAGTGATTATCGCTCTAGGGAAAAAGCTTTGGCTTTAATGTTTCAATTATCAGGCAGAAGTGGTCGCAAGGAAAATGGAAAAGTAATCATTCAAACCCTTCAAGAAGATTTTTTCAGAAATTATCTCAATGATTATGAAATATTTTTGCAAGAAGAATTAACTTTTAGAGAGCATCTCTATCCCCCTTTTATGCGTTTAGCCCTCATTAAAATTTCACACAAAAAGCAAGAAGCTGCAGTGGCTATTACAGATGAGATTCTAGCAGTCCTTAAACAAAATCAAACAAATGAAGTCGAAATTGTTGGATATGGAATAGCACCTATTGAAAAAATTGCCAATAAATGGCGTTATGTCATTTTATTACGTTCTAAAGAAGCAAAAGCCCTACACCAAACACTCTTAAAAATCAAAAATATTCCTTGCGAAATTGACATTGATCCCATTGAGTTTAATTAAGGGCTTAATTCAACAAAATCAACTCACTCTTCTATGACGCAAATTTCTCGATTTTTAATAGCAATCAATGTCCTAAAACCTACAACAAACACAATCACTGCACACAACACTCCTCCCAAAATTCCAAACACCTTATAAATAGGAGAATAACTTGCAATATAAAGTTCCAATGAGCAAAGAGTAAAAGCAGCAATTGGGAAAGTAAAAGCCCACCACGAAAGCGCAAATTTTATATTTAAAAATACATTAAAAATACTTGCCATCAAAAAAATAAAAAATAAAGCCACACTAAAACTAGCACTAGCAATCACATACGAACTTCCCATTGATATAAAATCATTAAACATTAGTAAAACATCAAGCCCAAAAATACTAGGGGGTGCGATAAAAATAAAGAGTGTAGGAAGAAATTTTTGAGGAAGATTTTCTCCAAAAATAAGCCTAAAAAGCAAACCAGCTCCTAAAAGAATCCAAAAAAAAGTTCCCATTCCAAAATAAAAAATCAAAACTTCATAACTTACAATCACATCTCCCAAGGCTATATTCAACTTCATTCCCGCTAAAGGAACGATAAGATTCCCCACAATAGGAATAAACCACGCAGGACTTGCCATTTTTTGTTTCATTTCATTAACAAACCAATATTTCACTACATAAAGACTAAAAATAAGCTGTAATAAGGCTCCAATCCAAAACAACACCAAAGCAAATCCATCTCCAATATAAGGCAAAACCAACATCAAAACAATCAAAATCGACACTGAAACTGCTGCAAAAAAATTAATTCTAACAGGATGCTTTAATTCTTTAAGAAAAGCTTTTGGGTATTTGATTATTTTCAATCCATACAAGCCAACTATTGCCACTAACAAAGCCACACTGATAGCAACACAAATCACAGATAGCCATCCTAAAGATTCATGTAACTCAAAAATATCAATGCTTTTATTAACCACTAAAGACAAACCACCAACACCCATCACCGAAGCAAAGAACATAATAGGAAAATGAACTAACCAATAATCTTCTTCCATACTTTCTTTATTTTCTTCCATAATTAACCTTTTTAAAAAAATTATGGAAGTATATTCCAATTTACTTTAAATAAATGAGACAAAATCACATGAGTATTTTTTTGTCTATGCTATAATATTTATCCAAATTTTTTAAATTTTCAATCTAATGGAGAATTCGTAATGCCTTCTTTTTTTCAAAAACTTGATGATTTTAGTCTTAAAGTTAAGATTATTTTTGTAAGTTTTACTGCTGCGGTTATTGGATTATCAATTATTGTTTTTTTTGTAGGAAATCAAAACTTTGATTTTGCTAAACAAACCACTACCAAATACACACAAGCTGTTCTAAAAACTTATGCACAAAGTATTGAATCAGAAATTAACCTCGCCTTTGATTCTTCTTTAAATATTGCTTTGCTTGCACAAAGAAATCTTAGTAATCTTGATTTTTTACAACAATTTCTACAAGATAGTATTCAAAAAAATCCTTATTATAAATCTGCTTTTGTATGGCTAGGCAATGACCAAAGCTATACCGCTAGTCGTGGCAATGAAAATCTACAATTTAAAGCTAATGAAGTCTATTCACTTTTTAAAGACACTAAAGATTCTGTTTTATTTATCCCCAAACAAACTCTAAAATCAAAAGATAGTCCAGATAAAACACCAATATATGCTCCCGTCTATGTCTTCACACCCATTCACTACAACAATGAAATTATAGGTTTTAGTGGAATTTCTTTTGATTTGAAAAAACTTGGCACTACTATTAAGCAAGTTAAAATCTTAGAAAGTGGTTTTATCGTGCTACTTTCCCACCAGAGCACAATTCTACATCATAAATTTTTCCATGTTTTTGGAAGATCTATGGAAAGTATCGATAAGAGTGCAACGGAGAATCTTAAAGAAGTTCTTAAAGGCAAAGAAATTGTTTTTGATAGAATTAGCCCAAATACAAATGCTCCAATCATCACTATTATGGAACCACTTACTTTAAAAAATGGCACACATTGGGCGGTATTTGCCAATATCCCTTTAGAAGAAATGTTGCATACTGCAAAAACAAATCGAAACTTTACTTCTATAGTTTCACTTTTAGTGCTTTTATTTATTTGTATAATAATGTTTGGAGTAAGCCAACTCATCTACACACGCATTAATCTCATTAAATATGGCTTACAAGATTTCTTTGATTATCTAAATAATAAGAAAGATAACTTCCATAATATTTCTCTTAAAAGTAAAGATGAATTAGGGGTTATGGGAATGATGATTAACTCCAATGCTCAAAACATTAAACTTGGACTAGAGCAAGATCGAAATACTATTCATGACTTTGTGCAAGCTTCCAATAATATCAAGCAAGGGGACTTAACTAAGCGCGTCAATCAAATTCCAAATAATCCACGCCTTATAGAACTTAAAGAAGTTTTTAACTCTATGCTTGATTCTCTGCAAAATAGCATTGGTTCTAATTTGACAGATATTGCAAAAGTGCATCAATCTTTTTCTTCTCTGGATTTTACCCAAAGGATACAAGATCCTAAGGGTGAGGTAGAAATTATCACCAACAATCTAGGCGAAGAAGTCTCTAAAATGCTAAATTTCAGCTTCCAATGTTCAAAAACTCTGCAAGTTAAAAGCAACGATTTAATGAATTTGCTAAATACACTTGTGCAAAAATCAAATACCCAAACTAATGCCCTTCAAAATAGTGTTATCACAATTACAGAAGTTGCTGAAAACATACAAGAAAGCAATCAAACAATAAAGGAAGTTACAAGACAAAGCGAAGAAATTAAAAATATCTTAAAAATTATTCAAGATATTGCTGATCAAACTAATCTCCTAGCTCTCAATGCCGCTATTGAAGCTGCAAGAGCTGGAGAACATGGAAGGGGATTTGCAGTTGTAGCTGATGAAGTCAGAAAACTTGCAGAACGAACAAGCAAATCTCTCAATGAAATCGAATCATACACCAATACACTTGTGCAATCTATCAATGAAGCTGGAAATATCATCCATCTTCAAGCTCAATCCATGGAAAATATTACACATTCTATTCAAGAAGTAGAAACCATCACGCAAGAAAATAATCAAATTGCCAATGATGTAAGCCTTATTAGTCGAGATGTTGCACACTTGGCTAATGATATTTTAGAAGATGTTAATAAGAAAAAATATTAGTCAATAAAGCTCTATGTAGAGTTTTTCTATTCATCATAATAGATGCTAATAGAAAAACTCACTCAAATCTTAATGTGCAACCGCCTCGCTAATCCCTACTCCACTTTGCGCTCTAAAATCTTGTGCTGCAAATCCTTCTTTGTCAATCTTAGCTCTTTGCGAATTATCAAGCTTGGAAATAATATAAATTAAAATAAAAGTAATAGGCATTGAAAAAATCGCAGGATGATCATAAGGAAAAATCGCTTCACTAAACCCAAAGCTTTTAATCCAAATACTAGGACTTAAAATCACCATCACCAAAACAGAAATTAATCCAATCAATCCCCCCCAAAATGCACCCTTAGTTGTAAGATTCTTCCAATAAATACTCAAAAGTAAAATTGGAAAATTCACACTTGCTGCAATCGCAAAAGCAAGTCCAACCGTGAAAGCAACATTTTGTTTTTCAAAGATAATTCCAAGTAAAATTGCAAAAATTCCAATTCCAATTGTTGAAATTTTAGTTACCTTCATTTCTAATTTAGGATCGCACACACCATTTTTGCAAACATTCACAAACAAATCATGACTAATAGCTCCCGCTCCAGAAATAGCTAGCCCAGCTACCACAGCCAAAATCGTCGCAAAAGCAACTGCAGAAATGAAACCATAAAAAATATCTCCACCCAATACTTTTGCTAGAGTGATTGCAACCATATTAGTAATCCCATTAAAACTACCATCTACATTGGTAAATTGAGGATTACCAAGCAAAAGTGCAATTGCCCCAAAACCAATAATGAAAGTTAGAATATAAAAATATCCCATTAAACCAGTGGCATAAAAAACAGATTTTCTAGCCTCTTTGGCATCTTTCACTGTGAAAAATCTCATCAAAATATGGGGTAATCCAGCTGTCCCAAACATCAAGGCAAGTCCCAAAGAAATAGCTGAAATACTATCAGGTAAGAATCCTCCAGGCAACATTATTTTTTTCCCTTGCAAATGATTCTGTATGGCTTGATTAAAATAATAACTTAAATCAAACTTAGTAAGATACAAAATCATAATTGCCATAAAAGTAGCACCGCCTAGCAATAAAATCGCTTTTATGATTTGAACCCAAGTTGTAGCATGCATTCCACCAAAAGTAACATAACAAATCATCAAGATTCCTACAATAATTACTGCAGCCCCATAAGGAAGCCCAAAGAGAATCTGAATCAACTGCCCCGCACCAACCATTTGTGCAATAAGGTAAAAAACAATAACACTTAAAGCAGAAACCGCTGAAATAATACGAATTGGTTTTGATTCTAAACGATAGGCAGTAATATCTGCAAAAGTAAATTTACCCAAATTTCTAAATTTTTCTGCTATTAAAAAAAGAATAATAGGCCAACCCGCTAAAAATCCTATAGAATAAATTAAGCCATCAAATCCATTAGTAAAAACTAGTGCTGTAATCCCTAAAAAACTAGCCGCACTCATAAAATCTCCAGCAATTGCTGTCCCATTTTGCATACCTGTAATATTACCACCAGCTGTGTAAAAGCCACTAGCACTTTGACTTTTTTTGTTAGAATAATACGTAATCCCAAGCGTGGCTAACACAAAAATCAAAAACAATGTTACTGCAATGGGGTTAAACTCTGATACCACAACATTTTCCATATCAAATCCTGCTCCAAAACCTGCACTAATTAATCCCAAAAAGATTCCAAGAATTTTTTTCATTTTTACTCCTTTATCTTCCCATTTTTCAAGTCTTCTAACGCCCCACTTTTTTCTAAATCTTCTAAGGTTTCTTTTTGCATTTTATCAAAATACCAATTTGCAAAAAAAGTATAAAGCCCTGTTGCTAAAATACACAACACGATTAAAAAGATTCCAAGAATAATCCCTAGGGTAATAGCACTAGGACCAACACGATAACCCAAAACTTCCGGAAAAATCCCAATACTTAACAAAAATACATAATAACAAAGCAAAATAGCTAAAGACAATATTAAACTAACCTTACTCCTAAAAGCTACAAAGCTTTTATATTTTTGAACCGATTCTAAATATTTTTGTTCCATTTAATATCCTTTACTAAAAAGTTCATATAAATGTTACAAAAAAACTCAAAAATATAAAAATAATTTAATAATTTTAAATAATAATATAAGATTAATATTTACAATAAGTAACATAATTAATTATTTGTATATTTTTGTAACACTATTTTTAAAATAGAGAATCACCCAAAATTAAAAAAATTAAAAAAAAAATAGATAAGAAAGACAAAAGAGATAAATATGCCAAGAATCAAAGATTCTTGGAAACTAGTAGTAATTTAGGAATTATTTTGCAATAAGAATTGAAATGGGAGACTTTTGGGAAAGATCATTTTGATTAGTAGAGAAAATTTTATTCCAAAAACTCTCTTCACTTTGACCAATAACTAGCAAATCAAAATCTTTGGCATAATTTAACACTTCTGAAACTGCCTCACCTTCTAGCAATTCTTGCTTAATATTAACGCCTTTATTAGTAAAAATCGCACTAAAATCCTCCAACAAGCGATCACTTTCCTCATTTTCCTTTTTTTCAATATCCTCATACGCAGCTAATGCAGCTTCGCCATAAAGCATAATGGGAGTTTTGACATGAATAATAGTAATGGCACAATCCTCCCTATCTCCAAAAAAATTCACCACAAATTCTGCTGCTTTTTGACAAGCTTTTGTGTCATCCACCGCAAATAAAATCTTTTTCATTTAAAAACTCCTTTATTTTTTAAGGATTCTAACATAAAAAAATATAATTTTAATCCCCCACTAACCAAAAGCCTTTAAAAACAGAAAAGTTTAATCACTTATTAAAATCAAGTCTTCGCAAAATAGCTTAATATTCTAAATATTTTTGATACCACACTTCTAACGAAAATAAACTCCACAGCATTTTAGCGCGCTTCTCACTAGGGATTTTAGAGCCAAAGCAAATCTCATCTATCTCATCTTTAGAAAGAAATTGATCGCTAATGCTTGGTTTTTGTAAAACCTGCAAAATAATTTCTTTTAATTCTCCATTAATCCATTGTTTTAGAGGCACTTCAAAGCCTCTTTTTGGAGCATTATAGACTTCTGCATCTAAATATTTCTGTGCTAAAAGCCGCAAAAGATATTTTGTTTTTTTACCTTTTATTTTTAGAGAATCATCTAAAGCAGGAGCAAATTCTACTAGTATTTTAGAAAGAAAAGGAGAGCGACCCTCTAACGAGTTTGCCATTGTGGCAATATCCATCTTAGGTAGTAAATCACTTAATAAAAGACATTGTGAATCTAATAAAAGCATTTGTGAGAGTGGGGAAATTTTGGAGCAAAAAGTCGATTCCAAATCTTGATTAAAAGAATCATTTAAGTGTGTTTCAAAACTAAAATACCCTTCAAAAATATCTGTTGTTGCACTCAAATAATAAGATTTAAAATCTTTTTGATAATGGCGTGCCATTTGCAAAAGACGATAAAAGTAATTATAAAGTGATTTTTTCTCTCTAGGTTTGGGAAATAATCCCAAAGTACCACCCAAAGCTTTAGTTTTTGGAATAAGCAAATGCCCAATATAACGCCGATAACCCCCAAAAAGCTCATCTGCTCCATCACCATTTAAAATCACACTTAAATATTTTTTTGCCTCCCTTGCAACATAATAGCTAGGAATCGCTGAGCTATCAGCAAAAGGTCGCCCATAATTTTGCAAAATCTTAAAAATATCTTGCTTCAAATCCGTGCTAATCTTTAAAGTTGTGTGATTAGTGTGGTATCTCTTTGCTGTCATTTCTGCTAAACTACTCTCATCATAAGTACCATCAAATGAAATGGTAAAAGTGCGCAAATTTGGATTTATCTCACTAGCTAAAGCCACAATCAATGAGCTATCAATCCCACCACTTAAAAATGCCCCCACTTCCAAATCCGAAGACAAAAGCCTATTTTTTATGCTTTGTTTTAATAGCGTTTCACAAGCCTCCAAAGATTCTTGCAAATTTGTTTTTTTGGGTTGCTCATAAATTGCTTTTAAATCAAAATAACTCTGAATCTTTAAATAATGATTTGCTAAATCATAAATTCCATAATGTCCATTAGGCAAAGAAAAAACATCTCTATAAGGCGCACCATCTTGATAAAAAAAACCACTTTGCAAAAAAAAGGCTAAAGAATCTCTATCTATCTCCATTTTTTTTATTCCAACTAGCGTGTTTAATTCACTTGCAAAGCCAAATGATTCTGCTTTTTGATAGTAAAAAAGTGGTTTTTTTCCCATTCTATCGCGCGCTAAAACTAGCTTGTGCTCTTTTCTATCAAAGATTACAAATGCAAACATTCCATCTAATTTATCCAAAAAATCAATACCATAATGCAAATACAAAGCCAAAATTGTCTCGGTATCACTATGAGTTTTAAAAGTGCAAGAAAGCTCTCTTCTTAACTCCATATGATTATAAATCTCTCCATTAAAAACAATACTCAAATGCTCTAAATTCATAGGTTGATTAGATTCTTTGCTTAAATCTTGAATGCTTAGTCTTGCGTGAAAAAACTGCAAAAATCCACCCTTTGTCATCTCCTCTAATATCCCTTTTGCATTGGGTCCTCTATGAGACATTAAAGAATAAACTTTATCTAAAGTCATCTTAGGCATATTAAGGCTTCCAGCGATTCCACACATTTTATTCCTTTGGTATTTGATAGACTAAAATACTCTCATTTTCAAAGACTAAATTCATCATAGGATTATTTCTAAAAACCAACCATTGTATCAAATTACTTTTTAAATAATCAAAATCCATAACAAATTGTATATTTTTAAAAATAAGCTTGGCATCTAAAGTGCCATTTTGAATCTTTTTTAAATAAAAATCTTTAAACAACACATATTCTTCTTTTGTTTTTGAATTTGTTTTTTCATATAAAAAAACCCCTTCTTTGATTCTTTTTCCGCTTTCTAAATCTACATTTCTAAAACCATTAATATTTGCCGCTAAAAACAACATTCGCTTAGGTAAAATCCAATAAACTTCCCCTTTAAAATAGTAATTAATCCTAAAATCATTCAAAGCCAATTTCCCCAAGAAAGCCTGTGGTGTCTCTTTTTCTTGTTTTAAAATGATTTCAAAAATCCGATTCCACTGACTTTTTGGAATCTCTTGCATTTTTTGCGCTAAAAGCAAAGAGAGATTCTTGCCTAAAATTTCTGAATGATTAAGTAAAATTTCTGCGATTGGATAATTCACAATCCCAGAATGACGCCCACCATGAAGCAATGTTTGCGCCTGCGTAAAATACTCTAACGCATAGCCATAATCCCACCACACAAAAACAATATCATTTAAACCAAAAGGCAATGCCTTAAAAGCTTCAATTTCTTGGGCTTTTAAAATAGGCTTTGGAATCTCATATTCCAAATTTGCAATCCACATAGCTACTATTCCAGCAAAAACAAGCAAGATGATTTTTAAAAATCTCTGAATAATCCCCAAAAATCCAACAACCAACAACACGCACCCCAAAGCCAAAATGGGTGATAAAAAAAAGCTAAACCGCACACCAAGCTTTAAAGTAGCAAAGCCCAACAATAAAAAAGGAAATAAAAAAATACACAAATAAATAAAATTTTTTCTCACAAGCGAGTAATAAAATCCAAACCCAACAAATCCAATTAATCCCAAAAAAAATAACCCAACTCCCCCACTTCTTTGCATTAAAATTGCAAAATTTGCTTTGCTTGTCTCTAAAATACTCTCCACCACAGAGGCATAAATAAAAGCTTTAGAATATTGAATCTCACCAAACAAATAAGCCTTTAGCTGCGCAATCATCGGATTAAAAAGCCCGAAAAAATACGCATAACCACAAGCAAGACAAAAAACAACCAAAGATATTTTTAATCTCTCGAAATAAAGAGCAATTAATGCTAATAATAAAACAAAAAAACTATAAGGAGAGGGGCTTAAAACAATCAAAAAAAGACTAGAAATAACTAAAATCGGACTTTTAGCTTGTTTAAAAAAAAGAATGTTAAAAAGCTCATAACCCACATACAATAAGAATCCAACCAATAAAAGATTTTGGATTCCATTATGCCAACCAACTGATAAAAATGTAGCAAGACTAAAAAAAACCAAAAAATAAAACTGCCTTTTAACAAGATATTGCCAGAGACAAATGACCGCTAAAAGTGGCAAAGAGAGTATTAGCATATCTGTATCAAAATATCCAGCGCCATTGCGTTGATAAAAATGTGGTGATAATACTCCAAGAATTGCACCCAAAAAAGCAAAAATTTGATTAGTTTTTTTGGTAAGAATCCCCAAATATTCCAAAACTGCAAAAATCAGAAAATACAGCACCACACCAAAACTAGCACTCAAAATAACACTGCTCCATACTAGCGTATTTTCAAGTCCAAAAATTTTTGTCAATATTCCGCCTAAAATAGATAAATAAGGCAAACTCAAATTAAAAGTTTCTAAAAATTCTTTTACCCCTTTGGCATAAAAATAAGAATCATAGGAAGTAAGTATTAAGGTATTTTCAAAAAAATTTTGAGAATCTTTTGAAAGTATCGAATAATCAAAATAGTGAAATAAAAGTGGCAATAAAAAAATGATAAAAAGTAAAATAAAATGCCAGAAAAATGAGTGAGAGATTAATCTAGTAAAAAGGTGATTTTTCAAATTTCTAAGAATAGGAGCGATAAAATCCAAGCCAAAGCTTGGAAATTGATTATCTTTTTGAGAATTGAGGACTTCTTCTTGCTTTTCTTTTACCATATTTTTTGCGCTCAACAACTCTTGAATCTCTCGTAAGCAGACCTTTTGGCTTAAGAATAGCGCGAAAATTTGTATCATAAGCAGCTAATGCTTTTGAAATCCCATGTCGCAATGCTTCTGCTTGTGCAGAATAACCACTTCCCATTGCAGTAGCAACAATATCCACACTCTTTTCTTGCTTGGTAAGAAGCAATGGCTGCATTACTTTCATTTTAATAGCCTCATGACCACCTAACCAATCATTCAAGCTCATACCATTAATGCTAAGCTTTCCACTTCCTGTAGTTAGCCATACTTTAGCAATTGCTGTTTTTCTTTTTCCTGTTGCATAAATCTTTGCCATTTTCTATCCTTACTTTGATACTTGTGCAGTGTGAGGGTGATTTGCATCACAATAAACTTTAAGCTTCTTAATCATTGCCCGACCCAACTTTGTCTTAGGAAGCATACCGCGAACTGCTAATTTATAAAGTTTTTCTGGGTGTTTCTCTAGCATTTCTTTAAGTGTCTTGGATTTTGTGCTTCCAAAATAACCAGAATGTGTAAAATATTCTTTATCATCTAGCTTCATACCACTAAATTTTGCCTTAGGTGCATTAATAACAACGACAAAATCGCCACAATCTACATTTGGAGTATAGCAAGGCTTATGCTTTCCTCTCAATAATGTTGCAACCTCTGTAATAAGGCGTCCAAAAGTTTTTCCCTCTGCATCAAGCACAATCCACTCGCGTTTGATTTCATTGGCTTTTGCCATTTTGGTAATATTCATTGCGTTACCTTTATATAAAATTCATTGATTAAAGCTTGGAATTATAATCAAAAAATATTAATTTTCACTTAAATTAAGTTTTATTTAATTAAAAATTAGCGTTTCTATTAAAATTCTCTAATTATCCACCCAAATAAAGTTTTTTAATTTCTGGGTTTTGCAAAATATCTTTTGCATCACCATCCATTGTAATTCTACCATTTTCAAGAACATAAGCCCTATTTGCCACTCTCAAAGCTGCAAAGGCATTTTGCTCTACTAATAAAATCGTAATGCCATTCTCCCTTAAATTACTAATAATCTCAAAGAGTTCTCCCACTACTTTAGGTGCTAATCCAAGGCTTGGCTCATCAAGCATCAAAAGCTTTGGCTCACTCATTAACGCTCTAGCAATAGCAAGCATTTGTTGCTCTCCACCACTCATTGTGCCTGCCATTTGTTTATAACGCTCTTTTAAGCGAGGAAAAAGAGAATACATTTTTTCTTTCATTGCTAAAAAATTTTCATCATTATTATAAGCGCCCATTCTCAAATTCTCATCCACACTAAGATTTACAAAAATATGTCTTCCTTCTGGGACAAGCGCGATTCCTCGCTGAATAATTTTATGAGTAGGAATATTTGAAATATCCGCTCCAAAAAAATAAACTTTTCCCTTGGTTTTAACACTATGGACAATTCCATTGAGAGTTGAAGTTTTTCCTGCACCATTGCTTCCAATAAGCGTAATAATCTCGTGCTCTTCAATATGAAAATTAATCCCTTTTAATCCGACAATTAAGCCATAATAGACTTCTAGATTTTCAATTTTTAGCATAATAATCCCCTAAATATGCAGTAATAACCTGCTTATCATTAATTGCTTCTTGGGGTGTTCCACTAAAGAGCTTTTTACCATAATCTAAAACCAATACTTCAGAACAAAGCTTATTTACAAAAGGCATATCATGCTCAATTAACAACACACTTAAATTAAAGTCTTTTTTCATTTTCAAAATTAACTCACATAATTCTTCAGTTTCTTTTGGATTCATACCTGCTGCAGGTTCATCTAACAAAAGCATTTTAGGATTAGTGGCTAATGCTCTTGCAATTTCAACCTTACGACTATTTCCATAACTCAAAGAATTAGCAGGCAAATTAATCTTATCTCCAAGTCCCAAATATTCTAGCAACTCAATTGCTTTGTTTTTGATTCTTTTTTCTTCTTTAAAATATCTACCCACTCTAAACATTGCTTCAAAAAAACTATATTTTGCTTCATTGTGTAATCCAATCATAACATTCTCTAACACACTCATTGAAGTAAAAAGTCGTATATTTTGAAAAGTTCTTGCTATACCTAAATTAACAATAGTATTAGGTTTAAATCTAGAAATATTTCGCCCACAAAATGTTACTTTGCCACTTGTGGGCTTATAATTAGCAGTAATAATATTAAACATCGTGGTTTTACCCGCACCATTTGGACCAATTAATCCAAAAATCGTATCTTCTTTTACTTTAAAACTTACATTATCAATCGCCTTTAATCCACCAAAAGCAATACTTACATTCTCTAACTCTAGTAATGCCATCACGCTCTCCTGCCAAAGATTCCAAAAAATCTAGGTTTCAAATCCCATATTTCCTTTTTACCCATGATTCCTTCTCTTGCAAAAAGCATAATAACAAGTAAAATCAAAGAGAAAAATACCATTCTTAAACCAGGATAGGTTCCAAAATCTGTCCCAAAAAACACCAAAGGTTGATCTAAAAATCTAAGCCACTCTCCTCCACCAATAACCAAAATGGCACCCAAAATCGCACCACTTGTGCTACCAAGCCCACCAAGCACAATGATAATTAAAAGCTGAAAAGTTAGCTCAAAACCAAAAATTTTAGGATCGATGGTGGTCAATAAAGCTGCCATTAATCCACCTCCAACCCCTTCTAAAAACGCACTTGTAGAAAAGGCAAAAGTTTTGATTTTAAAAGTATTAACACCCATGGCAATAGCAGCATCTTCATCATCTCTGACTGCTTTCATCGCTCTGCCATACTTAGAAGACACAACTTGCAAAATCAAAATAACTGCTGCTACTGCTAAAATACCACTCCAAAAAAGCACGGTAATGTCCGCACCATTTTCAAAAGAATGTTTATAGACAAAAGCCAAAGACTCTTTAAGGAATTCAGGAATATTTGGAGAATCTATCCAGCCTTGCATTAAACTTCGCAATCCACCCACCACAGAATCAGCATTATTTGGAATCTCATTTAACCCAATTGCGCCATTTGTCCATTCAGGATTATTAATTGCTAAAATTTTAATAATAAAACCAAAACCCAAAGTTACAATAGCCAAATAATCACCTCTTACTCTAAAGACAGGAAAAGCCAACAAAACAGCAATAAAAGCCGCCACTAATCCACTACAAAGCAAAGCAGGAAGTAATTCACTATTCATGCTTAGAACAAAAGGATGTGGATCGGCTAAATCAAACATTCCAAGCTTTGAATCTTCGCTTAAAAGCATTAAAGCTGTAATGTAAGCCCCAATTGCCACAAATCCATTAGGCTCCAAAGAAAGCTGCCCTGTTACACCATTAATCAAGTTATAACTCACAGCAAGGATAATAAAAATCAAAATGTTATTAAAAATTCTTAAGACATAATCATTTAAAAAGCATTGTGCTAAAAACAGAACTACAATCACACTAACATAAAGTAAAAAATGCCCACCTAAAGTCGCACTTACAGGGTTTGAATCATAAAATTTCTGCCATTTGTTCATTATCTTAAATCCCCTATTAAAAACGACTTTTTTCTAAACGCCAATCGCCCATGATTCCAACCGGACGGAAAAGCAAAACAAGAATCAAAAATAAAAATGCAAAAGCATCTTTATATCCTCCAAGCTCTGGGAATACAGCCACTGCCATTACTTCAGTAAAGCCCAAAATAAATCCACCAAGCACTGCACCACCCACACTTCCAATTCCACCTAAAACCGCTGCAGCAAAAGCTTTTAAACCAATCATAACTCCCATTAATGGATCAATAGTGGGATAAGAAATGGCATAAAAGATTCCGCCAATCCCTGCTAAAGCACTCCCAATAACAAAAACAAGTCCAATGATATTATTTACATTAATACCCATTAATCGCACTGTATTAATGTCAAATGCGGTGGCTCTAATAGCCATTCCTTGCTTTGTTCGATACAAAAACTGCAACAACACTACCAATAAAAACAAGGTTACTATAGGAACAATTATTGTAATATAAGTGATGCTAATATTAGAAAAACTAAAAGTTTTTGTAAAAAATTCTGGAGAGCTAAAAAAACGCGGAGTTGAACCAAACAAAACATTAAAAATATTTTCCAAAAAGAAACTAACGCCAATTGCGGTAATCAACATGGAGATTCTAGGCGCAGAGCGCAAGGGAAGATAAGCTATTCTATCAATCCCCACTCCCAAAAGCATACAGGCTAAAACTGCAAAAATAACTGAAGCATAAAAAGGGAGCCCAAGGGAGCTTACTGCAAAAAAACTCAAAAATGCTCCAACCATAATAATATCAGCATGAGCAAAGTTAATCAAACGCAAACACCCATAAACCATTGTATAACCAATGGCTATAAGTGCATACATACTCCCAAGACTCAATCCATTAATACATTGTTGTATAAAAGTCAAAATATCCAAAATATTACCTTATGGTTCAATTGTTGTTTTATAAACTAATTTACCATTTTGAACTTGATTAATAACAGCGCTACGGATTGCCTCACCATTTTGAAGTGAAAATTTACCACTAATTCCTTCATAATCTTTTACATTGCGAATCTTATCATTAATACATACCCGATCTTGAGCCCCACATTCTTCAATAGCAGCCACTGCTATTCCATAAGCATCTGCAAGCATAGCACTAAAAGTGCTTACAGGTTCATTATAAGTGGCTTCATATTCTTTGATAAACGCCTCACCTTTGGGTGTTTGCTTAGAACTTGTAGAATAATAATCAGTTACCATATAACCTTCACCCGCTTCTTTTGCTACATCAAAAAAGATTTGATTAGAAACTAATCCATCACCACCAATTGTAGGGATTGAGATTCCAAGCTGTTTGGCTTGTAAAGCAATCAAAGCACCTTCATTGTAATAAATTGGCAAATATAAAACATCAGGATTAGCCGCTTTAATGCTTGAGAGTTGCGCTTTAAAGTCTTTAGTTCCTGCTTGCGCATTTGTTTCAATTGCAATTTGTCCGCCTAGCTTTTTAAACTGATTCCTAAAAGACTTTGTTAGCCCTATAGAATAATCACTGCTATTATCAAATAATATTGCAGCTTTCTTGGCTCCTAAATCTTTAAAAGCTAAATTTGCCGCTATAATCCCTTGGAAACTATCTGCAAAAGAGATTCTTGAAACAAATTTTTTACCCTTTGTTACTCTATCATTAGTTGCAACTGGTGCAATAAGTGGGGTTTGATTATCATCGGCAATCTTTGTCATAGCAAGTGCATTAGTTGAAATCATAGGACCAATAACAACACTAACCTTATCACTAGAAACTAGCTTTTGCATAGCATTAGCCGATTCAATCTTATCGCTTTTATTATCCACAAAAACAATCTTAATAGGATCTCCATTTTTTGTTTTATTTTGTGCTTTATAAGCAAGATCAATCCCACGCTTACCAAGCTCACCAAAACCACCAACAGCACCACTAACAGGCAACACAACACCAATTTTAACTTCTTCTGCAAACATAAAACTACTTGCTAAAGCCATTGATAAAAAAATCTTTTTCATTTGAACAACTCCCAAAATATTTTTAAAAGCTCTTATTGTAAAAAGCCTTACTTTAAAATATTCTTTAAAAACATAAAGTTTTGTGATTATTTTATTTGAAGTATTACAATTTTATGATATTTTTGCTTAATTTTCTACTTCACAGCATTTTTAAACTCTAATATAAATTTCAAATTTCTATATTAATTCCTTTAAAACTCCCTTTAAATTTTATTGGTATAATTTTGCACTTTATACTCTATATTTCTAAAGGATATAAAACATGTTACTTTTTACTCCAGGACCTACTCCTACCCCTGAATTTGTGCGTCTTGCAATGAGTGCTCCAACTATTCATCATCGCACACAAGAATTTGAAGAAATTTTTGCTACCACAAGAAATCTTCTTAAAGAAATGCTAAAAACACAAGAAGTTTTAATGCTTGCAAGCTCTGGAAGTGGAGCAATGGAAGCGTGTGTAACCTCGCTTTGTGAAAACAAACTTCTTAGCATTAATAGTGGAAAATTTGGAGAAAGATTTGGAAAAATCGCCAATAGCTTTGGAATCCCTTGTATTGAAATCAAAAATCCATGGGATATTCCTGCAAGTCTAGATTCGGTAATGGAAGCCTTAAACAATAATCCTGAAATTGATGCTTTTTGTATCCAAGTGTGTGAGAGTGCAGGTGGCTTAAGACATTCTTATGAAATTATTGCCAAAGCCATTAAAGACTTTAATCCTGAAATTATGGTTATTGTTGATGGAATCACGGCTATGGGAGTAGAACCTCTTGATGTTAGTTGTGTTGATGCACTCATCGGTGGTTCGCAAAAGGCTTTTATGCTTCCTCCTGGTATGAGTATTATAGGACTTAGTCAAAAGGCTATTGAAAAAATAGAAAGACGCAATGTGGGATTCTATTTCAATCTTAAAACTGAACTTAAAAATCAAATAAAAAATACTACTGCTTGGACAGCACCAACAACCATCATCATAGGACTTTGTGCGTTTTTACAAGAGGCAAAAAGAATCGGCTTTGAAAATATTTATAAAGACACCAAAGCAAGATCTCTAGCTTGCGATACAGCATTAGAGGGAATTAATTTAAGAATCTATCCTACAATACCCGCCCTTGCAATGACTACAATTGCCGATGAACAAAGTGATGAGATTAGAAAGATTCTTAAAAATGAATTTTCTGTTAATATAGCTGGAGGACAAGATCATCTAAAGGGTAAAATCTTTAGAATCAATCATATGGGAATGGTGCCTTTAAGTGAAATTTCTTGGGTTATTAATGCTATTGAGTTAAGCCTTGAAAAAATTGGGCGACGCAAGTTTAATGGTTTTGCCAATCAAATTTTCCTAGAACAATATTATAAAATCAAAAATCAAGGGCAAAAATGAAAATCTTAGTTACAGGAACGGCAGGATTTATTGGTTCATTTCTTGCATTGAAGCTTATTCAAAGAGGAGATGAAGTCATTGGGCTTGACTGCATTAATGATTATTATGATATAAAAATCAAATATGGCAGACTACAAAATGCCGGAATTTTACAAGAAAAAATTGCATACAATACTCTTATTCAAAGTGAGAAATATCCCAATTATCGCTTTATCAACCTCAAATTAGAAGATAAAGAGAAACTTTTTTCGCTCTTTGAAAAAGAAAAGTTTGATAAAGTTTGTAATCTTGCTGCACAAGCTGGGGTGCGGTATTCTTTGGTTAATCCATATGCCTATATTGATAGCAATATTGTAGGCTTTGTAAATATTTTAGAAGCTTGCAGACATCATAACATTAAACATTTAGCCTATGCTTCAAGCTCTTCGGTGTATGGGCTTAATGAATCAATGCCTTTTAGCACAAGCGATAATGTAGATCATCCTATTAGTCTTTATGCAGCAAGTAAAAAAAGTAATGAGCTAATGGCTCACACTTACTCTTACCTTTTCAATCTTCCTACAACTGGATTACGATTTTTCACCGTTTATGGTCCTTGGGGGCGTCCTGATATGGCATTATTTCTCTTTACCAAAGCCATTTTAGAAGATAAACCCATTGATGTTTTTAATCACGGAGAAATGCTAAGAGATTTTACTTATATTGATGACATTGTAGAGGGTGTTGTAAGAGTGATTGATAATGTCCCTACGCCAAATCCACAATGGAATGGCAAGAATCCAGATCCACACAGCTCAAAAGCACCTTATAAAATCTATAATATTGGCAATAACAATCCCGTTAAACTGATGGATTTTATTGAAGCTATTGAAAAAGAAGTTGGCAAAGTTGCTAAGAAAAATATGCTCCCTCTACAAGCCGGGGATGTCCCTGCGACTTATGCTAATGTCGATGACTTAGTTAGTGAGCTAAACTACAAACCTAACACTTCCATTCAAACAGGAATTAAAAACTTTGTAAAATGGTATCGAGAATTTTTTGAAGTCTAATTTTAAATCTCTCTTTAATCGAGAGATTTAAAGATTAATCCAAATTAGAGAGTTGCACTCTTTTCTGCAGCAAGATTATCAAGGTATTTGATTACATTGTTACTTTCAATTTCTGCCTGTTTGAAATATTTACTAATTTCTTCCATGCAATTTTTGGTTCCACCATGGCTTTTCATAACTTCATAACCCGCAATGATATTGTCATGAACACCTTGATGTGGTGCTTCAAGAAGTGGATAACTAGGTAATGTAGAATAATATTCTTTACCATTTCCGCTATCATACCATTTACCCAAACGACAATCATGATGACCAACAAATTTAACCTCCATATCTTCAGTAAAGACAGCACTGTAACCATTAATCTTAAAGAGTAAGTGATCAAGCTTAACAAGCCCTATAAAAGTTGTAGTTAAAATTTGTTGTGTTCCTTGACTAATTTGAGCTGCTGAACTTTGAATTTTTTCTAAAGTTTCATTTTGTGTCCCCAAAACTTCCATTTCTTTAATAATTTCATCGGTAGAAGTTTGCACTTCTGAGAAGTTTTGTTGCACCACTTGAATATTCATCTCAATTTCTTTGGTTGCTTTTTGTGTGCGTTCTGCCAATTTTCTTACCTCATCAGCAACCACCGCAAAACCTCTGCCGTGTTCCCCTGCCCTTGCTGCTTCAATAGCTGCATTCAAGGCAAGAAGGTTAGTTTGATCAGAAATATCAGTGATAAGGGAAATTACACTAGAGATAGCTGTAAAATCATTTTGCACTTGTGTAATCATATTATTAAAATCAGAAAGTTTGGCTGTCATATTTGAAAGCCCTTCAATCATAACACTTTGAGTTTGAGTTGTATGTTTAATATTCTCAGTCGCAAAATCTTTAGCACTATAAAGTAAATCCACAGATTTTGCAAAATCATCTTGTAAAGTTTTAAGATTTGTGCTACAACTCTTTGCCAATCTCAAAGTCATATCTTTAAAAATTTCAATATCACTATCGTTATGTTCTTCATTTTTGGAGTTTGCTTCAATTTGCTCTTGCAAATTTCTATTTTCCTCTTTCAACTTTTGAATTTCAGCTCTCAAAAGCTTATTTTCCTCCAATGCCTTTTGCAATTCCGCTTTACATTTCCCATCAAACATTAACACTTCTCCTTAAAATAAAATACTTTGCACCCTTAAAAAAAATCTTAAAGATACCACTACCAAATGCGCCAAATACGCTTGGACTTGTGGATTCTAACTAATATTTAATTAAAATAGTTTTAATTCACACTTAAGAATCAAACTTAAATTTAGGTTAAATAATTTTTAACAAAAATTCTAAGCAAATTTTATAGTTTTTTTGGATTTAATATTAGCATTATTTTAATTTTTGGAGTTTAATATGGATTATAGAAGCGAACATGACACAATGGGCGAAGTTAAAGTTCCTAATGATAAATATTGGGGCGCACAAACACAACGAAGTTTTGAAAACTTTAAAATTGGGATTGAAAAAATGCCAAAAGAGCTTATTTATGCTTTTGCTCACCTTAAAAAATCCCTTGCAATTGTCAATTGCAAACTAAAAAAAATGCCAGAAGACAAAAAAAATGCCATCGCTCAAGCGTGTGATGAAATTATTGCGGGTAAATTTGATGATAATTTCCCACTAGCAATTTGGCAAACTGGCTCTGGCACACAAAGCAACATGAATCTTAATGAAGTCATAGCAAATCGTGCCACAGAAATTTTAGGGGGTGATTTCAGAAAAGAAAAACTTATCCACCCAAATGATCATGTTAATATGTCTCAAAGTTCTAATGATACTTTTCCAACTGCAATGAGCATAGTTGCTGTTACGCAAGTAGAGAAAAAATTGATTCCCGCAATTGATACACTTATAAACACATTTAAACAAAAAGTGGAAGATTTTAAAGAGATTATTAAAATTGGTAGAACACATTTACAAGATGCAACTCCACTCACTTTAGGTCAAGAATTTAGTGGTTATCTCTCTATGCTAGAGCATTCTAAAACTCAAATCCTTTCTTCTTTGCCCAGTTTAAGAGAATTAGCTATCGGTGGAACAGCCGTAGGAACAGGACTTAATGCACATCCGCAATTAAGCGAAATGGTAAGCGAAGAATTAAGTCAATTATTGGGCACAAAATTCATCTCTAGTCCCAACAAATTTCACGCCCTAACAAGCCACGATGCAATTAACTTCACTCATGGCGCAATGAAAGGTCTAGCTGCTAATTTAATGAAAATTGCAAACGACATTCGCTGGCTTTCAAGTGGTCCTAGATGCGGTCTTGGAGAAATCAATATCCCAGAAAATGAACCTGGAAGCTCTATAATGCCTGGTAAAGTCAATCCCACTCAATGTGAAGCTATTACAATGGTAGCTGTGCAAGTTATGGGCAATGATACAGCCATTGGTTTTGCAGCAAGTCAAGGTAATTTTGAACTCAATGTCTTTAAGCCTGTTATTATCTATAATTTCCTTCAAAGTCTTGATTTACTTGCCGATTCAATCCTTTCTTTTAATCTCCATTGTGCCATTGGAATCGCTGCTAATAAAGAAAAAATTGATTATAATTTACACAATTCATTAATGTTAGTAACTGCCTTAAATCCACACATCGGATATGAAAATGCTGCTAAAGTAGCCAAAAACGCACACAAAAAAGGAATCTCACTCAAAGAAAGTGCTAAGGAATTAGGATTAGTTAGCGAAGAAGATTTTAATCAATATGTTGATCCTAGCAAAATGATTGGACCTAAAGCTTAAATTTAAGGGATTATTCCCTTAAATAACCTTACATTAATCTCTCCTGGCATTTGCGTTTTGCAATTCTTTCTCTTCTTCCTCAATAGACTTAATAATTTCTTCATAAGTCTCTAGCGAGAGCTTGGCTTGTTCTTCATCAATTTTTCCCATCACATAGCCAATATGCAAAAGCACATAATCCCCAACATTCACTTCTTCATTCATCAAATCCAAACTCGCTTCACGAGTTACCCCAAGTGTGTCTAATGTAGCAGTGTTAGTATCTAAATTAATAGCAATCACTTTAGAAGGTATGGCTAGACACATAGTTTTTCTCCTTACTTGATTTTAAAAATTCACAAAATTCTCTTATAGAATCAGAGTTATTTTTTGAGATTAAAAACAAAGGAATCTCTTTTTTAAGCTTTTCTAAATCCTCTTTAACTCGTGAAATTTGAAATTCAAAAACCTCTATTAAATCACTCTTAGAAATCACCACTGCATCTGCACACAAAAAGATTGTAGGATATTTCAAGACCTTGTCATCACCCTCTGAAGTAGAAAGCAAAACAATATTCATATTTGCTCCCAAATCATAACTTGCAGGACACACCAAATTACCCACATTCTCTATAAACAAAAATTTTTTAAAATCTCCTTGTTCTTGCAATTTCTCCAAAGCATCTTTAACCATTAATGCTTCCAAATGACAAGCCTCACCTGTTGTAATCTGATAAGCATTTACTCCATATTTTGCTAATCTCTCTGCATCGCGATTAGTTTGCAAATCTCCTTCTATCACACTAAAATCCAGCAATTGATTCTTAGCAATGTTTTCTAGCAAGGTTGTTTTACCACTTCCAGGAGAGCTCATAAGATTCACTACAAATAAATCATTGTTTTGATAAGTTTGTCTTAGCTTAATTGCTTCTTCATCATTTTTTGAGAGAATCCGCATACCCACTTCAATACTTTTTTTACTAAGATTATCCATAAAACACCTTAGATTCTAAAAATTTCGCCAACGATTTTATCAAAAATAAAATAACTTCTTGCTTTTTTATCACAAATTAGCTAAATTACCATTTTTTTAAAAGCAATTATCATTTTATTTATTGAGGCAAAATTAATGAATATTCAAATTTCAAATGAAGCTAATCTTCCAACACAATTTGGAAATTTTAAGATACGATCTTTTAGAGAAACCAAAATAATATCCGATGAAACTTATTTACTTGAGCACCTTGTTATCAAAACCAAAGAGATTCCACAAAATCCCCTAGTTAGAGTGCATTCAGAATGCTTAACTGGAGATGCGCTAGGAAGCTTAAAATGCGATTGTGGTGGAGAATTGCAAGAAGCGCTAAAACTCATCGCCAAAGAACAAGGAATGGTAATCTATCTGCGCCAAGAAGGTCGTGGAATAGGACTTTTTAACAAGGTTAATGCCTATGCGCTACAAGATGAAGGACTAGATACTCTAGAAGCTAATTTAAAATTAGGTTTCAAAGGCGATGAGAGAGATTATTCTATTGTAAAAACCATTTTAGAATATTACAATCTTACAAAAATCCGCCTTCTTACAAACAATCCTACAAAAATTAATTATTTCTCAAGCTTTATAGAAGTAGAGCGCACACCTATTATTATTCCTTGCAATAAACACAATGCACATTACCTTGAAGTCAAAAAAGAAAAAATGGGGCATCTTCTCTAAAGGCAAACTATGCAAGAAAAAATTTCATACTTACAAGCTAAAGAAATCCTAAATTCGCAAAATATCTACCCTAAAAGTATAGAGAGAGTTTTTTTACACGAATCACTAAACAGAATCCTCTCGCAAGATATTTTTGCTCCTAATGATATGCCCATGCTTAATCTCTCTAATATGGACGGATATGCAATTTATTCTGCTATGTTAAAAAACATTAATGAGTGCTTTGAAATCTTACAAGAAAATCCAGCAGGAAACAAAGAAATCTTAGAACTTCCTACCAACAAACCTTGCGCGATAAAAACTTTCACAGGTGCAGTAATCCCCAAAAACGCTGATATACTCGTGCCAATAGAATGGGCAGAAATCAAGGGTAATCACATCATTATCAAGCAGATTCCAAAAATAGGAGAATTTATCCGCAAAAAAGGTGATAACTACAAAAAAGGCGAAAAACTTCTCTCTAAAGGAACGAAAATAAATTCTCATCATATCGGACTTTTAGCAAGTCTCAATCAAGTCTTTGTCGAAGTCTATGAAAGACCAAAAGTGGGGATTTTAGTCAATGGAAATGAAATTTTAGAGCT
This sequence comes from Helicobacter colisuis, assembly GCF_023646285.1. Lineage (NCBI taxonomy): Bacteria > Pseudomonadati > Campylobacterota > Epsilonproteobacteria > Campylobacterales > Helicobacteraceae > Helicobacter > Helicobacter colisuis. The sequence continues at coordinate 218,649 of NZ_JAMOKX010000002.1, read as the reverse complement.
TGGAGAAAACAAGGATTCTCCAAATTCCATTTACAATGCAAATGGACATTTACTTTATGCAAAGATTCTAGAAAATGGCGGAATCCCAAAGCTATACCCAATTTTAAAAGATAACAAAGAGCAAATCCAATCTTGCCTCCAAACCGCGCTAAGAGAATGCGATTTAATTCTCTCTACAGGGGGTGCAAGTGTTGGGGATTATGATTTTATTAGGCAAATTTCACAGCAACAAAAAGAACAAGTAGTTTTTAGAGGAGTGCGTATTAAACCAGGTCAGCATGTTCTTTATGCGCATTTTGGGGGGAAGCAGTTTTTTGGATTACCGGGTTTTCCAAACTCCACCCTAGTAACTTTTGAACTTTTTGCAAAAATCATTCTAGCAAAACTTTGTGGCAGCAAGCCTTACCAAGAAACCATTCAAATAACTTTAGATGAAGATTTGCAAAAAAATGATTCAAGATTAGAATTTAGGGTGTGCAATATAAGGAATCAAGCAGGGATTTTTAGCATTGATTTTCTTGGCAAAAAAGACTTTCAAAGTGCTATTTTAAATAATTTTTGTCCTTTAGATAATTCAAGGGTTGGCTTAGCAATCCTAGAAAACCAAACCACAAAAGGCAAATCAATTGAAGTCTTGCTTTTATAAGACTTCCCCGCTCCCGCACTATTCTTATCGATTCTATTTTTTTGCTTAATTTTATTTATTAAAGTGAATGAAAAATAATTTAAATTAAAGCTTTGATATAAAGGGATTATAGCATGAAAATATTTGCTTATAAATCCAATTCTCCTAAACCCAAACCTAAGAAAAGTCTATAGTTAATGCAAAAACTCCCAATACCATTTTTATAATCCTGATAACTTAAATTAATACAAAACATAAATATTTTTTAATTTAAGCAAAAAATAAGGGGGGGGGGGTGGGGGGCATAATAGTGTCCCATTTTATTATTTTAGGGAGGATGAATGAAAATTTCAATCGCAGCAAGTCGAGTTTTGACAAGCTTAGGTGTGGTTGCTGTTTTATCAAGCAGTGCTATGGCAGCGAGTGGCAATCAAAATAACACAGGAAGCAGCATACAAACAATCACTACTGCTTCTGTTATAGATAGCACAACTTTTAAAAATAATTTCAAAGAGAGCACAAAAGGAAATTGGCAATTTAATAATGTTAATGCGGATTTAACTTTAGGATTTGATGCGACACAGATTAGATCAGAAACAAACACCCTTCAGAACCTTGATATAACTGCTAACAAAGTTACAATTACAGAACCTATTGGCGGATACTATCCAGATGAAATTTCCAATGCAATCCCAGACATAGGTGGAATAGCCCCATCTGGTCAAGCTTTTTCTTTTAATATTAATGCTAAGCAAGTTATATTTGATGGATCATTAGTTGGAATTTATAAAGATTCTAATATTGTAGGTGATGCCACATTTCAGAATAATGCCTTATTGAGTGTTATAGGACATAATTTAAATATCAAAGGTAAGGAATACTAGATTCTCAAAAAATTGGTTTAGCAAATACAATTAAAGCAACAGAAACATTTGTCTTGAAAACAGAGAAAAAATCAATGCTTGGTTTATGTCAGCCACCAAAGCTGACACGCATCAAGGCTTGGATGTCTAAGATTTGTATTCTTAATGGTAAATCTGATACTTATAAAGTAATGCAAAATTACACAAGACTTGCATATTATCTCACAAAAGATAGGATAAAAAAGCAAAAAAGAAATATTGCAAACTCGCACTTAATATTAGAGCTGCAAAAGAAATTTCCGTATTTAACATTATACAGGCTTACCAGTTCGCTAGAATAACCAACACACTGCAAATAACAAAAGGCGATGTTGAAGTCTTTATGGGCATTCTAATATGTCTTGGAGTTGTATCATCCAATGAAGCATTGTCGCAAAAAAAGAAAAAGGCAAGATTAAGAGCCAAAAAATACAAAAAACATTGCGTGGATGACTAATCTACACAATACTAACACTTAGAGTGTTGCTACAACCACCATTAGAATTGTAAGCAGTATAAATTAAAGAGTGTTTAAAGGTTAATCCTTGCCTTTAAAATTACAAATTCTTCTTTTAGTTTATCTATTTTCACCCTAAAAACACCAAATCAAATGCACAAAAACCTATTGTTCATCCACAAGGTTCCAGTAAGAAAGACTTGAACCGTACATAGATCTCCCTTCTTTATCTTCCGCGACATAAAAATAAAGGTATTTTTTTTGCCCTTTTATATACATATCACCTTTACACATATAAGCCGACTCTGGGTCAATATTAGCCTTTTCCGCCCAGTAATGGTCTTTTTTTTGGCTGTCATCTAATTCAGCTCTTTTCATTTCACCAAATTCAATATGTGGTATTAAATCCGAACGATAATCATTTTTTATGCTATCTAGGATTCTAGAATCATTGCAACCAGCTTCATACGGCGTAGAACTACATCCAACAATACCAAATCCAATTCCGCTAATCAAGCATACTGCCAAAACATTTTTTAACCTTCTCATATTCTTCTCCATAGTAATATTTAAGCTTAAATTATAACACAATATTATTAATTCCATTAATAATTCCGCATTTTTTATCAAGAAAACTTTCCAGCCACTACTGCTAAAATCATGCAAAACGCTCTTAATATTGTATTCCCCATCTTCTTCTTTGGTATTCCATAATTTTAATTTTCCGCCAGCATAAATCTTGCTTCCATAAATCTCTAAGCTCCCGCTTACAACTCCTGCATTTGCTGATTTTAATTTCGCTTCTGCTGAGAAAAAGAAAACTTATGGACAACTGATTGTTGGTGGTAACATCGCCATTAATGATTCTTTATCTTTAAATGCAGGAATTGGTGCTAAACAAATTCTAGCAGGTAAAGTAGATTCTAAAAATGAAACTTATATCAATGGTAACATTGGATTAAAATATAGATTCTAATAACTACCAAGTAAGTTTTAGTTTGGAGGTAGCCATTTAAGCTCCTCCAAAAATATAGATAGTTTAAAACTATCGCAACGCTAAAAAGATTAAAATTCAAAACTTCATTCTCTTAATGTAGAATTAATTTAAAATTTCATTTTTATCTCTAGCTTAGGCTAGGGATAACTCCGCTAGTTAATACATATTACTTACACTAAAAATTAGTAGTTTTTTGTTTAATTTTTCAGTTTTTCTCTTGACTTAGAGTAACTCTCATCTTTTATAATTACATTTTTATTTTTATCTTAAGGAGATGAGATGTTATTAGATTCAAACCTCAATGAAATCAAAGAAGGCAAAAGAATCACCGCCAAAGGTTATGCGGTGCAACACAAAGATGATACCTTCAAGCCTTTTGAATTTTCTCGCCACGCTTTGGGGGAAAGCGACATTTTAATCGAGATTTTATATGCTGGAATCTGCCATAGTGATATCCACTCTGCACGCAGTGAGTGGCACAATGGAATCTATCCTATGGTGCCAGGACACGAAATAGCAGGGCGTGTTGTGGCAGTTGGTAGCAAGGTAAGCAAATTTAAAGTCGGAGATTATGCAGGGGTTGGCTGTATGGTCAATTCTTGTGGGGAATGCGAAGCGTGCAAGGCAAGTAATGAGCAGTATTGCGAACGCGGTATGGTTGCTACTTATGATTGCAAAGATTATTGCCATAATGATGAACCTACTTATGGTGGATATTCTAATAACATTGTAGTAAGCGAAAAGTTTGCTGTAATGGTGCCACAAGATGCGCCACTTGACAAGGTTGCACCATTGCTTTGTGCAGGGATTACTACGTATGCGCCACTAAAATTTAGCAAGGTAAAGGCTGGAGATAAAGTCGCTGTAGCAGGGTTTGGTGGGCTTGGTATGATGGCGCTTAAATATGCTAAGCAAATGGGTGCTGAAGTATTTATTTTTGCAAGAAACAAAAATAAAGAACAAGATGCCCTCAAACTCGGTGCTACAAAGCTATATGACACGACAGATCCCAAGGTTGTTACAGAACGATTTGATCTTATTGTTTCCACTATTCCGACACCTTATGACATTGCCGCATATCTCAAGCTCCTTAAGCTTGGTGGAGAAATGGGAATTGTTGGGCTTCCACCTTCTGAAGTGGATCCAAAAATTGGAGCACAAGGACTTATTTTTAATGCACACAAAAAAGTGTATGGCTCACTCATTGGCGGTATGAAAGAAACTCAAGAAATGCTAGATTTTTCACTCAAACACAAGATTTATCCAGAGACGGAAATTATTTCGGCAAACCAAATCAATGAAGCATATGAAAATCTCACAACAGGCAAGGCAAAATTCCGCTATGTCATCGATATGAAAACGCTTGAAGACAATTAAAAAAAGTGGAATCCTTAATAACCATTAAGGATTCTACAAACTTTCAAACAAAAATCATTTCTTTTTTTCTAAAGATTCCAAATATTTTTGTTAAAATACCAAAATATATTCAAAAAGGAGTTATCTTTTGCAAAGTGGCATCTTTACACTCATAGAAAACTGGAATAACAATGAAGCAGAATCTATTCTGAACGCTTTAGAAATAATCAAATATTGTGATACACTAGGCTTAGATGAAGCTTGGATTGGAGAACATCATTTTAATAATTTTACGCTTTGTTCTGCGATTACAACTCTAATTAGCGCCGCACTTGCACAAACTCAAAATATCAAAATAGGGAGTGCAGCTATTTTACTTCCACACTATCACCCCATTCAAATTGCAGAAGAAATTGCAACACTTGATTTACTCTCTAAAGGGCGTTTTCTCTTTGGATTTGCAAGAGGTGCATTCCCTATCTTTAATATTGAGAGGGGTAATAACCCAGAAAGTAACCGCGAAATTATGCTAGAAAATGCAGAAATTGTGCATCAATTGCTTTTTAAAGAACAAGTTAATTTTAGTGGAAATTATTTTGAAATTAATAATGTAAGTATCCGCCCTCACCCACACGGTTTGATTCCTTTTTATGTTGCAAGCAATAATGATGAAACTCTCCAAAAAGCAGCTACCCTGGGACATAATTTTCTTGGCTCTTTAACGCTGCAAGAAAATCGCGCACAACAAATTCATCAAATCTTCAAAAACAATCATCCCAAAAAATATAAATTCACACTCACAAGGGCGTTTTGTGTAGATGAGAATCGTGAAGTTGCTGAAGAAAAAGCACAAATGGGCGTGGATATTTTCACACAATGTATGCTTAAAGCCAACGAAAGTAATCCAACTTTTGAATCCATTATCAAAACAAGTGATTATGAAGATTTTAGAGCGGAATTCTTTAACAAAGACAAAATACTTAAAACAATGATTGTTGGAACTCCTAGCGATTGTATCGAGCAAATCTTAGAAATCAAAAAGCAGTTTATGCCTGATTCTCTAGCGCTTAAACTTCTCTCACCAAGCCTTGAAGATTCTAAAAATATTTTAAAAATTTATAAAGAAACAATCCTTCCAAATCTCTAACTAACGATGAATTTACCCCTTTTGCATTCTAATATTCTTTTGTGGTATGAACAAAAGGGGCGCAAATCTCTTCCTTGGCGAGATAAAACAGCAAATCATCGCGCTTATAGGGTTTTAGTTAGTGAGGTTATGCTGCAACAAACTCAAGTTAAAACGATTCTAGAGCGCTTTTATTTTCCTTTTTTAGAAAAATTTCCCACTCTAGAAACTCTCTCTAAGGCTAAGGAAGAAGAAGTTTTATTGCAATGGCGCGGACTTGGATATTACACTCGCGCTAGAAATCTCTTAAAATGCGCCAAAATTTGCTGTCAATCCCATAAAGGTATTTTGCCCAAAGATATAGAATCTCTCCAAAAACTTCCAGGAATTGGTCGCTACACTGCAGGTGCAATTGCTTGTTTTGGCTATGATAGCGCAGTGAGTTTTGTTGATTCTAATATCAAGCGTATCTTAGCGCGATTCTTTGCTTTACAATCCCCTAGCCCAAAACTCCTTGAATCAGAGGCAAAGACAATCCTTAACCCACAAGAACCTTTTAATCACAATCAAGCCCTTTTAGATATTGGTGCTACTCTTTGCACTCCCAAAAATCCCAAATGCACACAATGCCCACTCCAGTCCTTTTGTCAAGGCAAAGAGAATCCTATATTCTACACACCCACCAAAAAAACTGCCTTGCTAAAACAAGTTTTAGATATTGGTATCTTTATTCACGATTCCAAATTTGCCTTAACCAAAAGCCAAACCAAGCTTTATTATAACCTTTATAATTTTCCCTTTATCTCACCTCTCAAATCTCTCCAAACTAAAAAGCTAGGAATCCTCAAACACTCTTATACCAAATACAATTTAACACTTCATCTCTATTTACTACAATCTCAAGAACTACTCCAGCAAACCCAGCAAAAAATTGAATTCTTTACCCAAGAAGAACTAAAAAATCTCCCTATTTCAAGTATGACTTTAAAAATTTTAGACTTTTTAAAGAAAAGCACTATTAATTAAACTTTTTATGAATATTTTTTTTGTAAGATTCTGCCATTTATTTTTATTCTAAAGGATACTTATGCCACTCCTAGATAGCTTCAAAGTTGATCACAAAAAAATGCCTGCTCCAGCAGTGCGACTAGGTAAAGTTATGCACACTCCAAAAGGTGATGAAATTTGTGTCTTTGATTTACGCTTTTGCAAACCCAATGTGGAGATTTTAAGTCAAGAGGGAATCCACACTCTAGAGCATCTCTTTGCGGGTTTTATGCGCGAACATTTAAATAGCGATAAAGTTGAAATTATCGATATTTCCCCTATGGGTTGTCGCACGGGATTTTATATGAGTTTAATTGGCAAACCAAGTCCTGAAGCTGTGAAAAATGCTTGGGAAGCAAGTATGAAAGATATTTTAGAAGTAAATGAAATTCCAGAAGCTAATGAACTGCAATGTGGCACTTACAAAATGCACTCTTTAGAGGCTGCCAAAGAAATCGCAAAAGATACGCTAAGTAAGGGAATTGGGATTATGGATAATGAATCATTAAAGCTTAATTTATGAGCTATGATTCTTATTTAGAAGCTATCAAAACACTAAATTTATGGGCTAAGCACTATTATATTTTAGATGATCCCATAGTTAGCGATGAAGAGTATGATACACTCTATCATCAAATCAAAGATTTTGAAACAAACAATCCCACACAAATTTCCAAAGATTCTCCAACCCAAAGAGTTGGGGATCGTATTTTAGAATCTTTTAACAAATCCGAACACATAGAGCGTATGTGGAGTTTGGATGATATTTTTAATACTCAAGAATTACAAGATTGGATTAATAGAGTTAGCAAGGGTGAAAATCTAAATTTTACTATTGATCCCAAATTTGATGGGGCTAGTCTCAATTTGCTTTATGAAAATGGAATATTACAAAAGGCTACCACAAGGGGTGATGGATTCATTGGAGAAGAAGTTACTCAAAATGCCAAAACCATTCCTAGCATTCCCCTTAGCATTCCCTATAAAGATAAAATAGAAATCCGTGGGGAATGCGTGATTGCCAAAGATGATTTTGAAGCTATCAATCAAGAAAGACTAGAGAAGGGGGAAGCACTTTTTGCAAATCCGCGTAATGCAGCTGCTGGAAGCTTAAGGCAATTAGATTCTAAAATCACTTCAAAGCGCAAACTACAATTTATCCCTTGGGGTGTGGGGTTTTGTCAAATTAATGAAAATAGCTTTTTTGCCCTAATGGAGAAAATCCGCTCTTTTGGATTTATAGCTTCGCCTTTCTCTAAGCTCTGCTCAAACTTACAAGCAATAGAAGATTCTTATCAAAATCTCATTTCTAAGCGCGATTCTTATCCTATCACGCTTGATGGAATGGTTATTAGGATTGATGATATTGCATTGCAAAAATCTCTAGGCTTTACCATAAAAGCTCCACGCTTTGCCTGTGCATACAAGTTTCCTGCTATTGAAAAAAAGGCAAAAATTTTAGACATTATTTTGCAAGTTGGCAGAACAGGAGTTATTACCCCTGTGGCTGTTTTGGAGCCAGTGATGATCGAGGGAGCAAAGGTTAGCCGCGCAACCCTGCATAACTTTGATGAAATCAAAAAAAAAGATATTTTAATCAATGATTCCGTGATTCTTATTCGCAGTGGAGATGTGATACCAAAAATCATTAAATCACTGCCTACCTTGCGTGATGGCACACAAAAGCAATGCAAAATACCAACGCACTGCCCTATTTGCAAAAGTGAGCTACTTATTGAAGAAAAACTCATCAAATGCCAAAATTTAAACTGCAAAGCAAGGGTGAAAAACTCACTTATTCACTTTATAAGCAAAAAGGCGCTTAATATTGATGGGCTTGGCAAAAGAATCATTGATTTACTCTTTGAGCTTGGAAAGATTACCAAAATTGAAGATATTTTTTCGCTTCAATATGAAGATTTAGAGGGCTTGGAGGGATTCAAAGACAAAAAGATTCATAACCTTTTAAATGCTATCAAACAGGCTAAAGGGGTTGATTTGTGGCGTTTTATCAATGCACTAGGAATCGAACATATTGGCGAGGGAGCAAGCAAAAAACTTGCAAACACTTTTGGCGATAACTTCCATCATAAGAGCTTTGAAGACTTTGTGGCACTTGATGGCTTTGGGGAAGAAATGGCAAACTCACTTGTAGAATTTTGCCATGTCAATCAAGAAAGAATCAATCATCTTCTAACAATTCTACAGCCCAAATACAATCAAAATAGCACCAATGCAAATCTTAGTAATCAAACCTTTGTCATCACTGGCACACTCTCACAAAAAAGAGAGACTTATCAAGAGATTTTAGAATCACTTGGCGCAAAAGTCTCTAGTAGCATCTCCAAAAAGACAAATTATCTGCTTTGTGGAGAAGAGGCAGGATCAAAGCTCACTAAGGCTCAAGAACTCGGTGTAAAAATCATTGATGAAGAAGAATTTTGGAATCTTATTCAAGAATCCAAAAAGTAGCACAAAATTTTAAGGTTACTGCATAAAAAATAAATTATTTATCCAAAACTTTATGCAAGAAATCTTTCACTCTTTGGTTTTTTGGATTAGTAAAAAACTTATTGGGCGATTCATCTTCGATGATTTGACCCTCGCTCATAAAAAGAATCCGACTAGCTACATTTTTGGCAAATCCCATTTCGTGAGTTACAATCATCATTGTCATACCCTCTTTTGCCAAATCTTTCATTACATCTAGCACTTCTTTAATCATTTCTGGATCTAAAGAAGAAGTGGGCTCATCAAAAAGCATAATCTCTGGCTCCATAGCCAAAGCCCTAGCAATAGCGATTCTTTGTTTCTGCCCACCTGAAAGCTTATTGGGATACACATCTTTTTTAGAAACTAAACCAACCTTTTGTAATAAATCCATTGCTTTTTTATAAGCCACTTCTTTTGGAATCTTTTTGAGTTTCATCGGCGCTAAAGCAATATTTTCTATCACTTTTTTATGGGGAAATAAATTAAAATGCTGAAAAACCATTCCTAATTTTTGGCGAACAAGATTAATATCTACTGACTTATCCATAATGTTTTGCCCATCAATAATAATTTGCCCACAACTTGGGTCTTCCATTCTATTAATACATCGCAAAAAGGTAGATTTACCACTTCCAGAAGGTCCAATAATAGCAATCACCTCCCCTTTAGAAACTTCTACATTAATCCCTTTTAAAACTTCTATTTCCCCAAATTTTTTATGCAAATCTTTTATTTTAATCACTTTCTTTTAGCCTTTTTTCAACTTTTCGCATTAGCATCGCAAAAATAGAAGTTAAAATCAAATAAATAATTCCCACTGCAAGTAGAGGCTCAATAGCCCGATAAGTTTGGCTTGTTATGATATTTGCAGCCCTTAGTAAATCCACACCACCAATAAAACCCACAATTGAAGTTTCCTTTAATAAAGCAATAAATTCACTCACTAAAGGCGGTAAAATTCTCTTAATAGCTTGAGGAATAATGATTTCTTTCATTGATAAGGCATAACCCATTCCCAAAGCCCTTGCTGCTTCCATTTGCCCTTTATCAAGCCCGGCAATTCCTGCACGAATAATCTCGGCAACATAAGCCCCAGAATTAATCCCAAAAGCAATGGCGGCGATTAATAAAATAGGCATATCGCGCAATGCTCCCACAAAAACAATGTTTGCCCATATCATCAATTGCACCACAACAGGAGTTCCGCGTATGATATACACATAAGCAAAAGCAAGTTTAGATAAAACCCTCCAAGTAGAAAGCTGCATTAATGCTATTAAAATACCCAATGCGATTCCAATTAATGCTGAAAGCGCGGTAGTGGCAATGGAAAACCCTAATCCCTCTACCAAATACCAATATCGGCTTTCATTAATAAAGACTTCTTTTAATATCTCCAAATACTCTAGCATATTTTCTCAAAGCCCTTAATCAAAATATTTAGCTATCAAAGTATCATAAGTTCCATTTTCTTTGATCTTTTTTAAAGCTTCATTAACTTTCTGCAACAATTCCACCTCATCTTTTCTCATCGCAATAGCATATTCCTCATTTGCCGCATCGCTTTGGATTAATTTTAAGTCTTGATTATGAGCAGCATAATTTTTTGCAGTTTCATAATCCAAAACAACCGCTTCCACCTTGCGCGATTTTAAAGCCAAAATCAAATCTGATGCAGTATTAAATTTTTGCACAGATACATTAGGCAATTTACTCACTACCAAATCTCCTGTAAATCCTAGCGCAACTCCAACTACTTTTCCTGATAAATCCGAAAAATTTCCAATATTTTGATTTTCGCTATTTACTAAAATAACTTGAGTAGAATTAAAATAAGAATCAGAAAAATTAACAAACTTTTTGCGATTTTCTGTTACTGTCATACCAGAGATAATCATATCAATTTTTCCTAATTCTAATGCAGGCAATAACCCATCAAATTGAATATCCATAAACTCAACTTCAATCCCAGAAATCTTAGCAATTTCTCGCATTAAATCCACATCAAATCCGACGATATTCTTCCCTTCCCTATACTCAAAAGGTGCAAAATCCGCATTCATACCTACATAAACTTTAGATTTTTCTTCCTTTTTTTCACAACCAAAGAAAGCTATCAATGCCAAAACAATTGAAAATATCTTAAGAAAATTTTTCATTTTTTTCCTTTGTGAATCATTTTAATTTACAATTTTTTCGTATTGTAGCACAATCTATAGGAAATACAAATGTCCTTATATCCATTATTGTTTAGATTCTGCACTAAAATTTTGAAAAACTTCTATCACAAGCGGTAAGTCTGTGTAGCCTTCAGATTCCATAAAATGACCGCCTTTTTGCGTTTGGATAAAATCCGCGTCTAAAGATTTGGCAAGTTTGTAGCTTAAGTTAGTTGGCACGATTACATCATCTTTGGCAGAAATCACCACACGATTTTTAATCACATTTTTTAGGATTTGGTAGTTTGGCTTTTTGTCTGTGAAACTTCCAAAAATAGGCAAACTTTTTAACTCTTCATCAAAAGGAGAAACCAAAACCACGCCACCGACTTGAAAGCCTTTATCTTGTGATTCAAATGTTTCACTTAAAAAATACAAAGTTGCTATGCCACCTAGTGAATGCGTAATAAAATAAGTATCCCTATCAATCTTTTGAATCTCTTTTTGCATAGCACCAAGCCACTCTTTTAGCACGGGTTTATCTGCATTGGGCAGATTTAAGATATTGACTTTATACCCATTTTGCTTAGTTTTTGTGCGACAGCATTAAACCACCCATAATTGCTAGTGATATAACTCGCAACATTCTAGATTCCTTTTACTAAAATAAATATTTCTATCAAGAAAATGATTAATGAAACTTTAAAAAAATTAAGACTTGCAAGAAAGCCACTTTACATTGGCTTTTAAATCGCGGATTAGTTCAATTCTATCTTTTACTCTGTGAGATTCTATTGTCGCGCTTAACCAAACATTAGTTGGAATCTCATTAAAAATAGCGCCCCACTAGAATCTCCTAAACTTCTTATATCTCCTATAATTCATCACTTAGCAAAAAACTTTTCAGAGGTTCTAAATATTCACTTTCTAGGTCAAAATATGTGTTATCTATTTTATAATTTTCATCACCATTTTTATAACCAAAACTATGATTATATGCATAAACTTTAGATTTTTTGGCTGGTAATTTTATATTTTGATTTTTCTCTTGTAATGTTTTTAAGCATTCCATATAATTATCAAAGCATTGCAAGACACACTTTTCTTTGGCTATATTTTCTATTAAAGTTTCTAAATTCCCTTTATCTTTATTATTTGGAATTAAAAAAATTTCACATTTAGCAAAAAGTTCCTCTCCCAATTGATTTTTAATATTTTCTTTAGCGAGCTCTAAATCATCATCTGCATCAAAAATAATCTTTGTGTTATTATTTTTTACAATCTCTCTTTCATGATCTTTAAGCCCATCTTTTCCATTTGTATATTTAACATTTACATTTGTAATATTTAAATACTCTAAGTAGCTTTGTAAAAAATATTGATCATGCAGTCCTTCAACAAGTATCACCATTATCAATCCCTTACTTCACTATTAGTCTTTATATTATTGATTAAATTTTTTTGAGTAAGCCTAAAGGCTTTCATATTATTTTCACTATCTTCATAAATGCTAAATACCGAAATCTTTTCTTCTCTTTCATTGTGTAAAATTTCACTTAATTTTTGCAGCAATTCTAAATTATGTGTAGTAATAAAAAACTGCACATCATCATTTGTCTTTAAAATAGCATTCAATAGTTTCTCAATACCTTCATAATGAAGACCATTTTCTAGTTCATCTATTAAAATATATTTTTTTTCAGATAAAATTGAAGCTTGAATAGCAATGTATTTTTTAAAACCCTCTCCTAGAAGTTTGAAATTAATCGCATTCTTTAAATTTGTTTTTTGTATTACAATTTTATTTTTTGAAAAATAAAGCTCTTCAATATCTTCTGAAAAATCTTTACAAATCTTTTTTAAATCCTCTTTTTTCTCTTTTTCTTCGACTATTTTACTTAAATATTCTCTTAAATTATTATCATAAAAACTACCTTGATATATGAAATCAACATCGTTAATTTCTGGAAAAACAAAACTACCCTCTAAATTAAGAGAGTGTTGAAATTGAATTTGATCTAAATTTAGAAATATTTTTTTAATATTAAAAGTTTTCTTGCCTTGAGAATTTTTATAAATAAAATTAATTTCATTAATGCCATTGCTAAGATCTGTTATAGTATTGTTTTTATTGGTAGAAATATTTGTATATTGGGAATTTCTATCACAATCGATTATTAATTCTGCATCATCGCTTTTTATGGTTGGCTTTTTTTCTAATATATAATCATAAAAGAAACTTTGAAATGCATCGCTATCAATATGCATTCTTCTAACATCTAAAAGCAGCATAATATCATTTGGATTTTTTAATAAAAAAGCATACAAAGCCTCCAAAATAGAAGTTTTCCCAGTATTTGCTTTTCCTACAAAAAAATTTATTTTTGAAAAATTTTCTAGTTTTAAATCTTTTATGCCTTTAAAATTTTTAATCTCTATGCTATTTATCATTTTTTCTCCTTAATTAATACACAATCCTAAGCCTATCACTTAGGCTAGAATCAAGATTCAAAAAATATTCTAAGCTTAAATCCTCAAAGCCATCGATGAAAATATATTCATTTTGTGTCTTGCGTAAAAACTCTAACACTTCTTTATCACAAGCTACGAGATACAAGCAATCCTCACAAGCATAAAGTTTGTTTTCAAAAATTGGCTTTAGGGGTTTATCTAGTGTTTTCCCACTTTGTAGGCTCAAATTTAGTGCTTTATCAAATGGGCTTAACTCTGCGTTACTAAGTAATCCTAAAGTGCCTTGTTTGTCTGTAATGAGTTCGCTTTTGTCGCTTAGGCTTAGCACACTAAAGCAGATAGTAAAATCTGGGTTTGCATTTGCAATCTTTGCACTTGCTCTTTTTACTCTCTCAATCGTTATATCACTAATGACTGGCTTTTTGCTTCCTAGCTCATTTTTACAAAAATCATAAGCAGTTTTGCTTTTAGATTCTATAATCTCTTCATCAATTTGCACTAATATAAATTTACGATTGCCCTTATCTTGTGCATTTAGCTCCATTACGGCTTGTGCGGTCGTGCCACTTCCTGCAAAAAAGTCTAGGATAATGTCAGAATCACTTGTAGAAAAATTTAATAAAAATTGTATAAATTTTACAGATTTGGGATAATCAAAAATTTTTTCTCCCATAATGTCCTTTAATTCTAAAGAGCCTAGTTCTGTTCTTGCCAATTCACTTTTTATTATAGAGTTTGGTAGTTTTCCTGTCTCATCTTCTTTGTATTGTTTTTTGTGTAATTTATATTCTCCATTTACTTTTTTTACAATTAACTTATGTCGTTCAGCCTTCATTTTATCTTTGCTCCAAGTCCATCTGCCCAATACTCCAGCAACTTGATAAGGAATTATTTTTATGAGATTCTTTAATCCTTTACCCTCTTCATCAATATAAATTTCATTTTTATTTTCATCGAAATATACCGGAAAATGTAAGGATGGAACGTCTTCTTTTCTACCACCAATACCACGTTTCCATAGCCTTTCAATATAAAAACTCCCAAACTCATCCTGTTCAATATATTTTTTTTCCAATTCAGATTTAGAAAGCATTATTTTAGTGAGAGTATTTTCTGTTAAACTCTTGCCATATACTAGACAATAGGAATGTTGTTGTGCCATAAAATTTGAGCTCTGTGTTCCTGCTGGAGCAGATTCTACAACCATACACGCTACAAAATTCTCTTCCCCAAAAATCTCATCGCAAAGTAGCTTTAGATTCGCTTGTTCGTTATCATCTATACTTATAAATATCACGCCATCTTCACGCAATAAATCTCTAGCAAGTTTAAGGCGTGGTAGCATAAAAGATAGCCATCCACTATGCGTGCGTGTGCTTTGTATGTTTTTAAAAAACTGCAGGGTTTCAGATTCTACCTCATTTCCTTCATCATCTATTTCTAGCAATCCCACTTCTTGCAAAATCGCCTTATAATCTTTTCTAAAATTATCTGGATAGATGAAATTATCATTTTTTGTATTGTAGGGCGGATCGATATAAATCATTTTGATTTTTTCACTATAAGCAGATTTTAGGATTTTTAGCACATCTAGGTTGTCGCCTTTGATGATGAAATTTTGTGCATTATCTTGCGTTGCATTTGAGTGAGAAATTGCGGATTCTGTGTCATTCACTCGGTCATTACCCTCTAAGGCAACTCCCTCACTCATTCCTTGAAAACCACAATTTCTCATTTCAACTGCTTCCGCATTAGAATCTTTTTTGTTTTCTGCATTTTTGGATTCTTTGCTATGCTTACAAGATTCTAGATTGTGATATGTAAAAGTCTCTTCAAGTTTTAGCGTTTTTTGGGAAGGTGTGCTATAGAGTGCATTTGCCAAAGCTTTGCCTGTGAAGGTAAGCTCATAGCCTTGAATATTTGCTTTTGTGTCTAGCCCTAAGAGAGTGGCAATAGCTTTTAAATCTACTTGATTATCTTTGATAGTTTGTGGGAAATTGGCTTTAAGATTTTCAAATAAGGGATTGTGAGTTTCTTTAGAATCTATAATTTTTATACCTTTTTTTATCGCTTCATCTTTTTGTATCATTTACTCTCTCCTTGTGCTTGTTTGAGACTTGCTAATAAATCTTGCTTATTAATGCGTGTGTTATAAACTACCTTAATGTTCTCATCTTTTAGACTTTCTTGCAATGATTTAAAAAATCTTTTTGCATAATCTATCTTTTTTTGTTCAACCTCTGGGATTTGTGAAGGATCATTATATCCTTTAGTCTCACAAACAAAAAAGATTTTTTGCCCATTTTTGTCTTTTAAGAGATAGGCAAAATCTGGTTCATAGTTTTTAAAAGGTGTGGGAATGCTAAATTTTGGCAATTTAGCAAAGACAACTATGCGTTTAGAATCTATTTCTTTGGTTTCTTCTAAAATCACTTCTTTTTCGATTTGGCTATCATAAACTACTTTTTCAAAAAGATAGTTTGATGCTGGAGTTAGTGGCTCATTGCTTGTAGAATCTTTGGCGATAAATTTGCCAAGTTTTTGTGCCTCTATATCCTCTCTTGGTTTGCCATTTTCATTATATAAAACAGATTCATTAGAATAGCTTTGGGTAAATTCATAACCTACGCTCATAAGCAGGTTTTTATGTAGCTCTTCTTTGAAAATATTTTTTAGAGATTCAAAGGCTTTTTTTGGAGAATTATTGAAGTGTTGCCTATCAAGATTATTTAAAAGCTTGAGTAAAAAAGGAAGTGGGATTTGATTTTCTCTAGCGAAGTCTAGGGCTAGGGATCTAAAATCTTTTTCTAATGCTTTTGTGTAGTCTTTTGTATCAATTTCTTGTAAGTTTGTAGTGATAATTTTGTTATTTTGACTATCAAAAACTTTACTTTCAAACACAATAGATTCTCTTGGGATTGTATTTTGGTTAAAACTTTTGGCTACGCTTTGTATCAAAGCCTCTTGATTGATGTTTTCATACACAAGGACTGATTTTTGGTTAATGGTATGCCATAGTTCTTTAAACTCCTTTGCTAGATCTTGCTTTATCTTTACTCTTTCTTTAGGAGCATTGGCGTTTTGCACTTGCTCTTTTGTGGTATTTAAGTTTTTGAAAGATTCTAAAACGCATTCAAATTTATCTGCTAAAAGTCTTTTTAGATTCTCATTCTCTTTGATAGC
Organism: Helicobacter colisuis; assembly: GCF_023646285.1. Taxonomy (NCBI): domain Bacteria; kingdom Pseudomonadati; phylum Campylobacterota; class Epsilonproteobacteria; order Campylobacterales; family Helicobacteraceae; genus Helicobacter; species Helicobacter colisuis. Next base: position 201,832 of record NZ_JAMOKX010000002.1, on the reverse strand, counting down.
CTCATAAATAGGGGCTATGATTTTATAGATATTGCTATTTTCATCAAATTCTACTAGATTTAAATCCTCTAAAGTGATTAAAAATCTACCCGCCTCTCTTGCATTAAGCCCTATATGTTCTAGTCTTTCTTGACTAATATATATTGCATCCAAAGCAAAGCTAGAATCCATTATCTCTTTTTGTAAGCCCTCAATAAAGCCCCTCTCCTCGCTACTTACAAGCATATCAAGGCGGTTTATGTCAAAAAACTCATTTTCATTGCCTCTTAAAAATCTATGTGTAATTCTTTTGCCCTCATTATTTACACAGATTCTAAGTCCTCGTCCTACTTGCTGATGACGGCTCGTATCACTACTTGAATTTGCAAGTTTGGTAAGGGTAAAAATATTTGGATTATCCCAACCTTCTTGTAAAGCCCAAACGCTAAAGATAAAACGCAAAGAAGTATCAAAGGAAAGCAATTTTTCTTTTTCTTGCAAAATGAGTTTTATATCATTTGCTTCTAGGTTTTCTTTATTGTTTTCTTTTTTCTTGTTAATAAGGTTGCTATCACCACTAAAATAACCTTGATGAACTTTCAATATTCCCTCATCATCAAAATCTTTTTGCAAATATTCTTTATAGGATTCGCTTATGTTTTGTTTTAAAATTGCCTCCCTTTTGAGTTTGTAGAGTCTTTCAAATTCGTTTTTGATAAATGGATTTTCTCCCTTAAAATCTTTAATTTCTGGGATAAAAAAGAGGCTTAAGGCTTTGATATTTTGCTTAAACAAACGCTCTTCTTTTTCAAAATGCAAATCAATAGCCCTAGCTAAAAGGCTTGTGATTTCTTCAGGACTTAGCTTATAGGATTTTTTCCTTTCTATCACTTCGCCATTGTTTAAATAGGCTTTGTCTTTAGTAATGTTTTCTAGGCTAATTGTCCTAAAGCTAGAATCTAACTCGCCTAAATTATTATTTTGTAAAATGGTTGTGCGTTTTTCTATACCATCTTTAAAAAATGAGAAGGTTGCTGATTTTGGTTTGTTTGTATTTGTGCTTATCAAAAAAGGAGTGGTATTGTCTTGGATTAGGGTATGCACACAGATTTGCTTCACAAGATAAGATCGAAATGCACAGATAGAATCAAGACAATATGCTACATTGCTTAACTCATATTCTGCTTCTTTAGGGAAAGTCGCACCAAAACGAAAATATAGAGAGTTTAGTTTTGAAAAATATTTATTAAAAGCCTCACCTTTCAATAAATGTGGCTCATCTATAATAGAGATAGGCTTTAGTGCAGCTATATTTTCAAAGATACTTTGAGTATTAAAAAGATTTTCATTATTTTTATTTAATATATTATCCTTTTTGTCAATCGCGCTATTAGTTAGGATAAGCACACTTAGCTCATCTTCATTTTTGATATAGTGATTTATGATTAGGGATTGAGATTTGCTATCTGTGTAGGTGTAGGCTTTTAAATGTTTATTGTATTCGCTATGAAAATAATCTTTTGTGAGAGTGATATTTTGCTTCACAGATTCTAAAATCGCTTTTCTTGGGACAAAGATGATAAATTTATTTTGTTTAAATCGTTTATTTAGCTCAAAAATGAGGTTAAGATAGGTGAAAGTTTTGCCTGTGCCTGTTTCCATTAGAATATCGATATTAAGTTTATTACTTAAGGTAGCAACTGGCATAGCGTGTTGATTATAAAAAGTTTGCAAACATGATTTAAGCATATCTGCATTTTGAGCTTTGAAATCAAAATTGTGCAAAATCTTTATAATGTTTTCTAAACAATCTTGCTGATAGTCTTGTTTTTCAAAAATCATATTTGCTCCATTATGAAATAAATTAGATATTTTATATTATATTTTTTGTGTGTCAATAGTAACTAGCTGTAAAATTACTTTCTCCCATCCTCTAGTATTTTTCTCTCGCCTTTAGAATCTATCTCACACACCACATAAGGAAGTCCTTGTTTGTTTAGTTCTGCCATAAAGGGATCTGGGTCATTTTGCTCCATATTCCATACTCCACCACCATTATGAGAATCTATTCCTTGAAATTCTCCGCCTTTTGGCATATCGCTATTATCTGCGTTATTTGGTATTTTTGCCGCTCCTATGCCCCATTTCCCTTCACATATAAGCTTTGCCCCAATCATCGCTGGCACACCTGTGGTATAGCTCACGCCTTGGGCATTGACTTCTTTATAACACGCCTCGTGATCACAGATATTATAGATATAGATTGTCCTATCTTTGCTATCTTTTATGCCTTTGATGTAGCAACCGATGTGCGTTTGCCCTTTGGTGCGAGGCGCTAGAGAGGCTGGATCGGGTAAAAGCGTCTTTAGCACTTGTATTGGCACGATTTTTTGCCCATTATGCTCTATTTCATCGACACGCAAAAGCCCTACATTTTCTAGGCATTTCATATGTGTAAGATAAGATTCTCCAAATGTCATAAAAAATCTAATCCGCTTTAGCCCTTTGATATTTCGCACAAGCGATTCAAGCTCCTCGTGATAAAGTAGATAGCTATTTTTTACGCCCACTTCTGGATATTCCCATTCTTTCATCAAATCAAGCGGTGCTATATCTTGCCATTGTCCGCCAAAGTAGTCTTCATTTTTTAAATCTTGTGTGTTTGCCTCTAGGCTAAAATGCTTTTCTTCTCGCTCAAACTTGCGATAAATGGTGTCTTTTTTTAGGTCTGTGTTTTGTGCAAGATTCTCATCTTTTACCCAAAACCTCGCTTTAGAGCTAACTTCGCGCAAATTAATTTCAGGATTAAAGTTTGTCGCAAACGCATAGCCGTGATCCCCTGCATTGCAATCAAGTATATCTATGCTGTGAATCTCATCAAAATAATGTTTTTGCGCATACGCACAAAAGACATTCGTAACGCCCGGATCAAATCCACTTCCCAAAAGCCCAAAAATCCCTGCTTCTTTGTAGCGTGTATCATAAGCCCATTGTTCTTTATACTCAAAATGCGCAGAATCTGGGTGCTCGTAGTTTGCGGTATCTAAATAATGCGTTTTTGTCCTTAGACACGCTTTCATAATGCTCAAATCTTGATAGGGCAAAGCGACATTTACCACTAATTTTGGCTTGTATTTTTCTATCAAAGCCACCATAGATTCGACACTATCAGCATCCACACAATCTATCTCAATCTCACCCAAGCCTTTTTGCTTGATAGAATCTGCTATCACTTTGCATTTATCTAGTGTGCGAGACGCCAAGATAATGCGTGAAAAAACCTCTCTGTTCATTACCATTTTGTGCGCTACCACGCCACCTACGCCACCTGCACCGATTTGTAAAACACAAGCCATAATACAATCCTTACAATAAAGTAAAACATTAAGTAGTTTGAAGCTGTATTATAGCATTTAGTTATTGATTGTTAATTGATACTATGTTTCTTCCTATGTTGGTTGAATTTTTTATGGAATCTAATCTATCTACTAGTGTATCAAGCGTAACTTCTGTGATAGGTATTTTCCGTATGAATGCCATTGCATTTGAGATTTCATACCAAATTCTTAATCTTTTCTCATTTGGATATGCCACAGAATCTATGCCCACAAGCTGTATCCCACGCAAGATAAAGGGCAAAATATTTGTGTTTAGAGCTATCCCACTTGCGTTTCCACATACACTCATCGCTCCGCCATAGGATATTTGTGTCAATAAACTCGCGGCTAATGCACCACCCACACAATCAATCACATAATCAAAGCATTGTGATTGTAGAGGCTTGTTATCATCTTTTATGATATCTTTTGGCGATACAATACCACTTGCGCCAAGACTTTTTAGCATTGGTGATTGATTATCTTTAGAGGTGATAGCGATGATGTTGTCATACCCTTTTGCCTTAAGGAGTGCAATTGCCATAGTGCCCACACCACCAGTTGCGCCCGTTACTGCTATGGTGGGTTGATTGCTTTTATTCATACCTGCTTGTTGCAGAGATTGTATGCTTAAAGCTGCTGTAAAACCTGCTGTGCCCACTATCATACTATCTTTGAGTGATAATCCATTTGGCAAGGGCGTAATCCAAGATGATTGCAATCTTGCATATTGTGCATAGCCGCCAGTGTGAGAAACCCCTATGCCAAAGCTTGTTGCCAAGACTTTTTGCCCTATGTTATAGCTTGGGTTTTTAGATTCTATAATCTCGCCACAGAGATCTATACCCGGTATCATAGGGTATTTGCGGATCACACCACCATTTTTCTTAAATGCAAGCATATCTTTATAGTTGATACTAGAGTATTTGACCTTTATAATCACATCGCCATCTGATAGATCATCTATGGTGATGTCTTTTATTGCGTGTATGAGATTTTCTCCTTGCATATCCACACATAATGCTTTAAAGGTCATAAATTTTCTTCTTATGATTTACAAAATCCACAAAACCTACAAAGCCCAATGGCTAAGATTTTCTACTTAATTAGATATTCTTGCATCAAGCAAATTGAATCTTCTCCTATTTCCACATAGGCTTCTACTTGCCAACGCCCTTGTTTATCTACTTCAAAAGATGGACTTTGATAGATTCCATCGACAAACTCACCCTCTCCTAAAGTTTTGTCTTCTTGAATAGTGTTTGGGCGCGCTAAAAAAAAAGAAACCTTAGCATCTGTTTGCAGCTTTTGATTTTTTAAATTTCTAATCTCTACAAAAGCCATTTTAAATTCTTTTAAACCCTGCTCTTTTGGTCCTTCAAATTCAATAGTGTATTGCCTTAAAAAAGCTTGTCTTTTTTGTGTGATTTCATTGATATTTTCATCTACATATTGCGAATCCATTCCACACATTGCTTTCATTTCAACAGGATTATTTAATGCAGTCTTAATTGTTAAAACAATTAAACCAACCACAACCATTGCTAACAAAAAAATTCCAATAGGCCAATAATTCTTAGTCATTATTTTCTCCTTAAATAAACAAAAACAAATAATACAAACAAGACAAAGAGCATTCCATAAAGAGCTGTCCTCACAGCGATTTGAACACCCTTGTTTTGCGTTGGAAAGTTATGCTCTAATTTAACATTGTGAAACTCTGCAATTCTATCTGCCATATCCACAAAACCATTCAATAAAAAGGCAGAGATTCTCTCATTTGTTAGCTCTTTAGCAGAATTTGGAATCAAAGGCACAATATAATCCCAATAAACTTCATTTTTATCAAACATTCTTTCTACTTCTTGACTAACAATGATATTGATTTTTTTTTCATTTTTACTAAAAAAGAGTAAAACATAGGGGTTTTGTAAATTATAAGTGTAAGAAGATTCTTTCTCTTGAAGATTCATCTCTCCTAAATCCTCAAGAGCAACAATATACATTTTTACACCCGTTTTTTCATAAACTTCACTTGACAGAATCTCAATAAAGCCAACGGTCTTTTCAACTAGTTGATTCTCGTTTTCTATCACAAAGGGCTTTGCAAAAGAAAATACAAAACAAAATAGGGATAAAATCCCTATTTTAAAGACTTTAAACATCTTAACCGACAAAAAGAAGCATATCTGGGATAAATACTACAGAAATAGAAACAATAATGATAACAATATGCGCAATAAAAAGAATTTTTTCTAAACTACTATACTTTACCATTTTTACTCCTCTACGCTTTGAAAATGCCCAGCATTCTCAACGCTTTTCATTTGTATGCTATTTGGATTCTCAATCACATAAGGATTGTTCGCCTCTGCTTTTTGTGTCATTACTGCTGCATATCCCAACCCAAAGACGATAGCAAGCAATAATACTACCGCGACTATATAACCACCTAATCCATTAATTCCAAATAAACCATTCATAATGTATCCTTAGTTTTTATCCGAATAGATGAAATGCCCTAAAGCTTCTTTTTGAATATCTGTAAGCATCTGAGTTTTAAACGAAGGCATAATACCAATATGTCCTTTTTTGCCTTTTTCCAAAACTTCTGCCACAAATGCAGTTGTTCCATATTTACTCAAGTCAGGAGCCATTCCCCCCATACCTTTTCCATCATCTCCATGGCAAGCATTACAAGTTGCAGCACTATAGAGCTCCTTACCCTTAGCTACCAATTCTGGATATTTTGTCTTTTTTACTTCAGAAATTTCAGCCATAACATAAGCTGCCACAGCCTTTTGTGCTTCTTCAGTATCCAAAACTCCCGGAGCTACCTCACTAATTGGCAACATATCTCCAAGCAAATAACCTAAGCCTTTACTTCCTTCTTTGATTGTTGTAATAATCCCCTCTTCTCTACCCCACTCTGCTAAATTAGCCGCTGTTCCATTTATTCCTTCTGTTGTGATTCCATGACATTGCGAACATTGTACTAAAAAGAGATTTTGTCCCATTTTAACCAAAGTGGCTTCATCAATATTTTGCCATTGTTGTTCAAACTTGGCATTATACGCTTTTACTTCCTCATTGTATTCACCAATTTGAGAATAAGAATTAAGAGGGTATCCCACAAACCAATACCACAACGCCCAAATAATAAGCACCAAATAAGTTACACCCCAACCAATTGGAATATTATTTTTAAATTCTCTAATTCCATCCCACTCTTCACTTGATAAATCACCTTCTGCCTTACTGCTTTTCATTTTTTTGATATAACCACCAACAACGAAAATAGTTAAAGCTAGAATTGCTATGGCGCCAAGCAATGCGAGTTGATTTACACTATCACCTAAGTTCAACCATTCCATTTAGCTCTCCTTCTTTTTATCTTTATTGCTTCTCTCTTCGATTACTTCATCATTCAAGTCATCATCAAGGGCTAATCTAGCATATTTTTCATAGTCTATTTTCCCACTTCTTTGGCTTTTGTAGAGATGGTAAATATAACCATACAACAAAACCACCAACAAAATCGTAACAGCCCAATATGCATAGCCTTGAATGACTCTTATAGTTTCATAATCCACGATTAATTTGCCCTTCTTTTTTGCCCCAGACTATTAAGGTAAGCAATCAAAGCTACAATTTGCTTAATCTCACCTCTTTCTAATGCCGCTTTTATTTCTGGATCTTTCATATCTTCAGCCAAAACTTTTGCTTCAGCCAAAATCTCTGCTCTAGCAGATTCTAAATCTCCAAGCTTTGGATTCCCTTCTGTATCATAAGGAACTGCAAAAACCACTTTTTGGGTATAAGCTTCAGCATAAGCAGTATCTACATCCACATTTTTTTGATATAAATGTGGATAGGCAGGCATTATAGATCCAGGAACAATAGAAGATGGATTTAACATATGCTCCTCATGCCAATCTGTTGTTCTATAATCTCCTACACGATGCAAATCTGGACCAGTTCTTTTAGAACCCCATAAAAATGGTCTATCATATGCATATTCACCGCTTAAACTATAAGCTCCATATCTATCTGTTTCTGCCTTAAAAGGACGGATTAGCTGCGAATGACAAGCATTGCAACTCTCTGCAATATAAATTTGACGCCCTGCAGTTTCTAATAAAGTATAAGGTTTAAGATTTTCAGTAGGGCGAGACGCTTTTGCAAAATCAGGAAGTATTTCAACTAACCCTGCAATAGAAAATACCAACAAAAAAACTACCGTAAAGAAAAACGGATTTTTTTCCAACCAATGAAACATTCAACCCTCCTTTACGCTGCCATTGGAGTTGCATAGTTAGGCTCTTTTTCAAGCTCTTTACTTGCAACAATGGTCATAATAATATTATAAGCAAAGATAATAAATCCAATCAAATACATTGTTCCACCAATTGCTCTAATTGTATAATAAGGGAACAATACAGTTACTGTATCAATAAATGAATAAGCTAGACTTCCAAATTCATCTGTTGCTCTCCACATCATACCTTGGGTAATTCCAGCAATCCACATACTTGAAAAATAAAGGATAATTGCAATTGTTTGAATCCAAAATTGTATATCCATAAGCTTTTTAGAATAAATCTCTCGCTTAAACAATCTTGGTGTCATATGATAACAAGCTGCAATAAGCGTAAAACCAACCCAGCCTAAAACACCATCATGAACATGTCCTACAATCCAATCCGTAAAGTGCGCCAAAGCATTAACAGATTTAATTGACTGAATTGGTCCTTCAAGTGTTGATAACATATAAAATGTAGAGGCAAGAATTAAAAATTTAATTAAAGGTGATTCTTTTAATTGATGCCATTGTCCCTTCATTGTTAAAAGCATATTAACTGCTGTTCCCCAAGAAGGCAAAATAAGCACTACAGAAAAAATAGAACCCATTGTTTGCATCCAATCAGGCACCGTAGAATAAATAAGATGGTGGCTACCTGCCCAAATATAAACAAACATCAACCCCCAAAATGAAAACAATGTGAGTTTATAAGAAAAGATAGGCTGCCCTGATTCTTTAGGTAAGAAATAATAAATTACCCCAATGATTCCAGAAGTAAATACAAATGCAACCGCATTGTGTCCAAACCACCATTGCACCATCGCATCATTAGTTCCAGCATACAAAGAAATAGAATTCCATAAAGAACCAACCCCGGATATAAGGTAAGTAGGCACAGACAAGTTATTAAAAATATAAAGAGCAGAAATAGCTACAAAAGTCGCGATAAAATACCACAAGCTAATGTAAATTGTCTGCTCCCTTCTCACACCCATTGATCCAAAGAGACTAACTCCCCATAAAACCCAAACAACTACCACCAAAAGGTCCAAAGGCCAAATTAATTCAGAATACTCTTTAGATTGTGTTAAACCGGCAAATAAACTTACAACTGCCAATGCCATTAAAAGAATATAAAGCCAAAAATGTAAATGACCAATGAATTTTAAAAATGGATGCTCATTGTATGAAATTTTCAAAACTCTTTGTCCCAAGTAATACCAGGCTGCCCAAATACCACTTAATGTGAAACCATAGATAATTCCATTAGTGTGCAATGGTCTAAGTCTCCCAAAAGTTCCAAATTCTCCAGCAAGATAATTGAGATTTGGAAACGCCATTTGAAAAGCGATAATGACACCCAACAATAATCCTACAATACCAAATACAATCGTTGCAAAAAGAAATAATTTTGCAATGGAATAATCATACTCTAATGCAGAATTTGATTGCATATAGACTCCTTCCTCTAAGATTTCCCTAGACTAATTAATATTTAGAGAACTTGTAATTTTATAAAAAATAACTTAACTAAAAGCTTAAAAAACAAACAAATGGTAAATGAAACTCAAAATGTGCTTTATTAACAAAAACTAAATTCTACCAACTTCATAGAGTTGCACAATCCCAACGACTTGATCTCCATCCATTACCACCAATTCTTTTATTTTTGATTCCATCATTATAGCCTCTGCTTCCGTTGCCATAGCATTGCTTTGAATCACTTTGGGTTGTTTAGTCATAATTTCTTCAGCACAAACTTCAAATTTATCCTCCATTAAAGTTCGTCTCAAATCCCCATCAGTAATAATCCCCCTTAGCTTATTATCCTCCAACACCAAACACACTCCAAGTCTTTTACTTGTCATTACTGCAATTAATTCTTTAAAACTAGTTTTAGGCAAAACAATAGGCAAATCTTTAGTAACCATAATATCTTTAACTTGCGTCAAAAGCTTTCTGCCTAAGCTCCCACCAGGATGAAACATTGCAAAATTCTCCGGTTTAAATCCTCTTGCTTTCATTAAAGCCACTGCAATTGCATCACCCATTGCTAAATTTGCGGTTGTTGAAGAGGTTGGGGCAAGTTGCAAAGGGCACGCCTCTCTTTTAACAGCAATATTTAAAAAATACCGCCCCTCCTTAGCTAAAGTTGATTGTGGATTCCCACTCATCACAATTAATGGAATTCCACGCTTTTTAATAAGAGAAATAATCCGCAAAACCTCTTCACTCTCTCCTGAATTTGAAATTGCGATAACCGCATCCTCTTTTGTAAGCATTCCCAAATCTCCATGCAATGCCTCTCCAGGGTGCAAGAAAAAACTAGGAGTTCCTGTGCTTGCTAAAGTCGCAGCCATTTTTGCAGCAATATGCCCTGATTTTCCCATTCCTGTAATCACGCAATGCCCTTTGAGTTTTAAAATGCATTCAATCGCGCCATTAAAATCTTGATTTAAATACTCTTTTAACCCTAAAATTGCTTCTGATTCAATATCAAAAACCTCTTTTGCTATTTGAGTAAAATCTCGCATACAAACTCCTTAAAAATTACAATAGCATTGATCCGATGATTCCACCAACAATTAAAGGTATATTATAAACCAAAAAAGTTGGTACGCAAGTATCCCAAATGTGATTGTGCTGTCCATCTGCATTTAGTCCAGAAGTAGGACCAAGTGTGCTATCTGATGCAGGGCTTCCTGCATCACCTAATGCCCCTGCAATTCCTACTAGCAAAATAATAGCCTCATAGCTAAAGCCAAGATTTAATGCCAAAGGACAATAGGTTGTTGCAATAATAGGAAGTGTCCCAAAAGAAGTCCCAATACCCATTGTCACCAACAAACCAACCAATAACATTATAATTGCGCCGCCAAGTTGCCCACCTGAAAGAGAAGAAGCTGCTTCTGCAAGCGATTCAATAGCCCCTGTTTCTTTTAAGACACTACCATATCCTGCTGCAATTAGCATCACAAAAGCAATAAAAGCCATCATTTTAAAGCCATCTTCAATTACATTATCAATATTATCCCACTTAATAGCCCCAAAGGCAATCATCACAAAAAGTCCAGCAATCCCACCTAATGGCAAAGAACCTTCCAAAATCTGCACAACAAAGGCAACAATAGCACCCAATAAAACGCCAAAATCCTGCCTACTCATTTTAGGATTTTCCAAATGTCTTAAAACATTTTCTTCTAAGAAAGTATTTTGATATTCGCGTGGCTTCCGATAAAAAATAAAAATTGCCAAAAGCAATCCCGCAAGCATACTAGCTCCACCAATCCACATCACACTTGAAATCTGCTCTAAAGTAACATTGATTCCATTTTGCTCTAATTGCTTTTGTAAAATTGTATGAAATAGCAATCCATACCCAACACTAAAACTTACATAAGGCGCTTTTAACCCAAAAGTCAAAGCACAAGCAACCGCCCTTCTATCAATTTTCAAGCGATTTATTAAAGGTAAAAGTGGTGGAATTAAAATAGGAATAAAGGCAATATGCACCGGAATAAGATTTTGTGAAAAACAAGCAAAAAATGCAATAAAAAGACAAAACATCAAACGGCGATTCTGAATAAAATTGGCAATATGATGCACAAAAATAGGCGTAAGATTTGTCCTTGCTATCGCACTTGCTAAAGCACCAAGCAAGATATAACTCAAAGCAATTTCCAAATTACCTGACATTCCAGAAATCAAGACCTTAATAGTCTCTTCAAATCCAATCCCCGCAACAACTCCAGCAACCAAAGCTGAAACAAGAATCGCCAACAAAACATTTAATCGCGCCAAACAAAGCACACTCATAACAAAAATTGAAACTACAACCGGATTGGTTAGCATACTAATCCTTTTTTAAAGAATGGGAATGCAACAAAACAAATTCCCCTAATTTTTGATTTAAATAATCCGCTACAACATTGCATTTTATTTTAAATAAAAAAAAGATTCTAGAATCATCTTGTGCTTGTTTTTCTAGTGATTCAAAATTCCCCATTCCCTTAGCAAAAACCAAATCTGCTTCCCTAAAAAGCCTTTGGGATTCAATACTAGCTAGTTCATAAATAAATCCAGGGCTTGGCACACCACTATCCCTTACTTCACAGATTCTAAAAAGCTCTGAATCACTTTGGTGCAAATCATCTAAAGTAATATCATTAATAATCTCTGCACCCCTTACAAAATAAAAAATTTGCAATTGCGGATAATGGGCTTTAAGGATTTGAATCAAAACTTCATCAAGCTCATTTTCTCCCGCATTATCACCAATATAAATTATTTTTTTTGCCTTTTGCAGCTGCTGCTTTAAAACATTTATATGAAAATAAGCAAAACGTGTATCAAAAATTTTTTGACACTCTGCTTCCAAGTCAAATGCATACTCAGCGCCATAATCAATCACATTTCCAAGCACCGCACAATAAATCCCAAACTCCAATTGATTCTCTTTGGGAATTGTTTTTAGTTTTTTTCTAAGAGTTTCTTTAATTAGCCTTGCTTTTTGAATACTTTGTTGTTTAATTTGCCAATAAGGCGCAGGATTTTTGGTTAGTTTTGAAATCCTATCATACAAAACCACTGCCAAAAGTGTAGGTGGAATCTCTCTATTTTTTTCTAAAATAATTCCCCTTTTTTCAAAAAAACCTAAAACGCTCTCTTGATAATTAACTAAAATTTCTTGCTCTATTTGATTGATTGCTTCTTTTTGAAAAAAATTAATGACTTCTGCTGTTCTCACTGCTTGTTTTTGCAAGCAAGCCAAGCATCTTTGTTCTAAATTAATCGTTCATTCCTTCTTTTGGTTTTGTATTAATCACTTTGCCCCACATCATTTTATATTTCCGTTTTAAAAACTCGATTTCTTCTTGGGCTGCTTTAAGTTGCTCTCGCAAAATAGCGATTGTTTTTTTATCATCTTCATAAACTTCTTGTGTATTAAAAAGGGCATCTTTTAAAAATTGATTCTCACTTTTAACGCTTGTAATTGTTTCTTCTTTAGCACTAATCACTTTTTCGTGCAAACTAAGAATCGTGCCAATTGTTTTTTCAACAAACTCACTATCTACACCAACACTTGGGTTATCTATCATTACTGCATTGCTACCTGTATGCACCACAGCTTTTGTGCCACTCCCTGCATCAATGAGAAAATCTCCATTTTCTTGTTTGCTTTTTAATTCACCACTAGCAACCATTTCTAACACTCTCTCCCTTGTTAGATTAGCCAAAGAAGCAAACTCATCAATCTTAACCCAAGTCTCCATCGCACATCCCCTACAAAATCACTTCAATATCTTGGGAATCTAATTCAACATTTTTAGCTTTCATTACACGATCTTCTCGTAATTTTCCTTCTAATTCTGCATTGTTCAATGCTAGAATCTGCATTGCCAAATAAGCACTATTAACTGCCCCAGTTTTCCCTAAAGCCACAGTTGCTACAGGCATTCCAGAAGGCATTTGCACCGTGGAGAGCAAAGAATCTAAACCATCTAAAGCCCCCCCTTTAAGAGGCACTCCAATAACAGGCTTTGTTGTCATTGACGCTACCGCTCCTGCTAAATGCGCTGCCATCCCCGCTGCTGCAATAAAAACTTTTGCACCTTTTTGCTCTGCTTGCTTCACATATTCTTTAGTCCGATTTGGACTCCTATGCGCTGAACTAATAATCACTTCATAAGGCACATCAAATTTTTTTAGCACCAAAATACATTCATTCATCACTTCATAATCACTCTTGCTTCCCATTAAAATTGCTATAAACTCCATCTATTCTCCTTTATATTGTTGAGAGTGCGGCGCCCAATCCTATTAAAAATCCACCAATTAACACCATTAAAAAAAAGTAAAAAAATAGATATAAAATTGCAGGCAAAAGCACTAGCCACCACGACCATTCAATTTTTCCTGCTAATTTCAACCCTATAAATAAAAGCTGTAGTCCTACAAAAAAGAAATCTATCATTTATTCTTCTTGCATTCCAAAAGGCTTCTTTTTTGCTTTTAAACGAACAATTCTAGCTCCCTGTGTGGCTAAAACTTCATATTCACAAAATTCATCACTAATAATATCGCCAACCACCGGCATACGCTCTAACAAATTAAAGACATATCCACCAATAGTAACTTGTTCGGTATCCTCTTCAAAAGCAATTCCAAGCACATCAGCCACACGCTCTAAATCCAACATTCCATCAAAAGAATAGGTGTCTTCATCAATTTTATGATAATCCTCACTTTTTTTGTCATGCTCATCAGAAATATCACCAATAACTTCTTCTAAAATATCCTCCATCGTAAGCAATCCAGCCGTTCCGCCGTATTCATCAACTACTAAAGCCGTATGAATCTGCCTGCGATTCATTTGGATAAGGATATTAGAAATCGAAGCACTCTCTGGAACAATAATCATTTCTCTTACCAATTTTTCCAACTCTTTAGAAGGATTTTTTGATAACATTGTTTCTAATAAATCTCTTAAATGCACCATTCCAACGATATTATCTTTACCTTCCTTGCAATAAGGGTAGCGCGTATGTTTAGTCGTTGTGACAATTTGCATATTTTCTTCATAGCTATTATCATCATACAAACAAATCATATCTTTTCTGGGTGTCATAATTTCTTTTGCCATTGTATCAGAGAAGCTTACAGCATTTTGAATAATTTCATTTTCAATCGTATCTAAATACCCTCCTTTTAAGCTTTCTCCCACAATAATTTTAAGCTCTTCTTCAGAGTGCGCACTCTCTTCACCCTCACTAGCAGGTTTAATTTTAATTGCATGTAAAACTACCGCAGCAATAAAATCAAAAATCTTAATCACCGGATAAAACACTACCCAAAAAACATGCAAAGGTCTAACAATCAGCAACACAGATTTTTCAGCCTTGGCAATTGCAATAGATTTTGGAACAATTTCTCCTATAACTACATGCAAAAGCGTAATAAAACTAAAAGCAATCATAAAGCTTACAGAATGCAATAAAACAGGGTTATCTCCAATAAAATATTTAAAGGGGACTTCTAAAAGTCGCGCAACTGCTGGTTCTCCTATCCAACCAAGCCCTAAAGATGAAAGAGTGATTCCAAGTTGTGTCGCAGAAAGATAAGAATCAAGCTTCCCTGTAACTTTAAGTGCAAGTTTTGCTCCAGAGACTTCGCGCTTAACTAACTCTTCTAAGCGGGAGCGGCGAATTTTAACAATGGCAAATTCAGAGAGAACAAAAAAACTATTCAACAAAACAAGAAACAAAGCAAGAATAGACAGCAAAATCGAATCAACTTCCAAACATTCTCCTTTAAAATTTTAAAAATTACCTAATATTATATCACAACTAACTTTTAATTAACTTCTTTTTGCATTTCCTTACAAAAGACTTTATCAAAGGCATAACTAAGTTTCATTCCAAAAAGCAAAATTGCCCAAGAAAGATACACCCAAATAAACAAAAACAATAAAATACTAAAAGAACCATAAAGTGTCAAATAAGCCTTATTATAAAAAACATAATACACAAATCCCCACTTACAAAAAGACCAAAGCAAAGCCGTAATAAGTGTGCTTATTAAAGTATTTTTAAAATCAATTTGCGTATTTGCAGAAATCTTAAAAAAAACAAAAAAAATCACCCAAGTAATCAAATAAGGACTAAGCCTAAAGAGCCAAAGCATAAAATCTTTATATCCTAAAACATCTAAATAAGCATAAGCCTTAGCACTCAAATAAATAGAAAACAAAATTCCTACCGGAAAAAGTGTCATGCAAGTCCAATAAACGGCTAAAGAATCCCAAAATTTTCGTGGATTTGTATGAAAAATTTTACCTGCAATAAATTGATAGTTTTTAAAAAATAAAATAGAGGTAACAAAAGCATACAATAGTCCCATTCCACCAAGCTTTGCAGAATTCGCCAAAAAGCTATCCATATAATCTAAAAAAATATCAGAATGTGTTGGTAGAAAACTTGTAATAACTAGATTCTTAAAACTCTCCAAATAATCCTTAAAATCTGGTAAGGCTGCTACAAGAGAAAAAACAATCAAAAGCATCGGCAAAAGAGCAAAAATAGTATAAAAGCTAAGACTAGCTGCAAAATAAAGCAAATCCCCCTTTAAAAACCCATATAAGCTCTTTAGCAATGGAATGGATTCGACTTTAATTCTTGATATAAGCTTTAAATACATTTTAATTACTCACAACTTGTAGCAATTCCATATCCATATGATTTGATTCTTAAAACTTCTTCCTTAGGTGTATTGCCTTTTGCTGTTAAATAATCTCCCAAAACCACCGCATTAATACCACATTCAAATAAATCTTTTTGATTCTCTCCAAAAACTCGCTCTCTCCCTCCAGCAATCATTAATCTCGCATCAGGCAAATACTCCCTTGCCAATCTCACGCACTCCAATGCTTCTTCTTGACTTAGAACTTCTTGCTTTAGAGGCAGGGCTTTGTTTGGAATAAAAAAATTAATAGGTGTGCTATGAGGTTTTAGGGTTTGGAGTGCGTGGAGTAAATCCATTCTATCTTGCCAAGATTCTCCCATTCCAAAGATTCCACCACTACACAATCCAAGCCCAACTTCTAAAGCATTTTCACAAGTCTCATAACGCTCTTGAAAGCTATGAGTTGTGCAAATTTTAGGAAAGAAATTTTTAGAAGTCTCCAAATTGTGATTATAACTAGCAATCCCTGATTCTTTTAATTCTTTTAAAGAATCTTTATCTGCAATCCCACTACAACCTATCAAATGCAAATGCAAACCTTCATTAACAATAGCTCTAGCTGCCCTTGAAATGTATTCCACTCTTTTATCATCAAGATTTCTTCCACTTGTAACCAAGCAAAATCCTAAAGCACCATTTTTAGCCGCTTCTTTTGCTTCAAAAACAATTTGCTCTATGGATTTAAATTTATAGCGCTCAATATCGGCATTGTATTTTGCGCTTTGCGTGCAATAAGCACAATCTTCCGCACAACTCCCGCTAGAAACATTAGAAATTGTGCATAAAAAAATTTCCTTCATCTTTAGCCCTTAATTTAATCTAATCTCAAAACTTCATCTCTGCCTTTAAAATCTTGAATCTTAATACTAACTTTTTCCAAATAAAATACAATGAAATCAAGATTCTGCGGGGTCTGATAGATTGCTTCAAGGCTTGGATATTTCTCAAACATTGCTTCTTTAATAGCCAAATTAGTATCAAACTTCACTTCTCCGCGGATTCTAATCCACATATTTTCTCCATCAAATGCACTCAACTCCACCCCTGGAAAATTTTGCATATGCTTATACATTCCTTTCTTATTGGAAGTGCAAAAATATAATTTCCCATCTTTATATAATGCAGACTTCATAGGTCTTACTCTTGGATTTCCACAAGTCCCTTTAGTAGCCAAAAAAGTAACATTTTTATCCAAAAAATCTAAAATTTCCTTAGTCATTTTATTCCTTTATTTCAGCTTGAATGTCTTCAATTCGCTCTTTACAAGCAATACACTCTAAAACAGCTTTTTTACGATAAGTTCTCTTTGCCATCAAAGAATCGCATTTAGGGCAATGTGTGTTAGTTGGCTCATAAGTGGAGATAAAATCACATTTAGGATAATTAGCACAACCATAAAACTTCCCTCTTTTGCTCATTCTCTCCAAAATATCTCCACCACACTTTGGACATTTCACGCCTTCTATGGCTTTTTTTGCGCTTGAAGCAGAGTTAAGCGACTTCGTATTTTTGCACTCTGGATAACCACTACATGCCAAAAACTCACCGCTTCTACTGCGTTTTTTCACCATTGGTTTGCCGCATTTTTCACACACACCATAGCTTTCTTCTTGATCATTCTCTACTGCTTCTTTTTTGATATATTTACATTTAGGATACCCGCTACAGCCCACAAACTCACCAAATCTTCCGCTTCGCTTGATTAACTCTTTTCCACAAAGCGGACAATTCTCACCTGTTGGGAGTGCTAGTTTTTGACTTTGTATAGAAGTTTTACCCTCATTTACTTTTTGAATAAATGGATCATAAAACTCCCACAAAAGTTTTTGCCAATCTTGTTTATTTTCTGCAATTTCATCTAATTTTTCCTCTAAATTTGCCGTAAATTTAGAATCCACAATCTCCAAAAAGTGCTTTTCTAAAAGCTCCACCACCTTAAAGGCGATTTCTTGAGGCTTAATCTGCTTTTTTTCTATGCTAATATATTCACGAGAATTGAGCAAAGAAATTGTTGGCGCATAAGTGCTTGGACGCCCTATACCAAGAGATTCTAAAGTTTTAATAAGACTCGCTTCAGAAAACCTTGCTGGAGGTTCAGTTTGGTGCTCACTTAAATCACATTTTTCTAGTTTTAAAGTCTCGCCAACTTTTAAATTAGGCAATAATTTATCTTTATCTTCATTGCCCAAAATTCTATAAAATCCATCAAAAATCAACTTTCTCCCACTAATTTTCAAAAGAGAAGAATCAGAATCAATAAAAATATTTTGCAATTCAAATTCTGCATCACTCATTTGTGAAGCCAAAAAACGATTATAAATCAAAGCATACAATTTAAGCTCATCACCTTTAAGGTATTGTGCTGCAATCTGTGGTGTAAAATCAATCAAAGTAGGGCGAATGGCTTCGTGTGCTTCTTGTGCACTTTTGGATTTAGTTGCATAGTTCTTAGGCTTACTTGGAGCATATTCTTTTCCATAAGCCTTAATGATAAAATCCTTTGCTTCATCTTGTGCAATTTTTGCAATATTTAAACTATCAGTCCTCATATAAGTAATCACACCCATAGAACCTTTATGCGTCATCACCCCCTCATAAAGTTTTTGGGCTGTCTGCATCGTGCGTGAAGGAGAAAAACCAAGAATCGAACTAGCACTTTGCTGCAGTGTAGAAGTCATAAAAGGTGGCGGAGTGGCTGTTTTCCGCTTTTTATTTTCGATTTCTTTAACTTTAAAGCTTTCTTGTTTGAGCTGCTGAATAATCTCTAATGTTTCTGCTTTATCTTGCAAACTAAGCTTTTGAATCTTTTTCCCTTTAAATTCCAAAAGCTCTGTTTCTAATTGCTCTTTAAAAGCAATATCCACACTATAATAAGTAATGGGTTTGAAATCTAAAATCTCTTTTTCTCTATCTACAACAATCTTTAAAGCGCTACTTTGCACTCTACCCGCACTCAAACCCCTTTGAATCTTAGAAGCAATCAAAGGACTTAAGCGATAACCCACGATTCGATCAAGCAATCTCCTTGCTTGTTGTGCATTGACTTTATCCATATCAATATGGCGCGGATTTTTAAGCGAATCCAAAATTGCCTTTTTGGTGATTTCGTGAAATACGATTCGAGGCAATTTTTGCGGATCCTTACCAATAGCCGTTGCAATATGGAATCCTATTGCCTCACCCTCTCGATCCTCATCAGTTGCGATATAAATTGTCTTAGAATTTTTGGCAAGCTTTTTTAACTCATTTACTATATTTTTATGCGATTCATCAATTTGGTATTCTGGTATAAATTCTTGGTTATCAATCTTAATGCCAAAACTATGCTTAGGCAAATCCCTAATATGCCCTTTTGAAGCAATCACCTCATAATTACTTCCCACAAAATTTTTAATTGTCTTAGCCTTAGTTGGGGATTCTACAATAATCAAATCTTTCAAACTCATTCCCTATTCAAAGAATTTTTTTCTAATCATACAAAAATTTTACAAAAAATATCAAGCGCCTTACTCTTGCGCCAAAAGATCGCGATAAATTTGTCCCCCTATTTGACTCTTTGAAAATGCAATAAAATGATTATTTCTAAAACTTTCTTTATTATAAAGTAAAGGCTTTTTAGTCATACAATCCAAAATTACACCCCCTGCCTCTCTTAGCACAATATCACAAGCTGCCATATCCCATTCGCTCGTGCCATTAAATCTAGGATATAAATCTGCCTCACCTCTAGCCAATGCACAAACTTTTAAAGAAGATCCATATTTTTGGACTTTTAAATGATATTTTTTGAGAAATTCTTGCGTAGATTCTGTGCTATGAAAAATAGAATCACACGCCACTAATTGCTTATCTGCTATATTTCTCTCTCCATTTAGGCGAATTTTGTTTGAATCTAAAAACACCTCATCCACACAATGCGATTCCATTGCATTTTTTAGCTTTTGGGATTCTATCGCATAGCTCCCAAAACCCTCCAATCCCATATATAATTCATCAAAACAAGGTGCATATACCACACCTAGAATCGGATGATTTTTGCGGATTAAAGCAATATTGATAGTCCAACCTCCATTTTTTGCCAAAAAATCTTTTGTTCCATCAAGTGGATCAATAAGCCAATAATACTCCAAATCTTTGCGTTTTGCATATTCTAAAACTGCCTCTTCAGAACAAACTGCATAGGAAGAAATCTTCTGCAAAGCTTGTGTAATATAAGCATTTGATTCTAAATCTGCTTGAGTGATGGGAGATGAATCCTCTTTTAGAGAAAATTCCTCTTTACCATAATATCTTAAGGCTATTTTACCAGCTTCTATGGTAATTAAAGCAACTTTATAAAGCAAATTTTGCATTAACCTCCTTAAGCTTCTCAATAATATCTCTGCAAGCATTATTGATATTAAAATTATCAGTATAAACTAAATGGCTTCTTTTGGGCAATTCTACATCCTGATTCAAACCCGCCATATTCTGAGTGTTGTTTTTGTAAAAATTTTTAGGATCTCTATTTATCCGAATCTTCTCAGAAACATTTAAAAACACCTCTAAGTAATTTTTAAAATTCTCCCTATTGAATGCTCTCACTGCTTCAAACATAGAAATCGTAGAAAGGACAACAATAAAACCTTGGTCTACTAATAATTTAGCTACTTTAACATAATAACTTGCCATTTCTAAACGCCCTTGCAAAGTATAATTATTATTGGATATACATGAACGCAACAAGTCTCCATCTAAATGAACAGCATGTATCCCAAATTCCTTTAACAGATTTTCTACAACCATCTTTGCCAATGTACTCTTTCCGCTACCACTCAATCCAGTAATATAAACTAAAATTCCCTGCAAAATTCTTCCTTTAGTTTTATAACGTTTTTTGGTCGCCCTAAATCTTTCCTTGCACCTTTAGCAACATCAATTTCTATAAAAATTAACTCCCTTAAATAATTTATATTTGCCAATAATTCCTTTAATTCTTTTTCTGTGCTCACCTTATAAGCTTTTTGGTAACCACATCCCTTTGCAATTTTCAAAAAATCAATGTTATTAGCATTAGTTTCTTGACCACCAACACTATCATGTGCAAAATTATTCAAAACAATATGCACAAAAGCAACACCCTTAAAATTGGATAAACAGCCCATATGCATCAGAAATGAACCATCCCCATCTAAACAAACAATTTGATTGGATGAATACTTTGATAAAATGTAGGCAATTGAACTAGCAAACCCCATTGAACCTACAACCAAAAAATCATTGCTATGTCTCATTTTCTTATATTCTCTTAAATCATAAAGCTCTCTTGAAATCATGCCTGTTGAGCCAATAAATTTAGCCTCCAAAAAGTAATCTTGAACAATAGAAATAGCTTTTTCTCTTTTCAAGGAGAATTTATTTTCTCTTATTTTATGCGTTAATTGAAAAGGATTAAATGCATCTCTTTCAATTAAAATAGCAATGATAGATAAATTTCTCTTTACATTGTCAAAAACTTCTACAAACTGCTTCTTGGCATTCTCCATATCTCTTGATAATACAATATATGGAATCTCACACACCTCTAAAATACTTTTTGTAACAAACCCTTGCTTTCTGTGTTGAGGCTCATCATTTTCTCCACCACGCATCCCAATTAGCATTATAAGGGGTATTTGATAAACTTTTTTATCCACAAATGATAGCAGGGGATTAATAGCATTACCAAGTCCAGAATTCTGCATATAAACTACTCCGACCTTTGAAGTAGCCAAATGGTAAGCACCAGCAAAAGCAATTGCTTGCCCCTCATTTGCTGTTGTGTAAAAATTATCATCCTCCATTACTTCCCTCAAAGCCAAATTCAAAGACTTTAGGGAACTATCTGGAACTCCAGCATAAATCCCAATATACTCCTTTAAAAACCTTGCAAACTCCAAAGCATCCAACATTAATTGCCTTTAATTAAATTAATCAAATCCAAAGCTTTAATATATTTCTTATCAGCTTCAAAAGCTCTTCTGTGTTTCAGTATTAAATTCGCCGTTTCTAACATTGCACTATAAGAGGCGCGTAGCAATTGATTCGCATAAACTATGATATTCACTCCTGCTTTTTCCAACTCCACTTCACTTAAGCTAGGATAATTTGTAGGAACAACCATTAAAGGCTTGCGGTTTTCTAATGCATTATATCTCTCACAAAATTCTAAAATTTCCCTTCCATCTTTCTGTCTTGAATGTATCATAATTCCATCTGCTCCTGCCTCAATATAAGCTTGAGCCCTATTCATTGCATCCTCAATGCCAACATTTAAAATTAAACTTTCAATTCTAGCAATAATCATAAAATTATCTGACAACTGTGCTTGCTTGCCAGCCTTTATTTTTGCACAAAAGTGTTCAATTGTATCTTGAAAATGTTGAACACTTTCACCTTCACACAAAGAGTTCTTCTTTAATCCAATTTTATCTTCAATCACAACCGCACTTACGCCCAATCTTTCCAAACGTTTTACCATTAACTCAAAATGAGGAATTTGAGAACCCGTATCTCCATCATAAATAATCGGTTTTGTAGAAGCTTCCAAAATATCATTAACCGTAACAATTCTCGAAGTTAAATCTACAAACTCATTATCTGGTTTTCCCTTTAGCGTTGAATCTGTCAAAGAGCTAATCCACAAAAAATCAAAACTTTGATTATTTCCTTCAATATCTTTTGCACTTGCATTTTCAATGATCATAGCACTTAACCCACTATGGGATTCAATCCCTTTAATCATTGTTTTTGCAGCTAAAGCTCTTTTTAGCAAACCAAGTCTCTCATGGGGTAATATACCTCGTTGTTTAATTGCTTGATTTAATTTAGAAGAGGAAATATCCTTGGTATATTCTGGTTCTACAATCTTCCCTCCCCAGCGACTCATAAGCTCTATTGCCCTTTCCCTTGGTTTGCTTAGAGGCCCATTATTCCAATCACTACCATGCACCATAAAATCAGGTTTATATTTCAAAAGATTTGCATCATATTCTTTTTCTTCTTGAACAACAACTTCATCAACACCTTTTAAACTTTCAACAATTATTTTTCGTTGCTCATAATTCATTAAAGGAACGCGTTTGTAACTTGCAATAGCCTTATCAGAAAATAACCCCACTATAACATAACCCAATTGCGAAGCTTGCTTGATGATATTTAAATGACCGGGATGAATTATATCTGCCGCCATTGGCACATAAACTATTTTTTTCATAATCTCTAACCTTTAAACAAACAGGTATCACATAATTTTGTACAACTTAGATCTCCACTCATATGAGCCTCTCTTAATTCCTTCATACCTTGTGAATGCCAAATATTATAAATAGTGTCATTGTTAATATTTCCTACGGCAATATGCTTAGCTCTATGAGAGGCACAAGGAACTACCAAACCATCTCCATGGATAAATAATGACTCAAAAGGATAAGAACAGCTTTGTTTTCCTTCAATAGGAGAATCTGAAATAGCATAACTTCTTTCATCATCAAAAGGAGAAATTGGAACATAACGTTGAATAGAAACATAATCCACTTTATCAACCCAATATTGCTTAAAAGCTTCCAATTCATGTTTGTTTTTTTCTTGTAATAAAAAACTTACTCTTACTATAGGCAACTCTTTCCCCATTTTTGAGCGAAGCTCTAAAAAAGTTTCAATATTTTTTAAAACTTTATTAAAATTTAAGCCTATCCTAATTTTATTATAAGTTTCTTCAGTTGTTGCATCAACACTAAAATTCATACGCGTAATATTGGTATCTAACAACTTCTTGCTCATTTCTTCAGTTAGCAAAGAAGCATTAGTATTAAAATGAATATCCATGATACTTGATTTAAAGCTAACATATTGCAGTCTCTCTACGATATCTGGATCAAGCAAAGGCTCATTAGTTTGAGATACACCAACAGAAGGACAACCATGCTCATCGCATTCATCCACCAAACGCTTAAAAGTATCAAAAGGCAAATAACCTTCGTATCCATAATCTGCACGCAAATCAGCATGACCATGCACGCACATCGTACACCTTGCATTGCATTTAAATTGATTTTCAAAACGAACAAAAAGCGGAAAATCTGCTAGTATGTGTTTAGAAGCATCAGCCCAATGTTTTCGATAATCTAACCATTTTTGCCCATATTTTTTTACAAAAACTTCATTAATATCTTTCTTAAAGCTATTAACAACTCGCCCTGCAGAAGTCGATTCACTTAACATTTGTGACATATCTTACTCCTTAAATTATTAGCTTGCATTATACTTCCAATTATTTTAATTTTAAATTACACCTCATAAAGCCACACTGTAACAATATTAAATTGCCTCATTACAGAAAATGTAGCCTACCTACCACTAAAAATATATTGCTTTGACTTTTGTTCTCATAAACCACAAAGCCATATCACAAGCCCTTTGCCATCTTTAACCAATTGTTTCATTGATTGCCTTTATCACACTCTCTACTTCCACATTACTCAAATGCTCTCCCATAGGAAGTGAAAGAATCTCGCTCTCCCAAGCCTTAGCCTTAGGAGTTTTTGATTCCACTACATAAGGCTGATTTGAAAATGCTTGAGTATTAGGCAAACAAATAGGGTAATGCAATCCTGTTTCAATTCCCATTTGGTTTAGCTTTTGTGACAATTCATTTCGTTTTTGAGTGCGGATAACAAACAAATGCCACACACATTCACATTCTTTCCTAACTTCAGGAAGCTCCACAATCCCGCTTAATCCATCCATATAAAGCTTTGCAATTTCTCTACGCCTTTTATTCCAAGAATCCAAATGTTTCAACTTCACTCTTAAAATTACCGCTTGAATCCCATCAAGCCTAGAATTCCTACCAACAATCTCATGTTCATATTTTCTTAATCCTCCATGGTGTGCGATACATTTACACTTTTTAATTAGCACTTCATCTCTACTTACAATCGCTCCGCCATCACCATAAGCCCCAAGATTCTTGCCAGGATAAAAACTAAAAGCTGCAATATCACCCAAACTTCCGACACATTGCCCATTATATCTCGCCCCATGAGCTTGTGCACAATCTTCAATCACTCTTAAAGAATGCTTTTTGGCTAACTCCAAAATCTCTTTCATTCTTGCACTTTGCCCATACAAATGCACCGCCATAATCGCACTAGTTTTTGGTGTAATCTTACTCTTTAAATCCTCAATATCTAAAGTATAATCCGCCCCACAATCTACAAAAACGATTTTTAATCCATTTCTTACCACTGCTTCTGCACTTGCTGCAAAGGTATTTGCAGGAACTAGCACTTCACTATCCTTTGGAAGATTCAAAGCTTCAATTGCAATTTCTAAAGCATCACTTCCATTACCAACTCCAAGTGTCTTAACTCCGCCTCCAATAAATTCTGAAAACTCTTCTTCAAAAGATTCAACCGCATCTCCTCCAATAAAAGCACTTTTTTCTATCACTTCAAAGATTGCTTTATCAACTTCCTCTTTAATCCCCAAATACTGCTTATGCAAATCTAAAAATTTCACAACCATTCTTCATCCTATCTTTGAAATTAATTCTAAAGTTTTAATAACCGATATGATTCCTCTATGATTCTCCATTGGAATCTTTTTTGAAACAATAGAATCATAAAAAAACTTAACAGAATTATCTAATGACATTTTATTAGAAATTTTAGGGATTTCTTCTTCTCCATATTTGTATTGCACCATTTTTTCATAAAGCTTTGCTTTTCCAAATTCCTCATTAAGCACAACACCAGCATTATAAAGCTTAATCTTATCTTGCTTAGTATCATCATAAAGTGCAGTTAGCTTTGTCCCACCAATAATCATTTCACGAATCTTAATAGGACTAAGCCAAGATACATTTAATCCAATCAATATTCCATTTTGCAGTTCAATATTTACATCACCAAAAGCACTATTAGGAAAGCTTCCATATTTTTTAGTAAAAGCAGAAACCCTCTTAATATCTAGCCCAACTAGATAATCAATAATAGATAAATCATGCACCGCCAAATCCCACAAAACATCCACCGCACTTTGAAATAGCCCAAGATTAATTCTACGTGCATTAATATAAACAATGTCCCCAAATTTTTGAATGTTGCTTTTAAGGTATTTTACAGGTTCAGAATACACAAAAACATGATCCACCATTGTAATAAGACTCTTCTTTTCTGCGAGATTAATTAGAGCATAGGCTTCTTCTAAACTAGTCGTATAGGGCTTCTCAACAAAAGTATGTTTTCCTGCTTCTAAACTAGCATAAGCGACTTGATAATGACTTTGTGGAGGAGTTGCAATAAAAATAGCTTCGATACTATCATCACCCAAAAGCTCTTCATAGCTTTGAAATTCTTTAAAAGAATATTGTTCTTTAGCTGTGCTAATCCGCTCTTTACTTAAATCAAAAATACTATATAACTCTAAATTTGGATTTGCATTAATTGTTTTTGCTAAATTTATCCCCCAATACCCATAACCAACTAATGCGACTTTCATCCCTTAAAGCTCCCTTATTAATCTTGCGGGATTTCCCGCATAAATGCCTTTTTTAGTGATATTCTTAGTTACCACACTCCCCGCACCAATCACCACGCCATCACAAATATCCACAGGTAAAATCGTAGCATTACTACCAATACTCACATTATTCCCAATTCTTGTTTCTCTCCACAATGCAGAATTACCAGCTGGTCTGCCCTCTTGGAATAAATCATTAATAAACATTACACCATGCCCAATAAAGCAAGATTCTCCAATGCTGACTAGCTCACAAATAAAGCTATGACTTTGGATTCTGCTCTTAGCTCCCACTTTCACACCCCTTTGAATCTCCACAAAAGGTCCCACAAAAACCTCATCGCAAAGTTCGCATTCATAGAGATTGCAAGGCTCTACAATTTTAACATTAACCCCCATTTTAACCTCACGAATCTGACTTTGATACAAAGTAAAACTTCCTTCCTTTAATGATTTAATAGAATAATTCAAATCCTTACTTTGCGATTGTTTAAATGGCTTTTTCAACTAATCTCCCTTGATATAAATATACACTTTAGCACCTCAATTCTCTATGATAATGCAAATTCAATGTAATTTCTCAATTTCTTTAGTGTAATTAATATATTCTTGTTATAAAATCAAAGTCCAACTCCAATAAATCGTCTAAATTTTGAATTTCTTTAATATTGTGTATCTTGCAAAACTCTTTAACTTCCACGCCCCTATATGAGGTTCCCACTGCAATAATCTCATAATCCAATTCTTTTTGCCTAGCAAATAACCAAGCTAAGCACTCAAATCCTATCTTTTTTGCTCCCAAAAAAACAACTTTTTTCATAGATGCCCTAATTTGCACCGCTTAGGCTGGAATCGCAAAAAAACTTCCTTGCCTGTTTCAATTGATTCATACATTGCAATAATTAGCTCCAAACTCTTTCGCCCCTCTAAACCATCAACAAGTGCTTTTTTATTATGCACAATCGAATCAATCACATGCAAATAATATTCTTTATGACCATATCCATAAACATTAGGCGGATTAGTCGAGTATTTTTCTCTCACTTCTTTATCGCTTTCTAAAGATTCTACAAAATTCCAAGTTTTGATTTCATTTACTGCAAATCCACCAATCTCGACACTTCCAAACTCTCCTAGAATCGAAATGCTGCCTTCTAAATCTTTAGGGCGTGTAGCAGTGGTTGCTTCAATCACCCCCAAAGCTCCGTTTTTAAACTTCAAAACCGCCACTCCAGTGTCTTCAGTTTCAATCTCACTTAATGCTGTTATGCTTTTGGCAAACACACTCTCCACATCACCCATCATCCATTCCAATAAATCAATATGATGACTAGCTTGATTAGTAAAAACACCTCCATCCATCGCCCAAGTCCCACGCCAAGAATCTTGACGATAATATGCATTGTCTCGACACCATCGCACTCGCACACTGCCCATTACAAGCTTACCAAATCTCCCCGCTTCCAAAGCCTCTCTTAATTTTTGAACGGGCAAATTATAGCGGTTTTGCTTGACTACAAAAAGTCTTATTCCATTTCTATCACAAGCTTCAATCATTTTGTCGGCATCTTCTAAAGTCAATGCCATAGGCTTTTCAACAATAATATGTTTTTTATAGGGTGCAACTTCCAAAGTATTTTTGGCATGCATTCCACTTGGAGTAAGAATAGAAACAATATCAATTTTATTTTTGCAAGATTCCATCATCAAATCTAAGCTTGTAAAATAGGGAACCTGATATTTCTCTCCAAATTGCTTGGAACGACTTTCATCTATATCGCACACGCAGACTAATTTAGCACCATCAATCTCACCCCTACTTAAAAGCTCTGCATGACGAAGGGCGATTCTCCCACAACCAAGCAATGCCACACCTAGCATAAAATCTCCTTTGTAATCCTCTCAATCATAGAATCAAAACTGCATTCTCCACGCACGAAATAGCTTTGCGAATCAATCCTTTTGCCTAGCATAGATTTTGTAATTTGCACAATCTCATTGCAATCTTGACTCCAAAACATTAGTTTGTTTTTAATCAAATATTGATCATGAACTAACCAAATTGAACGCGTGGAAATGGTGGGAATCCCATAACAAACCGATTCAAGATTCATTGTCCCACCTCCGCCGATAAACAAATCAATAAAAGGGTAAAACTCTTCTGGCTTTAGCTTCTCTTCTAAAATAGTAGCAATCCCTCCAAAATCCTTTTTTAGTCTCTCTTTTTCATAGCGAGGCATAATCACTAAATTCACATCCATTTCTTTTTTTAGCAACGGAATCACTTCATAAATAGTCGGAATCTTTTCTTTAACATAATGGGCTTTATACTCTTCTTCGCGAATTAGAATTGTAGGTTTTTGTGTATCTAATCCATAGCGTGTTCGGAAATCATTTTTAGGATCTTTTTGGATAGCATTTATCCACAATGCCACATCAATAAAGGGATACGATTGGATTTGATTTTCATCGAGCACAAAACGCAACATTAATTCTTTTGGTAGCACAAAAGGATAAAAAAGTATCTTAGAAAAAGGCAAAGTAAGTCTAGCCACATGTGTGATATTACGAGGGATTCCAAAGTATTGCACTCCATCAACAGCAGGTGTATCACCAAAATTCACCACTGGAATCCCAATCCCATAAGCCACCTGCACACTATCAACTACAGCCCCACAAATTAGCACTTTTGGAACCCCTCTTGCTTTAAATAAATCCAAAATTTCTTTTTGTCTAGAAATCCTTGCTTCAAATTTTTCCAAAAGCGTTGCGCCACCATACTCCCCAAGCACAATATGTGGAATCTGATACAATTCTAAAATCTCTTTTGCTTCGGTGTAATTTGGGGCATAACGCGTTGTTACAAGCACCTCAAATCCCCTTTTTTCTAGCTCTCTAATCATCCCTGCAAAAAACATCGCATACTTAGGAGTTGCGACATCAATCCAAATCATACCTCTCCCTTTAAACGCATTTTTAACACTTCAAAAAACGCTAAGCGTATCCCAAAAAGTGAGCTAACATTATAGCCTAAAGTCTGCGCTAAAACAAATTCAGGAGCGCTAAATCCGACTTTATCCACCCTCCAAGCAAGCTCCTTACTCCCTAATCTTTCTAGCAAAAGTCTCAAAAGATATTTACTATATCCTTTAGCAAATTTCAAAGAAGACTCCAAAGAAAAAGCAAATTCAACCAAGCGATAATCCGTAAAAGGCGTACGATTTTCAATCCCAAATTGCATTGCATTTCTATCCTCATAACGCAAAAGATTGGGCAAATTATATTTAAAAGCATCTAGCCACAATCCTTGAGTAAAATCTAGCAAAAATCTCTCCAAAAGATTCTCCATAGAAGGAAGTGGCAATTCATTTTCTTGCAAGATTCTCATTCCCTCTTGATTATCTTCTCTAAAGAGCTTTAATTTCAAAGAATCATCTAAAGAACACTTTAAGCCAAATCCGTATTCCTTCAAAGCTTCATTGCCATAGATTCTAATACGATTTTCAAATTCTTTATGATGAGCAAAAATATATCTCCCAATATGGTGATAATATCCGCCAAAAAGCTCATCTGCTCCCTGCCCACCTAAAACAACCTTGCAAAAGGGTGCGATATTCTTAAAAAGCAAATATTGCAAATAAATAGAAAAACTGCGAAAAATCTCATCTTGATTCTGCACCAAATCCCTTAAATCCTCTTTGATACACTCTAAATTTGGTGCGATATAAGAAACATTAATCCCCAAATCTTTCTGTAATTGCTTCATATGCTGTATTTCATTTTGTTTTGTTTCTTTAAAATTTATCCCAAAATACAAGCACTCCACCCCGATTCTCTTAGCCAAATGCGCCAAAATCGAACTATCCACTCCACCTGAAATACAAAGCGCCATAGGCACATCTGATCGCAATCGTATTTTCACCGCATCACTTAAAATCTCTTCTAATCTATCCAATGCTTCTTTCTGCCCTAAAGTGCTATCCACGCAAGGCACACATTCCCAATATTTTTTTATCCTAAGCTCTCCATTAAAAAATCTCCCAAATGAAGCAGATGGAAAGCTAAAAATTCCTTGATAAATAGTCTTATTCTCACTCCCATTGCTAAATAAAATCCATTTTGAAACTTCTTCCAAATCAAAGCCAAACTTCCCAATCTCCAAAACCGCTTTAATCTCAGAAGCAAAAAAGATTTTTTCTTGATTTAAAGTGTAAAAAAGCGGTTTATTTCCCATTCTATCACGCGCCAAAAATAGACTATCATCGCGTTTATCAAGAATACAAAAGGCAAAATCCCCATTCAATTTTTGGAGACACTCTTCTCCCAAAAACGCATAAGCATGAAGCAAAACTTCCGTATCGCTCTGTGTAAAAAAGGGGATTCCCTGCTTTTTTAATTCTTGTCTTAGTTCTTTATAATTATAAATCTCACCATTAAAAACTAACACCAAATGCGGACAAAATGGCGAAGCAAAGGGCTGATTTGCCTCACTATCTAAATCAATAATACTCAAGCGATTGTGCGCTAAAGAAATGATTTCATCGCTAAATTCCCCACTAAAATCAGGTCCCCTATGCTTCATAGTCTCTGATGCTTTTTTAACCAATTCTAATGGATAATTCCCCCCACAAATGCTACACATTATATTATAATTATCTCCCCTTTTTTCCTCTACCTTCCCAACCATTATATCCAGAATTAGTTTCCACTTCACTTAGCCCAGCTTCTTGCAAATAGCGATGCAATGTTTTCATTCTTATGGGTCTATCATACCAAGGTGAAAGCATATCAAAAAAATCCAAATATGCCCATTCTTTTAGTTTTTCTTCGCTTAATCCTTGGGAAGTATAATCTGGGATTAACAACCTCCAATTAAGACGATTTGCTCTTTTTGGTGAAAACATTCTGCGATTAAATTTAAAAACGGGCCACATAAAATCGATATATTTTTTTCCAAAATTATATAGCATTTTATGAGGCAATCTCTTGGCAATTGGGCGAAAATAATATTTTGTATTAAACCAAGTATTTTTATTAAAAGGATAATGATCGCAGACAAATTCCCCGCCTTGCTTCAAAACCTCAACTAAGGATTTGATCGCATTTTTGGCACTTGGAGTATGCTGCAACACTCCAAAGCAAAAGCATTTATCAACTATACCCTCTTTAATGGGTAATTCAAAGATATTAGCCTGAATAAGCAAAAGGTTTTTACTTGGAGGATTACTTAAAGCATTTGCCTCCACCGCACTTGAATAATCAAAACTAATCACAACTCCATCTTTCTGTGCAATTTCTAATGCATAAGGAGTAAAACGACCACTACCACAACCAGCCTCCAAAATCACGCAATATTCTCCATTCTTATTAGCAACCCAACGAGTCTCTTCATAAAACCTCTTTTTGCTTGATTCCACTCCACTTTGACTATCATATTGCGTCTTTTTATGTTTATTCCATTCAAAACCAAAACTATCTGCATAATTATTTTGTGGGACAAATCGCGGAATCCCTTGAATAATCTCATACCCAACCCCACACTTTCTACATAACAATTTTCCTTCATAAATAAACTCTTCATTGCCCTTTGCATTTTCTACCTCTAATTGCCCTTTACATTTAGGACAAACCAAAAATTCCAAATGCCCCTTATACATCAAAATTCTCCTTTAAAATTTGCAAATAATACTGCTTTTGCGAATTGGCATTTAACATTGGCGATTCTATCTTTTTAAATTTATGCATCAAACAATATAAAAAAGCCTCTCTTAATTCACTAAAATCATTAATTAAATAAGCATTTTTTTGATGAGACAAAATCATAGCGTGATTTTTAATATCACTTGCTACAACAAACACTTCAGCACATAATGCTTCCATAATGGACTGCGAAATGCCATCAAATAACTTCAAAGATATGATGACATTACTTATTTGTAAATATTTGTGCATATCTTTATGATTAATCTCAACAAAAATAATATTACTATTCTCGTTGAAGTTAATTTCTCTATCACATTCGTCATAATATTTTTTTTCTTGAGCCAATAAACTTACAATTAAACAAGTATCATTATCATTTTTGTAATTTTCTAAAAATGCTTTGATAATTTCTTTTTGAAAGTGAATTCTCTTGAAAGTTCGAATTGAAAAAAATACATTTTGATAATTCTTGCCTAACAATCGCATTTTTTCACTCTTTTTTTGACTTGAGTCTAACTTCTCAAAGAATCTATCCTCAACACCCCAACTTAAAATTTTTATTTTATCTTGATTTAAAAAAGGAAAACTGCTCATAGAAATTTCTTTCATAACATATGTTTTTCCTGTAATAATCCTTGCATTTTTCAATAAAATTCCAGTAAAAAATTTCTTTTTCCCATAGCAATCTTCTTCTTTATTAATATCTCCTCCCATTGTATGCACTATCACGCGTTTTCCCCATAATGCTAAAAGCAAATTCTGATATAATCGACTTGCCCAATGAACAACAATAAGTTTAGGCTTTAATCTCAAAAGCAAAAACAATATATAAAAAAAACTATATAAATAACGCATTCTAAGCGATATTATTCTAGGGTGTTGGAGAACATTAAATCCAGTATAATCAGATAAAGTAGCCTCATCAAGTCTTATGTTATTGGCATTATGTAAAATATATTTATTGTATGGCAAATCCTTTAGCATCATAATTCTTGGCTTCATTAATGGACTGCTTAAATCTGCTAAAATTAAAATATTCTCCCTTACTTTTTTCATTTTTTTAAATCTCCAACCACATTCCAAGCGCAATCAAATAAAAACCGACATTTCCCACCCTTCTCTCATTGCTGTAGAGTATTTTTATAAACTTCTCACAAGAATCTTCCCTAATGATTCCATAATGAAAAAGTGCGCTATCCTTACTTAAAATCTCTCTTAAAAGATTAAACCAATCATTCTTTATCCAATAATCAATAGGCACATTAAAGCCGTGTTTCTCTCTTTGCAAAATTTCTTGTGGTAAAATGCTTTTAAAAGCTTCTTTAAGCAGCCATTTCTCCCCATTTCTCAAAAGTGTTTCATAGTCAAGCTGTTGAGTAAAACTAGCAATACTAGGAGAAACAAAAATTGCCCTACCCTCTATACTTTCACTCATACACATTCTATCAAGTTTTGTCATCATTTCATTAGGCAAATAAAATTCTCTATCAAAGTCAATAAAAGCAATGGGGCTAGAATCACCCCTAGGAAAATAACCCCTAGAATCTAAATCTCCAAAAAAATCCAAATTTAAAAATTCTTTTTTCTCGCCTTCAAAAGCATAATAATGCCAACCTTTTGGTTTTTCTTTTGTGATAAATTTTGGATCATTGAAAGCTAGTTTTGGATACCAAGTATAGCCACCAAAATACTCATCTGCTCCATCACCACTCAATAAGACTTTAATTCCTAGCTCCCTTGCTTTTCTTGCAATCATCTTAACGCCAATACCAGAAATTGCACCAAAGGGCTGATCAATATCTTGAATAAATGATTTTAGGAAGTTTTGATAATTTTTTGCATCTACTTTGAGTGTAAAGTGTTGAGAGTTAATATTTTTGGCAACAAGCATAGCAAAGCTACTTTCATCAGCAAACCCACAATAAGGATCATAATTATCCAAAAAAGCAATATTAAAAGTTGTTAAATTACCCAATGATTGCTGCGCTAAAGTTGCTACAATACTACTATCAAGCCCACCACTCAAAAATGCTCCAATAGGGACATCACTCATTAACCTCTCTTGAATACTCTTAGTTACAATCTCTTTTGTTATACCCACTAAATCCACATTTTGATCTTGGCAAATAGGTGAAAATCGCTGCAAGGTTTTTTGCCAAAATTCAAACTCATTATATTCCAGACTTTGACAATCAAAGACTAAATAATGTCCTTTTTTTAATGCTTTTACTTCATTATAAACGCTCTGTGGCTCTGGAATAAACCCAAAAGTAAAAAAATCCCATAGAGCTTGAGGATTCAGCGAGAAACTTCCAAAATATTCTTTCAAAGGTTTTATAAGCGTGGAAAATGCAAACTTTCTACCACACTTTGCATAATAAAGTGGCTTTTCCCCAACACCATCGCGTGCCAAAATAATCTTACCACGCCTTTTATCATACACCATTATCCCAAACATTCCATCAAGAAAGCTAAAAGATTCTACTCCATATTCTTCATATAAAAAAGGCAGAATCTCCCCATCACAATGCCCTTTAAAACTATATCCTTTTTGCTCTAGCTCCTTTTTTAATTCTCTATAATTATAAATTTCACCATTAAAAAGCACCACAATTGAAGAATCGATATTCATAAAAGGTTGTTCTCCAAAATGCAAATCATTTATGCTTAGCCGATTCATTCCTGTGACAAAATTTTCTTCAAAAAATAGGTAGCTACCATCAGGACCTCTTTTTTGCATTAAACTCAATATTGATTCTAGTGAAGTAATATTGCTTTCTCCATAAATTCCAACTATCGCGCACATTGATATTCTCTATACATTTGCTTTGCCACTATCCTAATTTTTAATATTTTTATTTTGCTATATCGGCAAATTTTATCTATTTATAAACAACAAGTTTTTATTTGTTGAAATTCCCTTAATAACTGCAATTCAAAACGCTCATATAAAAAATTCTCTACGCAAGCTCTAGCAAGTTTTGCAAAGTCTTTCCTTTTTTGTTCATCTTGTAATATCTCTATACAATCACATAATCCATTCACATCATTAGTATCAAAGAATAATACATTTTCTTGAAAAATTTCTTTATGTGGCTTGATATTAGATAATACAAGCGGTTTTGAGACACTTGCTGCCTCCAAAACTGCATTAGGAAATCCCTCAGTAAGCGATAAATGCACAAAAATATCAGCCGTTTTTAAAAATCCATACATATTGGTTTGGTAACCTAAAAATTCAATATTTTTCAATTTATATTTTTGTTTTTTAGCTTCCAATTCTTCTCTTAATTCACCCTCTCCAAACACAAAAAAACGAATATTTATCTTGCGTTCTTGCAATACCTTACAAGCCTCAAGTAAAATTTGATAGTTTTTTTGCTGGTGCAATCTTCCTATGCTTACACAAATAATCTCATTATTCTCTCTCTTGAACTTCTCACCAACACTTACCATAGCTTCAATTCTCTTAAAATCAATGGGATTATATAAAATACCTATTTTTTGCTTTGCGACACCAAAATTTTCTATAATGTCTTGACTGGAACTTTTAGAATTACAAATCACTCTAACAGCGTTCTGCATACACAAAGAATAAAGTTTCTCATTAATTTTTGATTGGGGAAATGTTTTTGCCACAAAAGAAGGCTCACAACGCACAAAAATACAATAAGGCTTATTCAATATTTTTGCACTTATTGCCGCAAAATAACTCGTTATAAAATCCATAAAAGAGCAAATAATATTTGCTTTTTCTGCTATTTGCGAGATTCTATCAAGTATTAAAAAAGTATTAACCATCAACCCTTGCGTTTCTTGTTCTAATAAATAATGGGTTTTAACTTCTGGAATCTCTAATAATTGATCAGTTTTTTTTAAAACAATCAATTCGACTTCAAATTGATTTTTTTGCAAGATGGGAAGCAAGATTGAAAGTACCTTTTGAGCACCACCTCCTTGACGCATCACATCAATCACAAAGACAACATTCATTACTTTAGATTTTACCATCTGTAATATCCATTAAAATCTTAGCGATTGCTTCTGATGAGCATCCTTGATTATATAAAATCTTATCACGATATTTCTGCATATTCTCCCTTAGAACCATCCCCCCATCGCCCATTAATTCATTTTCCAACTGCAAACACTTTTGAATGCACTCATCTACGCTTAATGCAACTCTATGCAATATTGGATCATCATAAGATATGCCAAAATTTTTAACACTTAAGTCAAATTCTTTCTTTGGAGGACAAAAAAGAATTGTTGGGTGCAATGTGCTAAGTGGAGTACTAAATCCTGTAGAAGAGTTATCGGTAATAACAATAGATTTTGCCAAAATTTCTTTAGTTAAAGGACTTTCTCTTGGCATAAACACAAAATTAGCATCATTGCTAAAATCATTCATAATAACATAAGGATCCTCAGTTTGCAGATAATTAATGTAATTTTTCCTAGCATGATGTGGTCGAAATATGACTTTTTTATTGTGTTTTAATAATTCCTTTATTACCTCATAAACAAATTGTAAATCTATAACTCGAGGCATAAACAAAAAATTCTCTACCGAGTATTGCAAATAATTAAAATCTTTAATCTTATCATCCAAAGAAAGTGACCCTCCTTCTAAAACCTTAATGTCTAGCCCTACATTTTTAAATAAAACTTCATAAGTCTCTTTAGAACACCGATCGATAGCAATATAATAATGAAATCCTTTAAAATAATTTCTAATATTTCTTATTAAATTTTCTGTCTTTAAATTTTTAGAAAGAAATTGAAATACTTCTGCTAAAGTATGCCCAATACCTACAACTTTTGCATTCGTTTTTCGAAACCCTGGCTCCCCACCCATAAGCGACAAATAAACACCTCTATTTATAAAATAACTCCATAATACCCAAGGTGCACCAATTGCAAATCTATATTCCTTGACTTCTTTTTTAAAATCAGAATAATATTCCATATGGAGCATCCAAGTTATCCCTTTTTTATCTTCTATATTTTTGGAAATAGGCAATGTTAAACGATTATCATAAGAGATAATTATATCTGATATCAACAATTTAATTCCATTCCTATGTATTTTCTCCTCGACACACTTGCAATATTCTCTCACAGCTCCACACACATAATCCAAC
The DNA here is from genome assembly GCF_023646285.1 of Helicobacter colisuis. Taxonomy (NCBI): domain Bacteria; kingdom Pseudomonadati; phylum Campylobacterota; class Epsilonproteobacteria; order Campylobacterales; family Helicobacteraceae; genus Helicobacter; species Helicobacter colisuis. The sequence goes on along the minus strand of NZ_JAMOKX010000002.1, from coordinate 164,543 downwards.
ACATTATCTTCTAAGTAGTGCAAAAATAAGTCATAAAAATAATAAAAATGAGTAAGCCATTGATTATCAAAAATATGCAAAAATTTTCCACCATCCAAAATCTCAAACATTTCATGATCTATCTCTATTTCTTCTCTGATTTTTTTTGCCAACAAATACCCAGTATAAGCCCTACCATCCACAATGTTTGTAATTCCATAGCTTTTACATTTTTGCTCCAATTCATCTTGAATATCCCCAGCACACAACAATACATAACAGCCACTACTTTTAACACTCTCACGGCATTCATCTAATGAAGTTTTTTTATCACGATCGTCTAACATCACATATTCCACGCCATCTAAGCAATCTTGTAAAATTTTTACGCAAGCCGTGGCACAACCACCAGTAGGATATACATAACATTTCTTTTCTATATTAACTTTTTCATACTGCTTCATATATTCCATTCTTTCCTCCAAGCACAAAATGTATAAATATACCAAATTTTAGCAAAATCAACGCGCTCTCCACGATCAAAATCACCAATTAATTTCTCTAAAAATCGTCTATCTAAATACTCATACGCATAAGGCAATATTTCATCTAATAAATATCTAAGATTCCCACGCATCCACTGCTCCAATGGTATCCCAAATCCCATTTTAGGTCGATGAATAAGCCCTCTAGGCAAAAATCTCTCCAAATATTTTTTAAAAATTCTCTTCCCAGAAATAACTTGTCCATCCTCTTGTTTTATTAAATTTTCTAGAGAATTTAAAGAAACCATAAATTCTACCAATTCCTTTCCTAAAAGTGGTTCTCTCATTTCCAAACCAACATTCATACTTGCTCTATCAGTTTTAGTCAAAATATCTTCACTTAAGTAATTTTGCAAATCAAAATAACTCATCTGTTTAAAATAATCCAATCCATCACCATCAAAAATCTGCCATTTATTTAAAATTGGCAACCCATTGGCTCTCAAGCCTTCTCTCCTTAAATGTGTGATTTCCACCAAATAATGCTCCAAGAAACTTTTAGAATCCAATTGCCCTTTAATGCGCAAAAATTTATCTATACCAACTTTTAAACCGCATTGTTGCAAAAGCTTTACCATAATTTCAGAATTAAATATTTTTAATAAAAAATTTAAGTTTTTATATTTTTGATATCTTCTATAACGATAAAAAGCCCAAAAATATCTATCATAGCCCAATCCAAGCTCATCTCCACCATCTGCGCTTAAAGCAACTTTATGTGTCTTTTTAATATTTTGCGCTAAAAGCAAAGTTGGAATTGCAGAAGAATCACCAAAGGGCTCATCATAAATCCATGGGAGGCTTGGAATAATATTTTGTGCTTCTTCTAAGCTACAAAGAAATTGATGATTTTTAACCCCTAAGATATTAGCTATTTTTTTTGCATAATTTCCTTCATTAAAACCAGATTCCATAAACGAAATAGAAAAAGTCTCAAAATTATATCCCGATTCTTTTAACACCGCACACACAAGACTTGAATCAACGCCACCACTTAGGCACACTCCCACATTCACATCACTAACCATTCTCAAAGATACACTTCTGTGCAACTTTTCTTGAAAACAAACAGAATCAAAACAATTATTTATTCTATAATAAGATTTAACATCATAATATTGCACTTTTTCGATAGCTTTCTCTAAACCTTGCTTCTTGATATTTTCTAAATCTATTTGCAAATAATGCCCTTGCTCTAGCTTATAAGCATTTTTCAAAATACTAAAAGGGGAAGGAATATATCCTAACTCCAAAAAATAACTTAGAGCAACTTCATCAATCTTTTTTTGCAATTTCGGATAAGCCATTAACGCCTTTAACTCAGAGGCAAACAAAAAGCAATGAGAATCATAGTAATAATAAAGTGGCTTAACCCCAAATCTATCGCGAAAAAGATAAAGTTTCCTCTCTAAAGAATCATAAATAACAAAGGCAAACATACCTTCAAAATACTCTACGCAAGTTGCACCCCAATGTCTAAAACTAGATAGCAACACCTCTGTATCACTCCTGGCTATACAATTAACACCCTTGTTTTGAAGTGTTTTTGCCACTTCTTTATAATTATAAATCTCTCCATTAAAAACTAAAATATACCGATCATCGCAAAAAGGCTGATGAGAATAACAACTCAAATCAATAATAGAAAGTCTGCGGTGAGCCAAAACAATTTCATCTTTAATGATTATTCCGCAATCATCAGGACCACCATTAATCATAGTGTCCCTCATTTTTTCTATACTATTTTTTAAGCCATTCTCTCCAATCTCAAACCCACCAACTATGCGACACATTAGCTCTCATTTAATCTATATTCACTAGTAAGATACGAAGCAAGATATTCACTTGCCTTTCCATAATTATAAATTTCTCTTTTTCTATATCATATTCCATTTTATAAAAATTAAAAATCCCATTGTCTTTTGCACTAAAAACACCTAGGATTTCATCCATTCCATCTGTTTAGTAATATATCTCAACACATCACAATACACCCTTAAACCACCTAATATTAAAGAACTTAGATATATTTACCACCAATCTTATATTTTATATCCACAACCATCATTTTTTAATTTAGATAAAAATATCATTTCATAACAAAATCATTATCTTACTTATCATTTTTTTTAAATAAAAATTCATTGCAGCCAAGCCCTACAACCTTCAAATACACAAATAACCTATAAATCTTACTCTTGGGATAAATAGGTTTATAGTATCTTGTTGGAGTATTTTTCAAGCATAAAAAACCATCTTTCTCCCAAATCTCTATCACTTCATCATTGGCAATAGGCTCATAAGGCAACCCTCCCAACCAATCAATCACATCTGTAATTTTATACATACCGCGATCCTTATCATACATATTCCATCCTCTACCTTTACGAATATCCTCAAATGTTAAAAAAAGGGTATAGAAACAAACCATGAAAATTTTCATAACAATATTTGTCTGATTGTAATACATTTTCTTATTTAACCACCAAGAACTTGCTTCTGTCTTATTATAAAGGGCAATATATGCATATTTATCGCCCCCCCCCCCACTAGACAAAATGTTCATTGCATTTTGCATAGCTAATTTTAGATTGCCAGTGTGATGTAAAACTCCCCAACTATATAAAATAATATTTTGATTATCTAATTCCTTTTTAAGCTTATCAACTAACCATGAATCTAAAATACTACCCTCAAAAATTTGCCAATTTTCTTTATTTTGTGGTTTGAATTTCTCCCCCACCATTTTAGTTGCCTCTATAGAATTAATATCAACATCCAAACTAATAACTCTTTTGCAACCTAATTGCAAAGCCGCTACAGAAAATAAACCGCTTCCACAACCGATATCCAAAAAAACTTTATCTGAAAAATCAAAATCTTCACCAAAATATTTTCTTAAAGAATTAATAGCTCTATTAAGAATCTGTTCATTTGCAACATATTCTATAAACCTTTTCCAATTTCTACCAAAAGAAAATGTAATCATAATTTATATTCCTTAATTCAAATTATATTTCCAATTCTCATCTCTTAATATTAGAGTTGCCACATTAATTCGATTCTTCTTAAATTGTAGTTTTTGCATCATTTGATAAATAATCTTAGGAGATCCACTTGAAATAAACACCAAATCGATATTTTCCTTTTCTTTGATGATGTCTTCATATGTTTTATAGCCTTCTTTCTTATCATCTGCAACAAATAAGATATGTTTCCCCTTCTTCACTAAAAAATCTTCTAATTGCACTCTCCAACTATTTTCTCCGTAAATAACAATATTTTTTGAATTTTCTATAGCAATATCTCTTTCTATTTCTGTCATTAAACTTTTATTGAAATCCTCATAATAACAATATAATTTATCTTGAAACTTATCCTTATAAATTTGTGCAAATCTTCTTAAAAAAATAGGATAATTCTCATCATCATAAAAATAAGACAATGCTCCTGCCAACTCATTGCCCCCCCAATCAAAAAAAGCATTAAGGCACATAGATACCTCGGAATAATATTGCTTCAATATTAGATAAAATTTTTCTTGAGAATCTATATTAACACAACACATTCCACTAGAAGTTATCCAATTATAAAAATCTAAATATTTCGCCCTAGCATTTGGCGTTACCCCAAAAATATGTGCAATACCACCCACATAACCCATTGAAGCTGCTTCATATAACTTCAAATAATCGACTTCTGCTGTAATATCAGCCTTATGATTATCAGCTTTAAAAGGATCCTGTTGAATTAAAAAATCTTTTTTATAGACCACTTTCATTTTTGTTTGCAAAATCTCTTTTTGTTTGTCATTTAAGTTTTGATATAAAAATGTTTCAGGTAGTGCAACATTACTTTGTTGCTCAAAAATAACAATCTCTCCATAACCATAACCAGTATCCACATTAATAAAATTAACTTGCGGATTATTTTGAATATGAATATAAATATTTTTCAAATGGTTTTCATTGTATAAAAAATTATCATCTTCCAAGAGCAACACCCAATCGCCTTGGTATAGTTCACTATCCTGAGCAAATTTATATACTTTATCGCCAAATCCCATTTTTTTGGGCATTTTAATATACTGATAGCGCTTATCTTTCAAATATTCTTGAACAATCTCGATGGTACTATCAGTTGAACAATCATCAAGTATCAAAACTTCATAATCCATAAAATCTTGTTTTTTTACAGAATCTAAGCATCTTTGCAATAAATTTGCCCTATTAAAGGTTGGAATTGCAATAGTAAAAAACATAGTGTCTCCCTTTTTTCTTATAAAAATCCATTAATATAAACAATTATATCATTTGGCTCAATAAAATCCATACAATGAATGTCTTTATTGCAAGTTGGATTATAACAAGGGATGCATTCATACCCACTTAAACCTAGACTTTTTGGATACACTGAAACTCCACGCCCATAATAATAGATCTCTTCACCACTTGTAGCTCCAAATAACACAATCACACTTTTTTTCATTGCTAATGCTAGATGCACCCCCAAACTATCGTGTGTTACTAGCACATCACACCCTGCAATCCAATCCATATAATCATATAAATTATTCATTCCTTGCTGCCAAGAAAAACTAATCTGATCTTTTTCAAGTAAGACTGCTAACTCCTCCCATTTTTCTTTCTTCATCGCTTTTGTGGGCCATTTACTACCCACTTGATAATTTAATCCAACCTGAAATTTTTCTTTTGGCTTTGGTTTATATCCGAGAGAATATTCCTGCTCCCTCCATTCACAACCCACCATTTCAACAATCACCTTTTGCCAGATTTCGTGACTCTTTTTCCCGTTAGCCTTATCTTGTATATAATTTGTAGCACCTAGACTACACTCATAAGCACTATAATTACCACTCACCACATCAAATCGAAATCCAACCTTCTCCCAAGCTTGAATCATATCTGCCAATCCACAAACTCCGTGAATCTTTTCTAAATTCACCACCATATCAAACTGCTCTCGCATCAAGGCAAAAGGGATAAATTCATCCCACACAAGCACTCTCTCTAAATAAGGATTATCCACTATCAAAGGAAACGCTTCAGGGGCAACCAACCAAGTAATACAAGAATTGGGATATTTTTGTTTTAAAGCCTCTAATACAACCGTGCATCGCACGACATCTCCAAGACTAACTACTTTACCCATTTCAGGATCTAATGTTTCAGAATAACCAAGTTTAATAATTAAAATTTTCATTTAATTCTGCCTCTTTAATATTTCTCTTTTTCTATACCATTGATTAATCCATTCTACCAAATATTCACTAGCATTACCATAATGATACATATCCTCTTTGCAATAATGTTCTATTTTATCTCTCCAATACTTTTGATAGTCTTTATTTGTTTGAAGCTACCTCACAACATCTTCTAGTGGTCATATCCCATCACAACACAATCTAATATGCAACAAAAAATAACAAAAGGTATCATCTTCAATAGAAAGGTCATGTGAATTAATTTTCAAATAGAGCAAAACATAAAGTTTTTTAGCAAAAATGGTATATATTTCACATTCCAAGCACAATACTGAGAATTTCCTCCTTTTGGATATAAATAATAATGTATTTATTTTTTCTCCTCTAACCATTGATACAAAACATTACTAACTCTTTCTATATTATTTAGATTTTGATTAGGACCACTTGGCAAAATAAGCATTTGCTGATCAAAAATATCACTTTTAGGATATTTTCCAATAATTCCCAAATGACTACAACAATTTAACGAAGGAGACTCAAAAGAACTTTCTATACCCATTGCTTCCAAATATTTCTTTAAATCTTTATTATTTTTAGTCATCACAATAAATCTTATAGGCACTTCACCATTTTCTATATCCACATTTAAAAAATTAATTTTATCTTGCAACATATCGCGATAACCACAATACAACTCTCTAGAATGAGTAATTTTCTGGTTAATCTTCTTTAATTGCACCAAACCAATTGCGGCTTGAATATCATTAAATTTGAAATTATATGCTCTTATTCCATAATTTCTTTCTTGCCTTACATCAAAAACTCCTTGATTTCTAATCCTTCTTAAAAGATTATAATCTTCTTGATTGTGTGCAGTTACAATTCCCCCTTGTCCTGTAGTTAAAAGTTTTGCTACCCCAAGAGAAAAACAGCCAAACCTGCCAATTGTCCCCAAATACCTCCCCTTAGAATCTTTAGATCCAAAAGCCTGACAAGCATCTTCAATCACCTGCAAATTATATTTTTTTGCTATTTCTAAAATTTTATCCATATTTGAGGCAACCCCATTCATATGAACAGGCACAACAAGTTTAGTCTTGTTTGTAATTTTATCTTCTATTAAATTTTCATCAATAGTTTGATTCTCTTTAACATCAACCACCCTTACCTTTGCACCCAATATCATAGCAGCATGTGCGGTAGCAACAAATGTCCGATTAGAGATAATTACTTCATCACCTTCCTTTAGACCTAATGCCATATAGGCTAAACTTAGTGCTTGTGTGCCATTTGGCACAGCTACGGCATAAGGGACATTTAAAAAATTTGCAATCGCTTTCTCAAATTTCTCCGTAATTTCTCCTTGACCTATATTTCTATTTGCAATCGCATTTGAAACTGCCTCTTGCTCCTCTGCACCAAGCTCGATATTCCACCATTTAATTCGTTCCATTTAAATACTCCTTAATTTCAAGCTGCGGTAATTCCAAATTATAGAATATTCCTCCCCTCTTTAGAAATTCCTTATGCTTTTGTGTAATAGGATCTATAAACCTCCAAGCTACATTGATAACCTCTTTTATATTAGTATCCTCTTCTAAAATTTTAGAATCATTTACCAAAACACCTAAATTTGGTGCATATTTACCAATTTTAGCAATATTATCATCTAAAAAATAATCAATCACATCAGATAGCCCCAAATGATACACCATCATCACTCCACCCACTGAAGCACCATACACACCGACACTTCCTTGACGCTCCTTAATCTCCAATGCAAGCTTTCTAACCTTCTCTCTAAAATCTTCCAAACCTTTAGTAAAATTTATAAAAATATCACTCTGTTTGAAAAAATCTTTTTCAGCTTCTATCAGAGAAAGCAATTCTTTAGTCTTTGACTTACTCATATCTTGAGTAATTTTAATTTGTATGCTTCCACCTTTACTCTCAATAATCTTAGCATCATACAGATTCAAATTTTTCTTTTCTAAAAACTCACATAATGGCAAAAGATATAGGTAATTGATATGTTCTAAAAATACCATATCCACCAAATTTTTCTCCAAAACTGCTTTAGCATAGAAACTTTCAAAAATAAACTCTCCACCCTCTTTAAGTGTTTCTTTTATTTCATCAAACAATCTTTCTAAATTCACACTATTTGCAACAATATGACTAGCAAAAATAAAGGCATCTTCATTTTGAATTATCTCCATTAGCCTCTGCGTTTTAATAAAACGCAGAGGCTTAGAGACATATCCTCTCAAACTCCCACCTTTAGTCCAAATTTCTTCTGCATCAAACAATTCCAATCCACAATGATTGAAAAATTTTGCCAAAGGTTTTGCGCTAAAATAACTAATATGCTCATGGTAAATCGTGTCAATCAAATGCTTCTTTAAAACACTTTGCGCATAACTTGTCTCAAACACAAATACACCATTATCATCAAGTAATAACTCAATACCTTTCACCACATCTACCAATAAAGGAATGTTGGCAATCACATTGTTGGCAATCACAATGTTGGCTTTACCTTTTTGAAGCCTAATTTCTTTAGCTAGATCCCTCGTAAAAAAACCACAAATCGTCTCAACTCCACGCTTTTTTGCAATTTCTACTGCAATAGAAGCAGGATCAATCCCTAAAACTCGCATACCTTCATTTTTAAAAACTTCTAGCATTGCCCCTTCATTGCTTCCAATCTCGATCACCAAAGAATCTTTTGGCACCTTAAACCTTTTAATTAAATCCTTAGCTCCCTGTTTGAAATGTTCCACCAAACCAACTGAAGTGCCAGAAGTATATAAATAATCCTGCTCATAAATTTCTTTTGGCTCCACAACTTCGCTTAATTGCATTTGACCACATACATTGCACATCATCACTACAACATCGTGCAATTCGCAAGATAACGCCAACTCTTTATTCTTAAAAAACCTATCCCCAATTGGATTTTTAGATAATGTAATAACTTTTTTTAAATTCTCTCTTCCGCATAATCTACATTGATTAATCTTATATATTTTATCTTTCATAACTTCTCTTTTGTATTTCTTTCTCTTATCTCTATAAACAGAACATTTTCGCTTATTATTTCCATTTGATAAGGGATATTACTTCCAACTTTCCCTAAAAAATTTTTTTTATCCAAAATAATCCTTTCCTTTGTTTCTAGATTCGTTAGGCTAATTTTGCCTTCTAGTATCAAATAATAAGAATCTGTATTTTTAAAAATTTGTTCTGGAATTAACTTTTTATAAGGATGATAAATTAACATGACATGCAAAGAATCTTGTGGATCATTATGCAAACAAAAACGGCTAGTTTCACCATTTTTGCCACTACTATTTTTTAAAAATTTTTTATGATTATGTGTTATTCTTAAAAAATCTTTTAATGCAAAATAGCTAGGTGTCTTCGCATTGCAAAAAAGCTTAAAATCATTCAACAATTTTATTCCCACCTATCTTTAAAAATTTCACAAATTCATCTATATTACATTTTTCTCAAACAAACATAATATAAACCTCTACCCCAAGCCTTTTTAAAATATTTTGCAGTGCTGACACTATGAACATTGACATTATTTTTTTCTAATAAACTAACCACCTCAGACAAAGCACCTACAAAATCACTTCCCAAATCTTTATGATCATTTAAAATATTTTTCAATACCTTATAATGTCCATCTCCACAGCTCCTTTCTTCTGTCTCATAATTCTGACAAACTAAATTTTGAAAATCTGACAATTGCTGTGCCAACTCTTGATTTTTAATCTTACTTCGAATACTATATTTAAATCTAGCATCTAGTAATAAATGTCTAACTGAAGAAAATTCTTCTTTGACAATATTTGTATGACAGTAATCCATATCTTTATACCAACTTAAATTAGGAACTAATTCAGGAGAAACATGACGAACTTCATAACCGCCAAATCTATCAATTATCTTTAAAAGATCTAGGCGTTCTAATTCATTAGCGGGGTTTAAAATATTATCAATCACCCAATCTTCAATTGGACGCACAGCATATTTGAGTTCCTTTAGATGTGAGTCAAAGGCTTCAGATAGCAAAACCACTTGCTTTTTAAAATCACATTCATTAGCAACTAAAATTTTCCCTAAATATCTCCGAATATCTTCATAAAAATAGGAAAACTCGCACATTGTTCCAATCACCACCAATGTGTCTTTTTTAGATAAAGCTTTAATTTTATCCATAATTAAATTTCTCAAAGGAACTTCCAAAAGATATAACATAGCCTCTGCACAAATCAAATCATATTTGTTCTCATTTTTTATGTCTTCAACATCCGAATAAATAGCAAATTGATCTTGTTGGATATTAAAACTAGCAAACAATTCTACGGCTTTCTTTTGTGCTTGCTGATTTGGCTCTACCATATGGACTTTTGCTCCAAATAATAAAAATGCCAATGCATTATAACCACTACCACTGCCAATATCTAGCACATTAGCCCCATTAAAAAATCTACTTGGTATCCCAAGCATATCATATAATCTAGCCCTACGAAATAGATGCAAATCAACATCATTTTTCATTTTAGGATCCAAAACACCACCAATTTTATTATAAAATTCTAAAAGCAGATTCATTATTTACCTCCCTACACAAACCCCAAATGCTTCTCATCGGCATTCAAGTATTCTAAAATCATTTTATTATGTTCATGTGCTACACAATGATGATTGCAAACGCAAGATGGATTAACCTTGAAAAAAGACTCTTTATTTTGATACCACCACTCTCTAAAAGATATATCTTTAATACTTCCAAGCAATGCTTCATCAATATTATACGCTTTATCATGACAAGGATATACATTTAAATCTGCACCAATAACCATAAGCATTTGAGAGTAAGGGCACCAAGAATAATCTTTTTTAAAGCTATTAAGCTGATAATGATAAGAATCATAAATCTCTAATGTTTTCCCAAAATCATTTTGTGCTTTTTTTATCTCTTCCTTTGCCTGTTTATAAAAAGCTTGATGATAAATATTAGTTTTCTCCCCTTCATTACTAACAATTGTTGGAGATATCTTAAGGCTATCTATCCCTATTTCACTAAGTATCTTTGAAATTTCATAAATCTTATGCCAATTATCCTGCCCTACAATATAACTCACTCCAAGATAACATTGTCCGCCAATTTTTTTAAATTTCTCCATATTGGAAATAATTTTATCAAATTCCTTTTTCCCTACACCGCGAAATTTTTGATAACTTTCATTATCATAGCCATCCATACTCACGCGCACCCAAGTGCCATATTTCGCAAAAAGTTCTGCCACCTCTCCATCTAATTTAGCTCCATTTGTCAATGTTGCAAAAGCAATATTTGTTTCAATTAAACGCCTCAAGGTTTGTGGCATATATTTATAAATCAATGGTTCCCCGCCCCCACTAAATGTAATAGCTTTAACACCCATCAACTCGCAATCATCAATAATTTCAAGCATTTTTTGTTCTGGTATAAAATCCCGCTCTACCATATCTTTTCCAAGTTGCAAATGCGAAACTTTATAGGCACAATACCAACAATCATGATTACACACATTTGTAGGTTTAATCCTTATGTGTATTGGCGGCATTATCGCTTTATCTCTAGGCAAAGAATCAAGCTTGTCTTTATAATGAAACATTTTATATTTCGTATATAACAATCCCATAACCATTCCTATTCAAAATAAATAAATTCATAATCACCTTTATATCCAAACTCCCTTGCTATCCATATCCACTCACTAGGGTTTAGAAAACTCTCACAAGTAAGTGCCCAGCATTGAAGATTGAAAAGTTCTTGATTATTTCTATAAGATTCCACCATAATATATTTTTGCTTTCCTACACGCTCAATCTCACTAAAAGCTGTTTTCAAATCAAACAATGCTAAATTATGCAATGTTCCAAGTGAGATTACTAAGTCAAATTCTTCATCCCCAAATGGAAAAGGACTTCGTGCATCATAAACAAATAAATTTTCTGCAACTTCCTCCTTAGCATTTTTTATTGCATATTCCGAAATATCAAAGCCGACTACCTGTATATTAGGTAAAATCTTTTTAATCTCATACAATAAAAATGCTTTTCCGCAACCTACATCTAAAATTTTGCTTTTATTATTTAATTGATAAATTTCTATCAAATCTCTAGCAACCACTTCCCATCTTCCATCATATTTATATCCACCATACCCATATCGCCTATCTCCATCCCAAAAATCCTTTTCATATTTCTTAGCAATATCCATACACTCTACTTTAGAATCTGCCATCCTTGTAAAATAATCCCTTTTGGTCTTTTGATGCAATTTTGTAAAAATATTTCGTAAAACACCCATTATAACTCCATTTTCTTCCGCACAGATTCAACGATTCCCTTACAATCAATTCCAAAAAAAGTGCGTCCATAATCACAATTCCCTATTAAATGCACATATTTATTTGGCACACCTAAAATTTCTATATTTGCATTTGTATGAGATCTTAAAAATGTCCCTAAGCCACCATAACTAAAATGCTCTTCAATAACAAAAATAATTTTATAGGATTCTAAATTAAAGTCCGTTGAATTAACAAAAGGCTTACTTGCAACATCACATCCAAGAATTTCACCTGCTTTAAGCACTTCTTGAACAATTGAACTATGAGATAAAAGCAAAATCTCACTCTTGTTTTTCAATAAAAATTGCAATTGTGCAACATCTTCAATCTCCCTTTTATGCAAATTAGGTTCGCCTGCTTTAGGGATTCTAATGTAACTTGGCTTCTTGGAGTGATAAGCATACTGAAAACAAGCCTTTGCTTCCAAAGGATCACAAGGTGAAAAAATATTTAAATTTGGCAAACTCAAGGCTAAACCTATATCTTCTAATGCATAATGAGTCATACCACTTGGCATATAGGTAAAGCCACTTCCAGTTCCCACCAAAATAACAGGCAACTCTTGATAGCAGATGTCATTTCTTACTTGCTCATAAGGACGCATCATTACAAATGGAGCAATATTATAATACACAACCTTTCTTCCGCACAAAGCCAAACCAGCTGCCATACTAACACATAATGCTTCATTAATTCCAGGATTGATATATTGCTCTTTATACTCCTCTTTAAATGTATCCCAAACACCAAGCCCAGCATCTCCGCTAATCAAAAATACATTCGAATCTTTTTTGGCTACTTCAATGATACAATTTGCTACTGCATTTCTCATTTTAAAACCTCTAATGCTTTAGAATAAATCTCATCTGTTACCAAATAATAATGCCATTCTAACTTATCCTCCATAAATTCCACTCCCTTACCCTTTATGGTATCACAAATCACACAAAGCGGTCGATTTCTTTTATTTGTAACTACCTCAACAATCTTTTCCTCACAATGTCCATCCACCCGTATGCAATCCCAACCAAATGCTTTCCATTTATCCTCTAATGGTTCAAACTCTACAAGCTCACTAGCCCTGCCATAGCCTTGCAGATCATTTCTATCTATAAATACTACAATATTATCTAACTTCAACTTTGCTCCAAGCATTGCTGCTTCCCAAATACTTCCTTCTTGAATCTCACCATCACCCATTAAAATATAAACATTACGCTTCCTATCTTCCTTACTCTTTTTAAAAGCTATTGCCATGCCAATGCCAATGGGTAACCCATGCCCTAAACTTCCTGCAGAAATCTCAATATAAGCATGAGAATTCCTATCTGTGTGTGCTGGCAATGTTCCTCCATTTTGGTAATATCCCAAAAGCATTTGTTTATTCATTAAGCCTCTATGGTATAAAGTCGCATACAATGCCATTGCAGCATGAGCCTTTGAAAGTATAAAAATATCTCTAGTTTCATAATCTTGCAAGTTCAAAACTTTAAAATATAAGGCACTTAAAATATCTACACACCCTAAAGCCGAACCAATGTGTGGGCTTTTTGCGCGATTAGCAATTTGCAAAATTGTTTTACGAATCTCTTTTGCTGTTTGTGTCATACAATACATCTCCCTAACATATTTTTAAATAAAATTAACATGCTTTATTTCTTTGCTAAAAATATCATTTAAAAATTCATTAATTGCATTTGGACGGCAATTTGTTGGACACTTTTGACAATTCAAGTCTCGCTCTAAAAAAGATTTAATTTTTTTTCGTTTCTCTCCATTCCAAATTTCATAAAAGGAATCTTGGTAAATATTGCCATACACAAATTCTTCTTTATTCCAATACGGAAGGCAAGTAGCTAAATCTCCAGCAGAATTTAAAGTTGTTATAAAATTACATCCATAGCAATGAGAATAGCTTCTCCCATTTTGTTTATTTAAAAAAGCATTTTCTCTAAAAATAACCTTAAAATTATCATCTTCATAGCTTTTAGCTTCTTTAGCCAAATCTTTAATTTCATCAAAAGAAATAAAACCCTGCCTCTCACTATATTTTTGTTGCTCATTTTGAAAAACAAAAGGTTTAACGGAAATAAAATCTACTCCAGCATTTTTTAAATGGGAAATAGCCGATAATAATGTATCTTTATTTTCGGGCAAAAGCACAAATTGCGAACCCAAATCCACATTTAATTGGTTTTTATTTTTAAAATTAACAGCATATTCTATATTGTGCAATACCTTACTCATTAATTGATATGCCCCCCCCCCCGAACCTATATTAGATCCTACATTCCTAGAGGGTTTATGAACTTTAGCATAAGTTTGTGCATCCCCACCATTAAAACTAAATCGCAAAAATGTAAGGTAGGGCAATAATTGTTCAGCTAATCTTTCACTCAAAAGTTCTCCATTGCTAAACATACCACAATCAATTCCCACTTCTTTTGTCTTTTTGACAAAATCTGCAATATTTTTATGAATTAATGGCTCTCCTTCCCCAGCATACAAAATACTTTTCAGACCAAGCAAAGCAACTTCATCCAAAAAACTCAAAAATCTGTCTTTATCCAAATGTCTATTAGGATAATCAATATAATCATAGGCACAAAAAATACATCGATGATTGCATAATCCAACAGGAGAAACTTCCATATATATAGGATAACAATCTCCATTTTTCTGAAATTCTGCCACCCTCTCAAAATGGTAATGTAACTTATGAGAATCTAAAAGAAATTTTTTCATTAGATAAATCCTAGATAAAATTTACATGGGAATTTGAATGTTTTAATTCCCATAAATATCGATTAATGGAATCCATTCTGCAATTTACTCTACACTTTTTGATATCTAAATCATTTTGTATAAATCGAATATTTTCCTGCCTCTTTATGCTTTGCCAAATTTGCTTAAAACTCTTCTGATTAATATTTCCATATGAAAAACGATCATCGCCCAAATAACAACTGCAACCATAAACCTCTCCATTAGCACTTATATATCCCCAAAAATATGGAGTCGAATAACATTTTTCATAAAAATTTCTATTTCCAGTTAACTTTTTCATTGTGTCTGACCTAAAAATAATAGAAAACTCTTCACTACTTAATTCATTTAGGCTTTTTTCTAAAAACAAATATTGACTATAATCTAAACTTTCATATTCTCTAGTTCGACTAAAAAGATGCTGAGAATACGGCTTAATTACCAAATAATCAACTCCAATATCCCTTAATGTAATTGCAAACTCTATAGCGGTTTGGTAATTTTGAGGCAAAAGCAACATTTGCACTCCAATAGTACAAGAGCTTTCTATCTTTTGCCGTATTTTTATTGATTCTTCTAAATTTTTAAGAACCCTGTAAAAATCATTTTCCCTCGTTCTATGAATTTGAGAATAAACTTTTGCATTTCCTGCATTAATGCTAGCTTTAATCCAAGTTGTATTCTTTAGAATCTTAGGCATTTTATCTAGTTTAATAGGAACAAAATTAGTAGTAATAGCTACATCAATTCCAGCTTTTTTTGTTGCCTCTATCATTAAATCAAGATCTCTATGTAACATTGGCTCCCCTTCTCCTGCAAACATTACACTTTTAACCCCAAGCTCAGCTATCTCACGAATTATTTGCTTATAAATTTCAAAATCGATTTTAATATTTTTATACCCCATATAATCAACTCCACAAAATGTGCAACGATGATTGCATGCACCATAAGGAGAAACTTCAACATAAATAGGATAAATCTCTTTTTCTTTTTCCCAATTACCATAAGATTCAAGCCATTGCGATACCCTTGTAGGATGAAAAATTAACTTATGAGAATCGATTCTAAAAATATCACTCATATTCCAAAATAACCTCCATTTAATGCCGCTCTCTCATCGGATGTCAAATCTCTAATATTCTTCATATCCACAGATGTATGACCAAACTCTTGAAATCGATTGGTTTTAACCTTTATATCACAGGGATTACAATGCCCATAAACATAGCAAGGTCGATAAATATCCTTGATTTTAAAATCTGAATCTAAAATATCTCCAATAGGAGTTCTATTTTCGTATAGATCCGAATGGCATCGATATATTTTTCCATTTGGTCCTACTATTAATTCTGTTGTCTTACATTCACAATATTTTTCTATTTTTTGCGAAATAGCATCTTGATATTTATAAGTTCCATGCCATCTTTTACCATCAAACCCCAAATACTCTTTAACTCTAAAATCAATGCCTTCTTTTTTGCATTTTTCCCTTATTTCATTGATATGTTCCACGTTTTGCGGTGTTACAACCGAATAAATTCCTACATAAAATCCCGCATCCCGCATCTTATGATGCTTGATTATCAAATCATCAATCTTATTTTGACCAGGATGATAACTCACACGAATCGCAGCATACTTAGCATCCCTAGTAAATTTTTCAACAGGAACTCTTTGAATAAATTCATCAACATCAAACATAAAATTAGTCAGCAAATCTAATTTAAATCTCGAATCAACTCCATTAACAACCTCATAAAAACCTTTATACATGGTGGGTTCTCCACCTTGCAAAGTCAATGGGATATCCTCTCTAGGATTTCCCTTTTTATCTAAAAGACAAATCCGATTAATAAAATCTACCCATTCACATGGTTTAATTTGCTTTTTACTCACAGAATTCCGAGAAGATCCTCTTTCATTGAGATTAATGCAATAAGAACATGATAGATTACAACTAAGTGTTAAAAATAGTGCTATATAATTATAATGAGATGGAATATTAATTATCTGCATTGATAGCCCCTACAAAACTTTTATAACAAATTTTAACCCGATTGTTATAAGTCAGTTTATTATGTAACTTACATAACTCATCCAACTTGCTTCTAATTTCATTATTCTCTATCATTTCTGCTAAATTTTTATAATAGTCCTTAAAACCAAATCCACTACATAACCACCCAACATATCTACCACTATTATCAAGATAGCAAGAAAGTGTATTAACAATATCAAGATAATATTTTAAATTTTCAGCATAATAAGCTTGCCATATGCTTTTCTTTTCTCTCATTAAATTTGATATGATAAACTCAATTTTATTATCATTTCCAACCTTAAAAGAATGATCTCCAATTTGCAACATCTCTCTATTGCCAAATTCACAATATAATGCTCTTTTTTGCACTTCAGCATCTAAAGAACAATCTTTTTTATTATAAATAAAAATAATATCTCCTTTTATAAATTCACTATATCTCTCTACTTTAGGAGTAAGTGCTTCAAGGTTTTCAAAATAAATTAATACTTTATCGCCCATTTTTAATTTATACATTTTATCATCTTCAATATCCATTTTATTATAGTTCCTAGTCACATAAGTTCCTTTTTTATGTATAAACTCATACAAACTCTCTCCCTGCCCCATAGGAAAAGTATCACAAAAAATATCAATAATATGTCCATAAATATGTGGATCTACGAATCCGGGCATAAAGAACCGCTCCGAGATTCCAAGCTTTTCAACTTTATTTCTAATTACCGTCATATTCCCACTTCCAGCAGCAATAAAAATCGTATTGGGGTGTTTTTTCATAACCTCTGCAATGCACTCTAAATACTCATCGCTATCCACTTTGACAAGCCTACCTATCACGCCCAAAACTACCGTGTCTTTTGTGATAGGATATTTTGCCTTCTCTGCTTCTATGAGCTTTGGATCTCTTGGTGGATTATAAAATCTTTCAATATCCATCGGCACTGAAAAACTTTTAAAATCATAAGGCGTTGTTGGCGGTATAGCATGACTTATTCTCTCATCAATCCCCACAATATCATACCGACCATTCCCATGACTCCAATAAATCTGCTTAGGAGCACTTCTTGTCGCAAGCAAAAAATCTGCACAATCAATGGTGCCTGTAATGATAATAATATCCACCCCTTCACTTAGAAGAGATTGTCTTATTAATAATGCCTTTTGCAAATGCGAGTAATAATAACTATATTGCCTTATTAGCTGATAAGCTGGACATGCCACAGGCACTCCAGCCTGCACAAAGCTCTGCATAGCCTCGATTCCATCCTCACTTTTTTGGATATAGTTCATACTATATACAACCAATTCATACTGCTTAGCAAACTCTTCATTTTGCATTAAAACCTTGCAAAGCGAATATTCTACCTTATAAGGTGAATTTTCAACAATCCTATCTTTAATAAGAGCAATCTTAATTTTTTTTTCTGATTTATCCCCTATACTTGCCTTGCACTTAGGGAGATTCTTACCATATTCCACATAATAAGGCTCTACAAGTTTTACTACCTTATCATTATATTCTTGCCAATCCTCTTGAGTTTGCGCAGAATTTCCAAACTTATGATAAATATAAAAACTCACATACATCGCCATATCAAGATTACCTTGTTCTAGCAATCCTTTTAAACAATCAAGCCAAACAGGAAAATTCTCCCTCCATTTTAGATGATTAAAATAATGCTTCACATTCCAAAAACAATGCATATTCCACAAAAATATTGTCTTTTTAGTAAAATCATCAAGCTTAGAGAAATCATCCCATTTTAAAGCCTCTCTTTGAATCTCCAAAATCCATTCCACTGGAATCTCATAATAATACAAAAACTCCCTTGTAAAAGGGTCTAACTCTACCATATAGTTTTCTCTCAAACTCAAATAAATCACTTTGGAGAAAAAAAACTTCACCGCTCCTTCTTTGTCCCCACTAAACAACAAAGCCGCACTCGCAAACTCAATAAACAATAGCCTTTCATAATAAGAAGCATTGCTATCTTCCACATAAGGGGAGCAAAAATCAAAATACTTCATAAATCTCTCATCTTTTTTAGATGATTTTCTACCTTCAAAAAGCCCATAAGCCCATAAAATAGACTTATCTAAAATATCCCCCTTAGAAACAATAATTTCTAGAATCTTTTCTTTTAATAAAGCGATAATCTCTTCTCTATAAGAATCTTCTAATTGCTTCTGCCACTCCTGCCCAAAAGCGCGGATTAGCAACATACATTCATTAATATTTTCTTTTGTTTTGACTTCTTTAAGCCTATTTAGAATCTCTTGTGTTTGAATTTCCATAAATTTCTTTCATTGCAAAATTAATTTCCCTTATAATCGGCAAGATTGTATCAAAACTTTACTTAGCTGATTATTTTTTGCCATATTAAAAAGTGGAACATATATTGCTTTAGATTTTGCGAATTTATTTTTCGCAAAGGATGCATAATGAGTTATAGGATATACACAAATGTTAATGCGCTAAACGCACACACTTCTGGTCTTGTAAATAACAGAAACATGTCAGAATCACTAGAAAAATTAAGCTCTGGTTTAAGAATCAATAAAGCTGCCGATGATGCTTCAGGAATGGCGATTGCCGATAGCCTCCGCTCTCAAGCTGCCGCATTGGGTCAAGCCACAAGAAACGCTAATGATGCTATTGGTATTATTCAAACAGCCGATAAAGCAATGGATGAACAAATCAAAATCTTAGACACAATCAAAACAAAAGCTACTCAAGCCGCACAAGATGGTCAAACTACCACAACAAGAAACGCGCTACAAAGTGATATTTTAAGACTTATGGAAGAGCTTGATAATATCGCTAATACAACAAGCTTTAATGGTCAGCAAATGCTTTCAGGGTCCTTTACTAATAAAGAATTCCAAATTGGTGCTTATTCCAATACCACCGTTAAGGCTTCTATCCAACCAACTAACTCTCATAAAATAGGACATGTTCGCTACGAAACAGGGGCTGAGATGTCCGTAAGTGCAGGATCAAGCAATCTCAATGAAGTGACTTTAAGATTCTTAAACACAGATGGAACCAATAACTACGCTATTGAATCAGTAAAAATCTCCACTTCAGCAGGAACAGGAATTGGTGCGTTAGCAGAAGCCATCAACAAAAACTCCGATACTTTAGGTGTGAGGGCAACTTATAGTGTAATGGGGCAAGGGGCTGGAGCGATTGCTTCAGGAACCATTAGGGGATTAGTCATTAATGGTATTGCCATTGGAGATGTGAATGATGTCCAAAAAAATGATTATGATGGAAGACTTATTAATGCTATTAATGCCCAAAAAGAAAGAACAGGAGTGCAAGCTTCTTTAAGTATTTCAGGAGCATTACAACTTACAAGCACAGATGGACGAGCGATTTCTGTCCAAGTAACAAGCGGTGCTGCTGTTCTTAATGGAGCTGGAGCTGATGGGACAACGCCACTCCAAGGTGGTTCTTTTGCTGGAGTTTCAGGCGCAACACACGCTATTGTAGGACGCTTGACTCTTATTCGCCTTAATGCAAGAGATATTTTGGTATCTGGAACAAATTTCTCTCAAGTTGGCTTACACTCTGGTGCGACCAACATACAAAATGGATCAGGAATCGCACAATACACTGTGAATCTAAGAAGTGTTAATGGTGAATTTGATGCCAATGTTGCTTCTGCTATCGGGGCTAATGCCAATACGGCTGTTGCTGTTGTTAATGCTAATGGAATTGGGGCTGGAGTAACAAGTTTAGAAGGTGCTATGGCGGTTATGGATATGGCACAATCCGCACAAGAACATTTAGACAAAATCCGTGCTGATCTTGGTTCTGTGCAACAACAACTTGTCTCGACTATCAATAACATTACTGTAACGCAAGTGAATGTAAAATCCGCTGAATCACAAATCCGCGATACAGACTTTGCTGAAGAATCTGCAAACTTCTCTAAAACCAACATTCTTGCACAATCAGGAAGTTTTGCAATGGCACAAGCCAACCAAGTTCAGCAAAATATTCTTAAACTTTTACAATAAGTTCTTTAGCCTTTTTGGCTTTAGACTTTTTAAATCCACACTTCAAGGAATCCTATGTCAGATGCTCTTAACCCAAGACTTGAGAAAAATCTCAAGGCGCTCTATCAAAAAAATCCACTTTTAGCTGCACAACTTAAAATTCTAGAACCCAATAAAAAATATGAAGTGTATATCGGAAACGATCCGCTAAATATTAATATTTACGACAAAGAAAACAAAGTGGCACTTTTCTCCAAAGAACCCTTAGCAGAAATCACTCAA
Organism: Helicobacter colisuis; assembly: GCF_023646285.1. Lineage (NCBI taxonomy): Bacteria > Pseudomonadati > Campylobacterota > Epsilonproteobacteria > Campylobacterales > Helicobacteraceae > Helicobacter > Helicobacter colisuis. The sequence continues at coordinate 143,279 of NZ_JAMOKX010000002.1, read as the reverse complement.
AAAATTAAAGAATTTGAACCTTATAGGCTTTATCCTTTTTTTTATTTTTTTGGAATGGGAAATGGAATTTTTTATAAATACCTTTCTAGCAATCCCGATCTAAAAAAACTCTTTATTTTTGAACCTGAATTAGAACTCATTTATATTGCGCTAAATTTTGTAGATTTCGAACAAGAAATTCTAGAAGAAAAAATTTTAATTTTTTGGACTAAAACAATTAGTTTTGGACAACTTGATCAATACCTTGTTAAAGAAGGTCAATGGATTTATTCTAGAATCTACAATCTTCATATTTATAACAATTATTATGGTAAATACACAGAGGAATGCCTTGATTTAAATGCAATTCTAACAAGAAGTTTGGAGCATCATGTTATTGCAGTTGGCAATGATTCAACAGATGCTTTAATCGGTCTAGAACATCATCTTTTAAACCTTCCAGAGCTTATCACCACTCCAAGTTTTAAAGAATTAATTTCTAATGCAAAAACAACAGACACAGCCGTGATTGTCTCCACGGGACCTTCTTTGCACAAGCAAATTCCACTATTAAAAGAATATGCACCCTATATTACAATTATCTCTGTTGATGCATCTTTCCCAATTCTTACCAAACATGGAATAAAACCCGATATTGTTGCAACACTAGAGCGCGTAGAACCCACTGCAGATTTTTTCATCAAAACACCAAAAGAAGCGCAAAAAGGCGTTATTTTTGCCCTTACAAGCATTGTGCATAAAGCCACAACTAACGCGATTACACAAGGCATCAAGTCTTTTAGTATGCGCCCATTTGGTTATACTCGTTTCTTTGATTTACAAGATTATGGTTATGCTGGGATTGGAATGAGTGCCGCTAATATGGCATATGAAATTATTGCGCATTCACGCTTTAAACGATGTATTTTTATTGGTCAAGATCTTGCATTTTCTAAAGATGGAAAAACCCACTCCAAAGATGCGATTTTTGGAGAAACAGAATCTCAATACAAGCAAAAAGAAAATATAACAGAGAAGCTTATGGTGCCTGCTTATGGTGGAGATGGAGTTGTAGAAACCACTTCAGTGTGGAAAATGTTTTTAAATTTCTTTGAAAAAGACATTGCTGAAACGCCCTATGAAATGGAAGTAATCAATTCAACAGAAGGCGGTGCAAGAATTGCTGGGACAAAAGAGATTCCATTCCTAGAAGCCCTACAATCACTTTCCAAAACAAAAAAGAAGGCAATCAAACTCACCCCTCCTAGCAAAGAGCAAATTAAAGCAAACCAAAAACATATTCAATCTAAAGTAAAAGATTTTTTGGATTATGGTTATAAAAAGAAAAAGATGGTAGAAAAAACTTTTCTAAAAGTTGTCAAAATGACAGAAGAGCTAGAGCGCTTAAACAAAGAAAACAAATTAGAAAAAATCAATTTCAAAAAAATGGATAAGATTCTTGAAGAAATTGATGATATTAAGCTTTTCTTTCAGGAAGATATTTTTATTAAAGTTTTTTCTGATGCTGTGCAATCTTATATCGTGCATCAAGAATTAGAATTTGCAAAAATAGCTGTGCGTCCTGTAAAAACACTTATTGAAAAACAAGTCAAACAGATTGATTGGCTTTATGCACATAAATTTTGGCTTTTTTCATTAGCAGGAGGAATGGATGCAACCTTAGAAGTTGCTAAACGAGCAACGAAACAATGGATGAAACTCCCTGCTAAATACAATCAATAACCACAAATAATCACTCCCAATCTAATGGGAGTGATTACTACTTTGTTGCCTCATCAAGCTTTTTATTAGCTGTTTCTTTGGTAGCTTTAATTGTTTTTTCTTTAGCCTCTTCTGCGATTTCATCTCCACTTTTTCCCGATAAAAACCCACTAATCGCTCCAAAACCTATATCTATTGCCTTCTTTGCAATATCATTAGTAAGTTCATCATCAGCCGCAAAGCAAAAATTAGCAAACAGAGCAAATAATGCTACCATAAATATTTTTTTCATTTTTTCAACCTTTTTATAATTTATTCTATAGGATATAGAATTTAGGATTATAACATTGTAAATTTTAAGTATAAATTAATCCTATGGGATAAATCACAATGAATAATCATTTTGGTAATACAACAGAAGAAGAAATTCTAAATTTTTATCAAAACATCTCTCAGATTGTGAGAAATGTGCGACAGAAAAAAGGAATTTCACAGCTAGATTTAGCACTTGAAATAGGCATTAAATCTATCGCTTTCTATTCAAATTGCGAAAGTTGTCGTTATGGAAAACATTTTAATTTGGAGCATCTATACAAAATATCAAAAGCATTAGATGTAGACATTTGCAGCTTTTTTAAATACACATAGTTTTATATGCTGCTAATTTAAATCAAGCTTTATTTTAGTTTCTATCATTCATTACTTCAAGCAAATGCAACCAAAATCTCGAAAAAATAAACCCAAATCCATAATATAATCAAAATTTTAATTAAAGACGAAAAAATAATAATTTAAATTCTAAGAATTTGTCTAAGAGTCCAAAAGAGAAAATTTTAAAATAGGCTCAAAAAGCCTATTTTATTTAGTGTGCTACCACTTTGCCTTCATAATCGCTAGCATTAAGGTAAGGTGATTCGGCAAGTGGAATATCATTTTCTCCCCTACTACATTTCCAACAAATGCGAATTGTTTGCAATAGCACCAAACAAGTTACTATCATAAAGAATGCACACAACCCTGCATTAATTAGATTATTAGTAGCAATGGTGGCAAATTTTTCTGCCAATTCTATATTAGTCTCACTTGCGGCTTTTGCACTATTGATTTGCCAAAGCGCAATGTGGCTAACTGAATCATGAATCTTCTCACCATTAGCCGGAAGCAACTTTAAGATGCCTGCATAAAGAGTTGAAACCAAAACCCAAACCGCAGGAATAATAGCAACCCAAGCTTGTTTGCCTCGACCCATTTTGAATAAAACCGCAATTACAAGCAAAAGCGCCATACCTGCTAACATTTGATTGGAGACTCCAAAAAGCGTCCAAAGCGATTTGATTCCACCTTGCGGATCTGTTACGCCTTGATAAAGAATATAACCCCAAGCTACAACACAAATTAAAGTTGCAACAACCCCCCAAAATATCGAATGAATATTTCCTATTGGCTTATAAACATTTCCTAAAATATCTTGCACCATAAATCTTCCTGCTCTAGTCCCTGCATCAACAGCAGTAAGAATAAAAAGTGCTTCAAACAAAATAGCAAAATGATACCAAAATGCAATAGAACCCTGATTAAACAAAGGTATTTCAGAAACAATCATTGCTAATCCAATTGCAAAAGTAGGTGCCCCACCTGTGCGGCTCAACACACTATTTTCTCCAATACTCTCAGCCATTCCCAAGATTTCTTGAGGCGTGATAACAAATCCAAAATTACTAATTGTTTGTGCCGCTACACTTGCAGCTTGCGCCACATCTGAAATCCCAGTTGTTCCAAGTCCTGCAGGAGCAACATTGATAGCAAAATATAAACCTGGAGTTAAAATACAAGCTGCAATCAAAGCCATGATAGCAACTGCTGATTCCATAATCATAGAACCATATCCAACCATTCTAGCATGAGATTCTTTTTCAAGCATTTTTGGTGTAGTCCCACTTGAAATCAATGCATGAAATCCACTAATGGCTCCACAAGCGATGGTGATAAACAAGAAAGGGAAAAACTGACCACTAAAAACAGGACCACTTCCATCAATAAATTTTGTAATACTAGGAAATTGCACATCTGGTCTTACAATTAAGATTCCAAGTCCCATAAGCACAATAACACCAATTTTTAAAAATGTGCTCAAATAATCTCTAGGTGCAAGCAAAAACCAAACAGGCAAAATTGCAGCAACAAAACCATACGCAATCATTATATAAGTTAATGTAACAGGACTTAAAGTAAAAACAGAAGCTAAGAATTCATTTTCTGCCACTACACTTCCATAATACAATGCCAAAATCAATAAAATAAACCCTATAATACTTGCTTCACCAATCTTACCAGGACGCAAAAATCGCATATGTAGCCCCATATAAATGGCAATAGGAATTGTCATTGCAATTGTAAAAAGCCCCCAAGGAGATTCTGCTAACGCATTAACTACAACAAGAGCCAAAATTGCAATAATTAGCATCATAATACCTAAAATCCCTATCATCGCAATACTTCCTACGCCCTTACCAAGCTCTAGTTTAATCATCTCTCCTAAACTTTTACCATTTCTGCGTGTAGAGATAAATAGCACGGTAAAGTCATGCACAGCCCCTGCTAAAACAACTCCAACAACAATCCAAATCATACCAGGTAAATAACCCATTTGTGCAGCAAGAATTGGACCTACAAGTGGACCTGCCCCAGCAATTGCGGCAAAATGATGACCAAAAAGAACGATTTTATTTGTTGGAACAAAATCTCTACCATCATTCATACTTAAAGCAGGTGTTGCACGATTATCATCAAGTCCAAGCACCTTTATGGCAATATACTTGGAATAAAACCGATATCCAATAGCATAAATACAAACAGCCGCTACAACAATCCATACAGCTGAGATTTGCTCACCTCTATGTAATGCCAAAACTCCAAAGCCCCATGCACCAATAAATGCAACGATAGCCCAAAGTAATAAACCTAAAAGCTTATTCATTAATCATCCTTTAAAAAAATAATGACGTGCATATTATTCTATATTTCTCTACAAAATTACACAAAGAAATAAAAAAGAATTATTATTTTAGGCTTTTTTTAAAAAAAATGTTTAATTTTTACTCATATACTCTAAGTTCATAAGTCTATCGCTAAACAATTATCTTAAATTCGTTGCCTTTTGCCAAAAATTAACTTTTAAAAATACTCAATTAAAAAAATAAGCAACATAAAGAAGTGGGACTAGAAAGATTCTACAAATAGACCATAAAAAATAAAGAGATTAAAAAAATGTAAGTATGTGGTGCCGAGGGTCGGAATCGAACCGACACGGGGTTGCCCCCACCAGATTTTGAGTCTGGCGCGTCTACCAATTTCACCACCCCGGCTCTTGTTGGAAGTGAAATTATTACCAAAATTAGCTCAAATTTTACTTAATTCCTCCAAAAAAGGAGGAAAATTATAGAACAACATATTTAATAGATAAACAAGCCTCAATAGCAGAAAGTTCTTTTATAACTTCATTAGAAACTTCATCATCGACAAGAATCACAGCCAAAGCTTCTTTACCATATCGTCCAAGTCTAAAGTCTGCAATATTAATATTATATTTCGCCAAAGTTGTCCCAACAAAACCAATGACCCCTGGAGTATCATTGTTTCTAAAGAGAATCATACGCCCCCTTGGTGCAATATCAAGCTCAAAATGATTGATTTCTACAATTTTTGGCGTATTTTCATTAAACACCGTTCCAGAAACACTAAATTCTCCCTCTTGAGTTAGCAGGGTTAACCTAATTTGATTTCTATAAACATTTTGCAGTGTTTTAACTTCAAGTGCAATCTCTACCCCTCGCTCTTTTGCCACATAAGGTGCATTAACATAATTAACTTTATCTCCAATAGTTGCATTTAAAATACCAACTAACGCGAAAGTAGAAAGCGAAGATAAATATTCACTAATCTCTCCTTGTGCTTCAAGTTTAATGGATCGAATCTCGTTTTTATTAACCTGAATTGCAAAAAATGCCATTTTTTGAACTAATTCCAAATAAGCCTTCATAAAATCCGGTAATTCAGTTTCCTTAATAGGCAGATTCAAAGCATTAGGAAAACTAGAGCCTCTTGCTGATTCAAGTGCTGCTTCTGCAGCCTCAATAGCAATTTTTTCTTGGGATTCAAGCGTATTAGCTCCAATATGTGGAGTTACATAGATATTTGATAAATCTAATAATTTATTAGAAGTGGCAGGTTCTTTTGTAAAAACATCAATTCCTGCCCATCTTACTTTACCACTCTCTAAAGCTTCAAAAAGAGCATCTTCATTATACAAGCCACCTCTAGCGCAATTAATCAAAATAACGCCATCTTTCATTTTAGCGATTTGTTCTTTGTTAATAATGTTGATGGTTTCTTTATTTTTTGGAGTATGAATCGTAATAATATCACAAGCTAAAATTTCATTAAAATCTTTTGTATAAGCGATTCCTAAATCTGTAGCCTTTGCTGGATTAATATAAGGATCGTATGCAATCACTTCCATTTCAAAAGCTTTCATGCGCTTTCCAACACGACTCCCAATATTACCAAAACCAATAATCCCAAGCTTTTTACCTTTTAACTCCGTGCCATACCAATCTTCACGCTTCCATACTCGATCAGCTTTAAGTTGCTTATTAGCTCCTGGAAAATTTCTAATAGCGCTCAAAATGTGCGCACAAGTTAATTCCACTGCAGCAATAGTATTTGCCGTTGGAACATTCATCACTACCACACCACGCTTACTAGAAGCTTCAATATCCACATTATCTACACCCACTCCAGCACGAACAACTGCTCTAAGTTTGGTAGCCATTGATAAAAATGATTCATCAACATCTGTAGAACTCCTTGTAATAGCCACATCCGCTTTATGAAGCTCTTTTTTTAATTCATCTTTTGGTAAGCTTGCAAGATTTAACACTTCAACATCCGCTGCCTTCTCTAGCAAATCCAAACCGCTTTGATGAATATGATCACAAACTATGATTGTAAATTTAGACATCTTAACTCCTTTTTAAGATTTAGACAAAGAATAATGAATTTCATAATGTTTTAACTCTTCTAAAACACTACGCAAATATTTCTCATCATCTGTAGCGACAACCAACCAAATACTTTCTCCTACCTTATAATAGGAATAATCAATATTATTAGCACTTAAAACTTGATTAATGCAAAAAAACTGATAATCATCAATGATTCCTACAGAAACTCTAAATGTTTCTGTGTCATCTTTTTTAAGATTCTTTTCAAATAATAATTTCACACGCAACTCAGAGGCAGGATAAAAGTAGCTAACCCCACCCTTAGCTGAGAGCTGATTTAGCCAACTTAGCTCCTTAGGTATTTTTATTGTTGCATTATCTTCTACTTTTTCTAATTGATAAGGTTCTACATTCGGAATCGAATAAGAATGTATTGCCTGTGCATAATCCCGTATTAAAACATACAGAATCGCAAAAGTTAGAAAACTAAAAACACCTATCAAAACTCTTGTTTGCATTGCAAATTCTTTTAAGAGATTTGATTTTTAAGAATATCTCCCAATGTCATTTTATCATCGGCATTACTATTAAAATTTTTTAGATTAGCTTTTTCTTTTTGCTTCTCTAAGCGTCTAATAGAAACTCGAATTTTATTGTTTTGTTTATCAATTAAAGAAATAACGCCTTTAATGGAATCTCCGATTTTGATTTCTTCTTTTTTGATTGGGAATAAATCTTCATTGCGGATTAGAGCATCCATATCTTCATCTAGCTTAATAAATACTCCAAAGTCTTTAATGTCTCTAACTACACCTTGAACCTCTTCATCTTCAGAATGTTTTTTAGCAAATTCTTCTACCGGTGAAGCAATGATTCCTTTGCGCGTTAATGAGATTCTTTCCTTTTCTTTATCAATTTTAGCGATTTTCACTTCAATTTCATCACCAATTTTCATTAAATCTTTACATTTTTCATTCTTATTCCAATATGCATCTTCATTATGCAACAAACCATCAATTCCATCTAATTTAATAAAGGCACCGAAATCTGTGAGTGTTGCAACAGAACCTTTTAAAATATCACCTTCTTTATGTTTTTTGACAAACTGCGCAAAAGGCTTATCGAGCAATTTCTTTAAAGACACCCTTAAGCGTCTCTCTTTTGTATCAATTTCAATGACTTCTACATCAATTTCTTGCCCTGTTTTCAAAAACTCTTCTGGGTTTTGAATATTTTTGTTCCAAGAAATTTCTGAGATATGCAAAAATCCTTCAATATCATTTCCTAAATCCACAAATACACCATAAGGCTCAATATTGCTCACAATAACTTTAATCGCATCCCCTACTTCTAGCTCATTCTCAACTTCTTTCCAAGGATCTTCAATGGTATTTTTAATAGAAAGCGCTAAGCGTCTTTTGTCTTTATCGTATGAAAGGATTTTAACTGATACTTTATCGCCCTCTTTATAGATTTTCGAAGGATTAACCGGTCCTTTGTGGCTAATCTCAGTATAATGCACCAAGCCTTCTACACCTTCTACATCCACAAACATACCAAAACTTGTGATTTTCTTGATAGTTCCCTCTAATGCACCCTCTTGTTTAAGCAAATTCTCAATCACATCCTTTTTGACGCTATTTTCAATCTCAAACAAACGCTTTCTTGAAATCACAATGCTATCTTCTTCGGGTTTAACATTAATAATACATGCTTTGATGCGCTTACCTTCATTTTTACTTCCCTCTTTGAAAGCTGCCACAAATTTAGGCATAAAGAATTCTACACCCTCACCCTCTACGATATAACCACCTTTATTTTTTTTGACAACTATGCCCTCAACAATTTTATCTTTATAATCTTCACCAAGATTCTTAATGTATTCGCGAATCTTTTCTCTACGAACTGCTTTTTTATAAGAAACCAAAGGTTGCTCATTTCTTTTTCCCATAATCACTATAGGCAACAAATCTCCAACTTTGAAAAGCAAATTCCCTTGAGAGTCTTGAATTTCGCTCACAGCAATAACACCCTCTTTTTTTTCTCCTGAAACTGCAATAATAACCTGCCCATTTTCAATAGAGACTATCTCACCTTGTGAAATTTTTTCACTCTCTCTTTTCTCGTATTGCTCCAACATTGAAGCAAAATCTTCATCAACTATAATTTCATCCAATTCTTGTATATTAATTCCTACCACAGCCATCTGCGCCCTTTTTAAAAAATAAAATATTTCTATTGTAACTCAACTAGCCTTTTAAAAGTATTAAAAGCACTAATATTTTTGGATTGTTTTAACAACTTCATTAATAATCCAATTTGGAGTTGATGCTCCAGCACTCACTCCACAGAGCTTTTTGCCATTAAACCATTCTTGATTTAACTCCCTAAAATCCTCTATTAAGTAACAATCTTCGCAATATTCCTTGGAAATATTATAAAGCTGTTTTGTGTTGGAAGAATTTTTTCCACCAACAATCACCATAATATCCACTTCTTTAGCAAGATTCCTAGCTGATTCTTGATTATCAAAAGTTGCATTGCAAATTGTATTAAACACGCGACACTCCGAACATTGTCGAATCAAAAAGTCTGCTATTTCTAAAAAAATTTCAATGTTTTTAGTTGTTTGAGAAATCAGCACAACTTTATCGGGAACTTTAGCTTGTTTGAGTGCTTCTAGGCTCTCTACCACCAAAGGAGTTGTTTTACAATAACTCATTACTCCTTTTACCTCAGGGTGTTTCTCATCGCCAAAAATAATAATCCCATAACCCTCATTGCTCATTTTTTCACAAATTTCTTGCGGTTTGGTTACAAAAGGACATGTTGCATCAGTAATATTCTTTGTCTTTTCCCTTAACTTTTGCAAATCCTCTTTTGTGATTCCGTGAGTACGAATGATTACTTCAGCATCTTTGGGAATCTCTTGAATATTTTCATTCACAACCACATTAAATTTATCTTTTAGGCGATTGATTTCTTTAGCATTATGAATTAAAGGTCCTAGCGTGATTCCATTAGGCTTACTTTCAGCTAACTTTATGGCGCGTCTCACACCAAAACAAAACCCATAGCTTTTAGCTAATTTTACTTGCATTCTCTTTTCTCCACCTGCGTGATTTTGCTCAAAATTTCTAAAAAGTTAGGAAATGAAATGTTGATATATTCTGCTTGGGTAATCTCCATTCCATTTTTCAATCCCGCAATTGCAAAACTCATCGCTATTCTATGATCTCCATAACTAGGAACTTCCGCCCTTTTAATCTCTCCTCCTTTAATCTCAAAGCCATCTTCTAGCTCTCTTGCTTCAATCCCACAAAGTTTCAAATTTTCAACTACTGCCTTGATTCTATCGGTTTCTTTAACCCTTAATTCCTTGGCATTTTTTACCTTACTTACTCCCTTAGCGCATGCCATTGCAATAGCTAATGCAGGAATCTCATCAATCAACCACGAAATTTTCTCACTCACTTCAACACTCTGCAAACTTTGTGGTGAAAAAATCTCAATATCACCGATACTTTCATAGGTATTTAAAACTTCTTTATAGATGATTTTTGCACCCATTTTTTCCAAGATTCTAAAAGCTTCGATTCGTGTTGGATTTAATAAAATATTTTTTAACACAAGATGAGAATTTGGCATAATAGCAGCTGCTAAAGCAAAGAAAAAGGCACTTGAAGGATCAGCTGGAATCTCCATCACAAGCGGTTTAAGCTTTTGTTTTAAAGGCAAAAGGTGTATCTCCACTTCACCTGCTTTATTGATTTTACTTTCAATCTCAGCACCCATTCCACTTAGCATTCGTTCAGTATGGTCGCGACTAAGCTCGGGCTCTTTGTAGCGCGAATCGCCCTTTGCAAAAAGCCCACTTAGCAACAAAGCTGATTTTACTTGTGCGCTTGGAATTTGACTGGTATAATCAAAAGCTTGTAAATTTCCATTTCCTACCACAACAAGTGGCGCTAGATTCCCATCTTCTCGACCCAAAATCGTAGCCCCAATACTTCTTAATGGCAACACAACGCGTTTCATAGGACGCCTATTTAAATAACAATCTCCACTTAAGACAAACAAGCCTTTTTGCGCACTAAGCAACCCCAAATAAAGCCTAATAGCTGTTCCTGCATTACCACATTCTAAAATGCTTCTTGGCTCTTGAATGTTTGGCGGTGGAGTTAGCACCATTTCACTGCCTTCTTCTCTCACTTCCAAACCAAGCCTTTTAGCAATATTCAAACTATCTAGCGTATCTTCGCCTTTAAGGTAATTGCGAATCAAAGAAGGCTTATCGCTCAAAAGCGAAAAAATAGCACAACGATGCGAAATAGACTTGTCTGCAGCAATCTCTTGTATCTCAAGATCAAAGCTTGATGCACCCAAAACTCTCAAAATCATCGCAATACTACCTTATGATTCTGCGCTAATGCTTCTAAAACTTGATCCATCACACTCCCAATGTCTTTTTCTTCTAAAGTTTTTTGGTGTGATTGAAGTTCAAAGCGGATAGTTAAGCTAATTGATTCTTTGAGATTATCATCTTTATAAATATCTAGTGGATAAAAGCCAACAATAACAGGAATATTCAAACTAGAAATTGTCTCTTTTAGGCGATAATAAGGGATTGATTTATTTACAACCACACTTAAATCTCGAGTGATTTTTTGGAATTTCGAATACATTTCAACTTGTGGATTTTTGCTAGAGAGTTTTTCTAAATCCACTTCACACAAGTAAGTATCTTCTAGCCCAAACTCTTCTGCAATTTGCGGATGAAGTGCTGAGAGAATACCGATTTCTTGATTGTTATAAATCATTTTTGCACATTGTCCTGGGTGAAAAATTCCTACCTTGCTTTGCGTTTCTTGCAATGAAAATTCTCCAATTACACGGGAGATTCTATTAGCAAAAGCAAAATAATCTCCTTTAATTCCTTTTGCATTAGGATAGCGCTCTTGTGCTACTAATCCACTTTGCAAGAATGCAATTTTTGTGCTTTGATTGCGATTAGAATCATAAACTTCTCCTACTTCCATTAGAGAAATCCCATTAAAACCATTGTTTTTATTCAATCGTGCTGCCTCTAACAAACCTAAAAGCAAGGTGCTTCGCAAAGTATTTAACTCATTAGTGATAGGATTAAGCAATTCTAGCTCATCCTTCAAGACTTCAAAGCCATATCGTTGAAGTTTTTGTTTATCTTGAAAAACAAAATGCACACTCTCATTAAAATTTACTCCAATTGCTTTTTTAGCTAGTTGCCGTTTAAAGCGATAAAAGTTTGATTCAGCATTGTTTTGATTACCTTGAATGAGCACCAAAGGCTGACTTGGAATCTCATCAATCCCAATAAATCTAATCACTTCTTCTGCTACATCTTGATAGCTTGAAATATCGTGTCTAAAAGGTGGTGGCGTTACCACAAGCAAATTTTCATCCACAGGAATCTCAATTTTAAATTCCAATGCCTGTAAAATCTGCACAACTTTTGTGCGATCCAGCCCAGTCCCAATTGTCTTAGCTATTAAAGGAATGCTAATAGTGATAGGATTGCAATTTTGTGTTGCGATTAGCTCTTGAGAATCGCTATATAAAACAACATCTTCACAACACAAAAGCTTACCTAATACATCAAAACCCATTTGCAAATTAGGATTACTGCCTCTGGCTGTGCGCTGAAAAACTTTAGGATCCACTTTAGATTTACTTTTAGTTTCTAAAACCTTCTGTGCAATGATTTTGGGAGGAATATAACTTGCCTCTAAGATAATAAACTCTCTTCCTTCTCCTAGATCTCTTAAGCTTTCTTCATTTAAGCAGGATTTAATGCCAATCACAGAAAGTTTTTTACCATTATGATAAACGCTCTCAAAGCCTAACTCATCAACTTGAAGATTTAACACCACTTTATTTTCCCCAGAAGCTTTGCCTAATTGACAAAATGTCTGTGGATAAGCATTTAAAATCACCCCACTCACTAGCGTAGAAAAATTCAAAGTATTTAAAAGCCAATGCTTTGCCAAAGAATCATTGTAAGCTAAAAATAAACTCACGCAAAGTGGAATTACAATGGGTTCTGTCTCCATTGCGCAATACAACAAAGAAGAATCATGCCCTTTTTCTGCTGTAATTTGCAACACACGACCAATACCTGGTGCATTTTCTGTGCTTTTTAGCGATTCTAGTGATTTTCTCTCCAAATTAAGCGCCACACTTAAATCCCTAGCAATTCCAATTAAACTCATACAATCACCGCGATTTGGAGTAATTGAAACTTCATAAACCTCATCATTAAAATGTGGATACTCCAAGAGTTCTTTACCAATCTCTAATACACCAATACTTCCATCAAGCTCCACAATTCCATCATTAATAGCAGGAAATCCAAGCTCGGTCGTAGAACATAGCATACCACAACTCTCTACTCCTCTTAATACCGCCTTTTTGATTGTAACTTGCGGCAAAATAGCCCCCTCTAACGCAACAGCAACAAAGATTCCTGCTCTAGCATTGGGAGCACCACAAACAATTTGTCGCATCTCATAATTGCCCTCACTTCCACTCACTGCAACTTGACAAACATTTAATTTAGTAGCATCGGGATGCTTTTGACACTCCAAAATTTTGCCCACCACAACCTTTTTTGGAGCACAAATTTTTTGGAACGATTCCACTTCCAAACCAATTTTATTTAATGTTTTATAAATTACCTCGCTACTGACATTCTCTAAAGGTAAAAAATGCTTTAAAATACTTCTTGTAAATTTCATTGAAACTGCTCCAAAATTCTCAAATCACTTTCAAAAAATGCGCGTAAATCTGGCACACTATAAGCCAACATTGCAAATCTCTCAACTCCCAATCCAAAGGCATAACCACTAACATCCTCATATCCAACTGCCCTAAAGACATTTTCACTCACACATCCACAGCCAAGCACTTCCAACCAACCCGTGTGAGAACAAACGCGACAACCCTCTCCTTTGCAAAAAATACAACTCATATCTACTTCCGCGCTAGGCTCTGTAAAAGGGAAATAGCTTGATCTAAATCGAACCTTTACATCCCCAAACATATATTTTAAAAAATCTTCCAAAATAAACTTCAAATTCGCAAAACTCACAGAATCTTTACCATTCTCAACAACCAAACCCTCCACTTGATGAAACATTGGCGTATGTGTCAAATCATAATCGCAACGAAAAACATTCCCCGGACAAATCATACGAATAGGAGGCTTTTGAGATTCCATTGTTCGAATCTGCACAGGAGAAGTATGTGTCCTTAAGAGCTTTCCATCTTTAAAATAAAAAGTATCTTGCATATCTCTTGCTGGATGATATTTTGGAAGATTTAAGGCTTCAAAATTATGAAAATCATCTTCTACTAAAGGTCCTGTTTTAATCATAAAATTCATACTTAAAAAATACTCTACAATTCTATCTAACATTAGCATAATTGGATGATTTGAGCCTTTAAAACTACAAGGACTAAACAAAGAAACATCAATTTTTTGTGCTTGTAATTTCTCTTGCAATTCTTTAAAACTTAACTCTTCTTTTTTATTAGCCAAAGCTTTTTCAAATTCAATTTTTAATAAATTCAATTCTTTTGCCAAAGTCTTTTTCTGGGCTTCATCGCAATTTTTTAATGCTGCAAATTTTGCAGTCAAACTTCCTTTTTTTCCCATCACCGAAATACGAATCTCTTCTAATTCTGCAGTGTTTTTAGCTTGATTAATTCTAGAAAATACCTCTTCCAATAGTTCCTTCCTGTTTTCTAAGTCAATTATTTTTAGAAATTGTAATAAAAAAATGATTTACTTTTCTTAATTTTTTAAAAAATACTGCACAAAATTAAGGTAGAATTCCAAAAAAACTTCTTAATAAAGGATTGCAAATGACTATTTTTGAAAAAATTATCAAAGGTGAAGCACCTTGTAATAAAGTTTTAGAAAATGAAGATTTTCTTGCTTTCCACGATATTGCCCCAAAAGCCCCCATTCATGTCTTAATCATTCCCAAAAAATTCACTAAAGACTTCCAGCAATTAAGCCCCAAAGAAATGGCGGGAATGACAGAATTTATCCAAGAATGCGCCAAAACCCTAGGTTTAGACAAAAATGGTTACCGCATCATTAGCAATGTCGGAATTGATGGAGGACAAGAGATTCCTTACCTGCACTTTCATCTTCTAGGAGGTGCTAAATTGCGCTGGGATAATCTTGCACAAAACATTTCTGAAGAGCAAAGACTTGAAGAAGCCAAAAAGGGAATGTAATCAATCTTTTTTTTGCTTACTTAAATTTAGAATCTACTTTTTATTTTCCTTTTCTTCGCAGGATTTTTCAATATCCTGCAAAATTGCATGGAGCTTTTCTAGTAATCTTGCAACAACAATTAATTGCTCACTGGATTGAATCGCTATATCTTCACCCAAATTAATCGCGTTTTCTATGCTTTTTCTTTTATTTTGACTAATTTGTGTCATTTCAAGCTTTTCTCTAATTTCCTCACTTAATTCTAAAATCTCTCGACTAATATCATCACTCAATTCTTTAGCGCGATTTGAAGTTTCTTTTGCCATATGGAATTTATTTAAAAAACTAGAAAGATTCTTTGAAGCAAGAGACAATTCACTTTCCCCCTCTAGCTTGATAGCCTCTGCTAGATTCCCCTTAAAATCGCCTTGTGCTAACATTTGGGTTTTTTTAACAAACTTTTTAAGATGCGTGTGAATATTAAATAAATTTCTCATTGAATGCAATGCCAAAAGCACCATAATAAAAGCCGCTACATATTGAAATTTTTCCAAATAAGAGCGCGAATGAGTAGAAACATCTGAATAATAATTCACCATCCAGTTAATCTGATTTAACAAATCCGTATTCTGCACAGCAATATTTTTTAAGTTCCCTACTATTGCCTCTTGCATAACCATAGCACTTTGAAGATGCCGATAATAAACTCTCCAAAACTCATAATTTTCCTTAATAGCCTTATAAACATTAGGGTATTTTTGATAATTTTTATTGCGATAAAAACTTAAAATCATAGAATCATACAAATCACAAACTTCTTTTAATTCACGATAAGAAACACCATCCCATTGATTAGTATAATGGATTAGTAAATACGCCATTCTTTGAATAAGCATTCTTTGCTTACCCGCCTCATCAATCATGTGTTGTGGTATTTTTGCTTCCACCATCGTTTGAACAATACGATCTGAAAGCCTTAAAATTACCAAATTATTATCCTCTAAAAAATTTCTATCTATATAGATATTGTATGCCTTTTTTTGAAAATCTTGCACCTCTTTTTTAAAGACTAACCATTGCTTCTTAATTGAATTAAGCTGCTTAATAATTGTCAAATTAGTAGATGCATTAATGTTTTCATCCTGACTGCCATATTGCAAAATATCAAGATTGCTTTCAAAATCCTTAATAGACTGATTTAGTTCATCAAATCCTCGCTTATTCTGAGAGTTAATCATAAAAATTTCTTTAGCAATTTTTTGAGTAAGCATTCTTTGTTTGCCTGCAATATTAATCAAATACCCATCTTGCAAGCTTCTTTGATTAATCAAAATAACAGAAACCATCATAATCCCTACACAAATTGTTGTGATAATGCCAATAACGATAAGGCGTGTAACGATTTTTGTCATTTTGCATCCTGTTTAAAAATCATTTGAAGTTTATGCAAATCTAAAATCTCTATTTTTCCTGCTTGATTGGTTTTTATTATATTATCGCGATGCAGTTTTTTTAGAATCCTTGAAAGTGTTTCTGGTTGAATATTCAAAAAAGCTGCATTTTCTTGTTTTTTATGGGTATTAAACTCATCTAAATCAAAATACAAAGAATAAGCAACTTTAGCTGTGCTATCAAAAATCAATTCTCTCAAAACTACATTTTCAAAAACCTTAATCCTTTTAAACGCCTCTTTGAAAAACATTTTTAAAATCTGTGGATAAGAATCAAAAACAGCTTGCAATCCCTCTACTCCAAAACAAGCCACCAAAGAATCTTCTACACACTCCACATTCATAAAAGATACTAATTTTTTTGCATCATCACAATCATTTAATAAACCTTTTGTAGAGATGCCAAAAAATACTTCACTATCAAATCTATCCACTTTATAAATTTTCACGCCACCCTTAATTAAAAAATAAATTTCTCTAACTTCATCTTCTTCATAAAAAATAATTTCTTTCTTTTTATATTTTTTTAAAGTAGCAATCCTAGCCAAAGCTTTTTGCGATTCTAAATCTAATTCACAAAATGGCTCAAACTCCCCTAAATTTTCCAAAAAATTACCCCATCAATCCCTGCCTTAGCAGCGTGTTCAATTTCGTAGTCCAATGAAATACACAATAAAACTTTTGAATCAAATAAATAATTTTCAGCTAATTTTTGTATTTCCTTTGCTTTTTGCAAATCTTCACAAATTAAAAATTTTACTCCAAGATTCACAAGCAACAATGCCTCTGTAAGATTCCTGACCACACTGGCATATTCTACTGCATTTTCATAACAAAATTTTGCCAATTCCAAATCCCCATTAATCACTAAAAATTCATTAGGTAAAGTTTTTTCAATGGCTTTAGCTGAATCTACATAAATAATTTTTAAAGGATTAATAAGCTTATGATTTAAAATTAGCATTTAGGATCTCTCCAAGCATTCTTTAGAGCAGTAATACTCACCATTGCTAATAATTGCTTCTTTAGAAGAGATATAAATACCACATTTTTTACACTCTAGCATAATTTCTTCGCAATTAGGCTTTTTTGAGTGAGTTTCTTGTGTGTTTTTAGAGCCGATCTTTCGGACAAAAAAATAAATTCCAACCACCAATAAAATAATCAATAAAATCTTTATCATATCTTCTCTCCTTTGATTACTAAATAATTTCTAAAATCCCTCTGAAAGCACTCACACTCCAATCCTTGAGGAATCTCATTTTGCACTAAAGAACCCTTATAAAGCAAAATCAAGCTATTTTTATCAATAATTGACTGGGTTTTTTGCAAAAACCCACCCAAGCTAAAAGTCGCTCTTGAAGTTATCAAATCTGGCTTTTTATCTAACTTAACTTCTTCCACCTTTTTGCGTAAAATCATAAATTTTTTTAATCCCAATTGTGATTTAAGATTCTGCAAAAAAGCAGCCTTTTTGGCATTAGGCTCACATAACACAACTTCAATTCCAAGCGCAATCCCTAAAGCAACAGCCGGAAATCCATTCCCACTTCCTACATCAAAAAGCTTTGTCTTGCTTCTTAAAGTTTCACCTAAGAATTCCAAAGGATATAAAGAATCCTGAATATTTTTATAAATACTCTCCAAATCTCTAGCCCCGCTTAAACTATGAATCTCATTCCACTCTAAAAGCAATTTTGCATAAGATTCTAAAGCTTGATTAGCTTGTGTTGTTAAATCAAAATTCATAGCACCAACATTCCATCGCCATAAGAATAAAAGCGATATTTCTTTTCAATGGCTTGTTGATAAATTCTCTTTGTCTCATCTAATCCCACAAATGAAGCCACAAGCATTAATAAAGTTGTTTTAGGCAAATGAAAATTTGTTAACAAGGCATTTGTTATTATCGGCTTATTTTGGGGGTGCAAAAACAAATCACACTCTCCTTGCATTTCTTTGGTGCGAGCAAAATACTCCAAAACTCTTGCGGCAGTCGTTCCAATGGCAGTGATATGTGAAGCTTTTTTGATTTTTTCCACACTTTCTTTAGGTATTACAAAAGTTTCTTGGTGCATTTTATGCTCCAAAATATTCTCTGTGCTTACTCCAATAAAAGTCCCTGCACCAACATGCAAGGTTACAAAAGCACTCTCAAAGTCCATTTGCAAAGCCCTAAAAGACTCTTGGCTAAAATGCAAAGAAGCTGTTGGAGCAGCAATCGCGCCCATATTTTTAGCAAAAACAGAATTATAATTTACTCTATCTTCTTGATTATCCTCACGCTTAATATAAGGTGGCAAAGGGATATGCCCAGACTGCTGCAAAAAATCAAAAAACTCTTGGTGACTTAGAGGATGCAAACATTTTTCATCTTTAAAAAATGAAACTTCCTTAAACCCCATTCCACAATCTTTAAGGATTTTTGCAAAAACTTCTCCAAACTCAACAATATTTCCTATTTTTAATCGTCCTTTTAACTGCATTAAATATAAATTTTCCATTATTTCTTTATGAAATAAAGCTTCTATTTTTCCACCACCCAAGGCTTCTTTTTGTGGTTTTTTGCCATAGATTCTAGCAGGAATTACCTTAGTATCATTAAAAACTAACAAAGTCTTTTTGGGTAAAAAACTGGCAAAATCTCTAAAAGTCGTATGTGCAATAGAGCAATCTTTTCTGTCATAGACCAAAAGTTTAGCATTTTCTTGTGGCATTATTGGGCTAAGAGCGATTAGCTCTTTAGGGAGCTTATAGTCATAACTCTCTAGCAATAATTCATTCATTCTCATCTGTCTCATTTTTATAAGGATTAACTATTTTAGCAATAACAATAGACAAACCATACAGAAACGCTAAAGGAATCGCCATTAAAAATTGAGAAAGAATATCAGGAGGGGTAAGAATAGCCGCCAAAATAAAAATAAGAACGATAGCGTATTTAAAATAATCTTTTAAAGTTTTATCTGTAACTAGTCCAATTTTTGCCAAAAAAAATGTAATTACAGGAAGCTCAAAAGAAATTCCAAATCCCACCATTAGCTTTGCAAAGAATCCAACATAATCCCCAATACTTGGAAGTGCAGTAAAAAGCTGACTACCAAAATTAATCAAATAATGAAAACCTACCGGAAAAGCAATATAATACGCAAACGCACAACCACATAAAAAGAAAAAAGTTCCAAAAATCACAAAAGGGATAACAAGCTTTTTTTCATTATCATAAAGACCTGGAGCTACAAACGACCAAATCTGCCAAAATATAATAGGTAAGGCAAAAATAAATCCACTAAAAAAAGCTACTTTAATAGCCGTAAAAAATGCCTCTCCAACTTGCGTAAAAATAACACTTTCACGCCCTTTTGGTAAAGCTGCACTCAAAGGAGCCACCATCCAATCTAAAATTATTTCCCAAAAATAAAAAGAGATTAAAAAGGTTATTAAAAGCGCTATAGTAATTACAACTAAACATTTGCGCAAGTCTTGAATATGAGGTTTCAAATCTTCAAACATTATTATCTCACTTTCTTTTTATTGATTCTTAATGGATTTTTCTTCACTCTTTGCATCTTCTTTAAAACTCAAAGTTTGCTTTGTTTGCAAAGGCTTAACCCCCTCTTTTACATTAGAAGTTTGGGGATTAGTGTTATTTGGAGTGAGTGGTGCTTCTTTTGTTTCTGAGATTTGCGGTTTTAAATCTTCCTCAAAATCCAAAGAAGAAAGCTCTTTTAAATCCATTTCTTTTGTGAAGTTCTCCACTCCTTGTGTGAGACTATTTTTGTATGCCAAAGCATCCTCTTTGATTTTATTAAGATTGACTTCCCTATCCAAGCTTTCTTTGGCATCATCCATTGTTCTTTTAACTGCTTTAATAAATTTTGCAACATCAACCAAAGCTTTAGGTAATTTCTCAGGACCCAAAAAAATAATTGCCACTGCTGCAATTACTAAAATTTCAAAAAATCCCATTCCAAACATTGATAATTTTCTGCCTTTTTTGCTTTTATCTTGTGTAAGATCGGATTTTATCTAATTTTGGAATAAAGTGTGCTTAGAGTTTTAAAATTATTAAAGTTAATTTACATAGAGGATTAACAATGAACAAATTTCTTATAATGCTTGGAATAGGATTTTTGCTAAATGGTTGCATTTCTCCCAAAACAGATGCTTTTTTAGTTGGTGCTGGACTTGGAGCGGGAGTAACTTACTATTTTTTAAATGGAGGGAAAATTGATGGGATTAGTAAAGATTCTCTCTCTAATTCACTCCAAAATTCACCAAAGCAAAATATCACTGATACTTCAATACCCTCCGAGCTAGAGTGGTATTATTTTGATAGAGATTTGTATGAACAAACCCTGCTTAATCAAAAACAATCTCTAGCAAACTAAGCCAAAAAGTCCTTTAAGAAATCTTGGTGCAAGACAGGTTCAAACTCCACCACTTCATATTTGGCGGCATTTTGCAGATAAAAAGGATCTTGTTTTGTAAAATTAACCGCCGCTTCCTTATTGTCAAATTGCCCAACAATGATTCCACCTTTGCGAGGATTTTGGGGACCACTTGCTAAAAGATTCCCACTTGCATAACCTGTTTTTAGATATTCTCTATGAGAAGTAAGAATCTTTTCAATCTCTACTAACTCTTTTGTGTAAGTTACAAAAATAATAAATAAATTTTTCATTGTTTTCCTTTTTCTCTTTCTTTGATTATAACACTATTTCAAATCTTTTTCCAATTTCTTTTAAGATTTAAAATATTTTGAGTTATATCTCCCTTCCAAATACTACTAATACACGCTGCCATATCTGCATTTTGTAATTGATGAATATTTTGCTGATTGATTCCACCAATGGCACATTTTTTGATTCCTTGAATCTTTTGAAATAAATCTAGAGAAATCACCTTAGCCTGTGTTTTTGTAGAAGAAGTAAAGCAAGATCCAAAGGCAATATAATCTGCCCCAATCTCTTTAGCATTTTGCGCTAACTGCAAATCTCCATAGCAAGAAACACCCAAAATCCCCCCATAACTTTTACGAATCATAAGCAATTCATCTAGACTATAAGGATTTACTTCCTGCTTTTTCCCTATATGTAAACCCTTTGTTTGAAGCTTCATTGCCAACTCAATTCTGTCATTTAATACAAACAAAACTCCCTCTTGTTTGCAATAATCCATTAATTCTGTTACCAAAGATTCGATTTGATTATCTTGATGAGTTTTATCGCGAAACTGAAAAATACTAACCCCGCCTTTAATCGCCTTGCTTAACATTGTAAAAATCTCTTGATAAGGCGTAAGAATTTCATCACTAATTGCATAAATTCCCTGCAACATCACAAACCTCCAAACATTACTTAAAAACTCTAAGATAAAATTTTAACCTTGTTTTAATCCATTTTTGCTTATGCTTCAAAAAATAATGGAAAAAACCTATATTCTTAATTTAACTGGCATTGTTCAAGGCGTTGGATTCCGCCCTTTTGTGTATAAAATCGCAACACAAAATCACTTAAAAGGCTATGTGCTAAACAATAATCAAGGCGTAGAAATACTTGTTCAAGGCAAAAAAGAAAAACTAGAGCAATTTTTTAAAGACTTAAAAAATCCCCCTAAAGCTGCCAAAATCATCTCAATCTCCAAAAAACCAATCCAAATAAAAAAAACCTTTTCCACTTTTTTAATCCAAGAAAGTCAAGCTAACTCCATAAAAACTGCCACTATTCCTGCTGATATTGCCTTATGCGAATCTTGCAAACAAGAATTTCTTGATCCTAAGAATCATCGCTTTCTTTATCCTTTTATTAGTTGCACAGATTGCGGAGGGAGATACAGCCTTATTTCTACGCTTCCCTATGATAGAAAAAATACCGCTATGCATTCCTTTGTTATGTGTGAAAACTGCCAAAAAGAATATAATAATAAGACTTCAAGACGATTCCACTCAGAAATTAACTGCTGTCCCGCTTGTGGTCCGCAACTTTTTTTTACTGATGAATTCAATTATCAAGGCGATTTTTTACCAGATTCTCAAATTCACTCTCACTTAACCAAAAAAGATTCTCCTATCAAAAATGCGCTTAAGGCTCTCAAAGAAGGTAAAATTTTAGCCATTAAGGGTATTGGTGGTTATGCCTTGGTCTGTGATGCGACCAACGCTAATTCACTAATAAACCTAAGAGAAAGAAAAAGACGCCCCAAAAAACCATTTGCACTAATGTGCAAAAATATCCAAATGGCTCAAAAATATGCTCATTTAAATTCTCAAGCAATCACTATGCTTAACTCAAGCATCTCTCCCATTGTGCTAAGTTATTCTAAAGCTAAAACCAATCTCCCTCTCTCCCTTATTGCACCAAATCTCGCAACTCTTGGAATCATACTTCCCTATTCTGCCTTGCACCATTTGCTGTTTTTTTATATTGATTTTCCTTTAGTTTTTACAAGTGCTAATATAAGCGGAGAACCGATCATTAAGGATTTTTATGGTATCACTCAAAAACTTCAAGGCGTTTGTGATGGTATTTTATTTTACAATCGCGATATTTTAAACCCCATTGATGATAGTCTTGTGAGAATTTTGGGGAAAAAGACACAAGTTTTAAGGCGTGCTAGGGGATATTTATCTGATATTCCACTGCCAACACCACACAGCACTAAAAACTTCATTACTCTTGGCGCTCAACAAAAATCTACTTTTTGCCTTAATCTCCACAGCAAACTTTTTTTAAGTCCGCATTTGGGGGATTTAGACAATCTTGAATCAATTAATAATTTCAAACAAAATCTAACACTCTTTAGCCAACAATATCAAGCTAAAATCCACACATTTTGCGGAGATTTACATCCAAATTATGCACAAAGGGAATTTTTAGATGGTAGTGATTCTTATTTTATCCAACACCATTTTGCACATCTTCTCTCCAATGTCGCAGAAAACAAAATTAGGCAAGAAGTTTTAGGAGTTATTTTTGATGGTACAGGCTATGGAGCAGATGGCAATATTTGGGGTAGTGAGTTTTTATTTTATGATCCTAAAAAACCACTTAGTTTTAAACGAAAAGCTTTTTTTGCCCCTTTTAAGCTCTTAGGCGGAGAAGCAGCTATCAAAGATACGCGAAGACTAGGAATAGAAGCACTATTTATTGCTTTTGGAGATGATTATAAAAACTTGAATTTACCACTTATTAATAGCCTAAAAAAAGATTATGGAGAAAATATTATTGATTTTTTCTACAAACAGCATCAAAATACGCAAAATTACACCTGCAATTCAGCTGGTAGAATCTTTGATATGGTGGCTTCAATATGCAATCTTGTGGAAAAAACAAACTATGAGGGCGAAGGTGGAATGATTCTTGAAACACTTGCCTATAAGGCTTTAAAACACAAAAAACAAGCTAAAAGCTATCCCTTTAAAATTTCAAAAGACACAATTCTTTGGGAATCTATCATACAAGAAATCTATCATGACTTGAAAAATTACATTTCTTTAGAAAATATTGCTCTAAACTTCCATCAAACTTTTGCAAATATCATTAGCTTTATTGCTCAAAAATATCCAACAATTCTCTTAAGTGGTGGCTGTTTTCAAAATGCGATTCTTACCAAACTCACTCTTAAAGCACTCAAAGGAAAAAAAATATTTTTAAATGGAGAGATACCTTGCAATGATGGTGGAATTAGCTTTGGTCAAGCTTATTATATGAGGCTAAAAACTAAGCAGAAACCCTAAGTTTCTACTAGCTTTTAAGATTTTTAATGGGCATCACGCCAAATTTTGCGTTTCCACAAATAAGCTACAACTCCCATAAGCACCATAAAGGCAACTAACTTCCAACCAAGCGATTCTCTTTCAGCTTTTTTGCTATCACCTACACTTTCCATATAAGCAATCACTTGCTTTTCAGCTTGTTCTGTCAAACCAACTCTAGGCATTGCAGTTCCTGACAATCTTTTTTGTGGATCGTTGATGAAGGTGTGTAAATATTCCAAATTGCGACTTCGAATCATCATTGATAAATCAGGCACTTTTGTTCCCAAATAAGTCTTTAATCCACCATCTGCATACCATTTATCGTATTTCATATCATGGCATCTTCCACATGCATCAACAAACACTTCTTTATCTGTCATTTCTTTTGGAGTAATACTTTGTAAATACGCTACAATATCCGCTATTTCTTGATCGCTCATCCAATCATATGCGGGCATAGGATGATTGCCGCTAAATTTATGAGTTTGCTTAGTTGCTACTGCGACATTTTTAATAGCATTAGCTAAGAAATTTTTATCATAAATTAATGCAGCACTAGAAAGATCTGGCGGAACTACCCCATAAGCAGCCAATGCGTCTGCTGGAGAGAATGGCATTTCCATACCTTCAGTTTTAATAGAATGGCATGCAACGCAATTAGCCAAAACAATTTCCTTCCCATTTGCAGCATTTCCCTCTTGAATCTCAAGAGGCTTTAAATCTGAAAAAGTATAGTCTGCAGGAGCCACTTTGGGATACATTTGCCCATGCGCAAAAGGCTCTACACCCCAATAAATAATACCTGTAACAACAACTACTACAATTAATGCTAAGAATTCTTTCATTCCAACTCCTTAACTATTCTTTTTATTTTCTAGTTTTGTAATGATAGGCAACACTACAAACAATAATGCAAAGAATGCAATAGTAACTGCAAAACCAATATAGGCATTAATCCCTGTTGGAGGCAATTTACCATAGATTGTCAAAATAATCATATCAATTACCAATAACCAAAACCACACCATAAATGCTGGGCGCTTATGAGCAGGAGCAACAACATTGCTTCTATCCAACCAAGGCAAGAGCATAAAAATCACATTTGCAATACCAAATGCAATCAATCCTAAATCCGCACTAAAGAAGAATCCTCTTAAGATTTCATAACTCCATAAGAAATACCACTCTGGGTAAATATGCGGGGGAGTTTTTAGATGATCAGCTGGATCAAAATTAATAGGATCAAGCGCAAAACTATAATGATAGCAAGTTAAATAGAATAAAATAGCCAAAAAGAAACTTGCCACAAAGAAATCTTTAGATAAGAACATTGGCCAAAAAGGAATAACTTTTGATTCTTTTTTATTTCCAGCCTTAAACTTCTCTGCTTCTTTTTCAAAGTCAATTTCTTCACCATAAGCATTATTCACATGTGGGATTCTTAAAGAATAGAAATGGATAGCAATCACTATCATAATAACCACAGGCAATAGCACAACATGCAGCATAAAGAATCTTGTCAAAGTCGCATCTGCAACAATAAAATTACCCCTAATCCAAACAACTAAATCAGCACCAATCACTGGAATTCCACCAAAAAGGTTGGTAATAACCGCTGCTGCCCAATAGCTCATTTGTCCCCATGGCAACATATAACCACTAAATGCCTCAGCAGAAAATAATCCAAAAAGAATCATACCTGTAATCCAAATCATTTCTCTACCGCGTTTATAAGATCCATAATAAATCGCTACAAACATATGGATATAAATAATTAAGAAACAAACTGAAGCGCTCACTGCATGCAAATGTCTCCACAACCAACCATATTTCACTTCTTGCATAATTGTGTAATTTACACTATCAAAAGCTAATTTTGTATCTGGCTTGTAATACATTAACAAAAATAAACCCGAAATCACTAAAAGTGTAAATAAAACAACTAAAACAACACCCATTGCCCATAAAAAATTAATATTTTTAGGAATCCAATATTCTGTCATTAAAACTTTCATTAAAGGCTTTATGGCAAGTCTTTTATCCAACCAATCCACAATGCCATTTGCTTTTTCAATCTGTGCCATCAAAACTCCTTATGCCTTACCTACTAATTTTAAATACTCTGGTCCTTCTTCGCCTAATACAAGCTTCTGCCCATCAATTTTAAAAGGCGGAATCGCCATAGGAGTTGGAGGTGGTCCAAAGACATTTCTACCACAGGCATCAAATTTTCCACCATGACAAGCACAATGAAATTCTGTTGTATTAGTATCATAAGAAGGAATACAACCAAGGTGCGTACAAATTTGAATCCCCAAGCTATAATCCGCATTCCCAACAACAACATCTCTTTCTTCACATTTTTTCATTTCTGCAGTTTTTTTAATCACATACACTGGAGTTCCTCGGTATTCTACCTGTCGATACTCGCCCTCTTGCATTGTGCTCAAATCAATAGTTGTGAAGCCAGCTGAAACTACGCTTGGTAAAGGATCCCAAGAAGACTTCATTGCAACTAATGATGCACCAACACCCACAGCCGCAATTGCCCCAAGAGTCATACCAAGGAAATCCCTACGATTGACATTTTCTGCCATCTATTTCCTCCTAATTATATAAAATCATTTTAAGCGTTTTACAAAACCTTGTATTTTATCATAGGAAAACTTTAATTTTTTGTAAGATTGGAAGATTTTTTAAAATAAAGTAAAAAATAATTATAATTTACACAATCATTTAAAAAAAAAGGGGGGGTTAGCAATAAGAAAACTTATTGCTAATGCTTACACTAATTCTATAAATGCCATAGGAGCAGCATCACCTGTTCGCACTCTTGTTTTGATAATTCTTGTATAACCACCATTTTTACCAACATACTTTGGAGCAATTTCTTTTACAAGTTTTTTAACAGATTCTTTATGTTGCAAATGAGAAAAGACTAAGCGATGCGCCATAGAATCATTTGTTCTAGCTTTTGTTAAAAGCTTTTCAAAATAACTTTGCAATTCTTTTGCTTTTGGAAGTGTTGTTTCAATTTTACCACTTGTAATCAAAGCAATTGAGAGGTTTTTTAATAAAGCTTTACGATGAGAAGAAGTTCTACCAAGCTTTCTATATCCGTGTTTATGTCTCATTTCTTTTTCCTTTTTTCTTAATTAGAAAATTTTTTCTTAAGAATTTGCATTAAATCTTCTGAAATTTCTCGACCAACAGGGTATCCTAACTCATCAAGTTTTGCTGTAATTTCATCTAAAGATTTTTTACCCAGATTCTTAATGTTTTTAATTTGTTCTTCATTTAATAAAACCAATTCGCCCAAATATTTAATGCCAGATCGATCCAAGCAATTAAAACATCTTGCACTGAAATTCAAACTATCAATAGTTTGTGATAATACTTTTAGCTCAGGGCGCTCCTCTTCAGAAATAGCCACCTCTGGAATCTCTATATTTAACTCAGAATTAAAGATAGACATTTGCTTGTGCATTACACTCAAAGCATTTTTAAAAGCAGTCAAAGGATCTACTTGTCCATCAGTTTCAATCTCAAAAATAACTTTTTCATAGTTTGGATCATCTTCTAAAAGCATATTTTCTGTTGCATAAGTCGCACTCGTTACAGGAGTAAAATACGCATCAAGTGGCATGAAGCCTTCTGGAACATTAGCGCGAATCTCTTCACTTGGAACATAGCCAATGCCCTTATAAATTACAATAGAAAAAGATAAGGTTGCATCTTTATTGATAGTAACCAAATGCACATCTGGAGTTACAACTTCTACAAGATCATTAGATAAATCTGCGCCTGTAATTACTTTTGGTCCATTAAAAGCGTAATCAACACTAATGCTATCACTGCCATCTTTAATTTTAAAGCGAATTGTTTTTAAATTAACAATAAATTGAGAAACATCTTCTGTTACACCGCGCACTGAATCAAACTCATGAGCAACCCCTGCGATACGCAAAGCAACCGGCGCAAACCCAACAGAACTGCCAAGCAATAAGCGTCTTAATGGATGTGCCAAAGTAATAGCATATCCATTTTCAAATGGATATGCAGTAATTTGAACTCTATTAACGCCAATTTCTTTAACTTCAATTTTTGTTGGAATATGAGGAGAAGTTTTAATGCTTTTCATACTAACACCTCTATCTACTATTTAGAATACAACTCAACAATGAGCCTTTCTTCAATAGGTATAATAACCTCTTCTCTTTCAGGCAATCTTGTGAAAATTCCAAATACTTTCTCTTGATCCACATCTACCCAAGGAACAATTCCAGTTTGTTTAGTAAGCTCAATAGCTCTCTGAATTTGTGGATTTTTCTTTGTTTTTTCGCAAATTTCAATTTTTTGCCCAGCACTAACAAATGCAGAAGGGATATTTAATCGCTTTCCATCTACAAGAACATGTCCATGCACTACCAATTGTCTTGCAAATCTTCTTGTTGTGGCAAATCCCATTCTATAAACTACATTGTCCAGTCTTCTCTCAATTAATTTAATAAGATTCTCCCCTGTGTTTCCTTCAAGCCTATTTGCTTCTACAAAAATAGAGCGGAATTGCTTTTCAGAAACTCCATACATCAATCTTGCTTTTTGTTTTTCGCGAAGTTGGATTCCATATTCTGAGATTTTACCTCTTCTTTGTCCATGTTGTCCAGGACCATAAGGGCGCTTATCTAATGCGCTTTTTCCAGCTAATCTTCTTTCACCTTTTAATGCAAGGCTAACCCCAAATCTTCTTTCAATTTTTTCTACTGGACCTCTATATCTTGCCATTCTCTCTCCTTACACTCTTCTTCTTTTTGGTGGTCGGCAACCATTGTGTGGCAATGGAGTAACATCTTTAAACCACAATACTTTTATCCCTTCAATGCTTCCAAGACTCTTAACAGCAGTCTCTCTACCGCTTCCAGGACCTTGAATCTTAACACCAAGCTCTTTAATACCGTGTTCTTTTGCTTTTGAAACAGCATCTTCAACCGCTTGTTGTGCCGCATAAGGAGTTGATTTCTTACTTCCTTTAAAACCTAATGCACCCGCCGTACTCCAGCAAATTACATTACCCATTTCATCAGTGATAGTTACGCTTGTATTGTTAAAAGCAGCAGAAATATGAATAATACCTCTTGCGATATTCTTTTTGACAACTCTTTTTTTTGTTACATTTCTTTTAGCCATTATTTACCCCTTATTTTGATGCACTACCAACTGTTTTTCTTTTACCTTTTCGCGTTCTTGCATTATTTTTTGTTGTTTGACCGCGAACAGGCAAGCCTTTTCTATGTCGTAATCCACGATAGTTACCTAAATCCATAAGTGCTTTAATGTCCATTGTAACTTTCTTGCGCAAATCACCCTCTACGATATGATGAGCTTGAATCTCTTTTGCAATTGCAGAAACTTCATCCTCACCAAGGTCTTGAACCCTCTTGTCATAAGAGATATTCACTGCATTTAAAATATCTCTTGATGCTTTTAAACCAATACCATAAATATAAGTTAAAGCATATTCAATTCTCTTTTTTTTGGGTAAATCAACACCAGCAATTCTCGCCATTATCTTTCCTTTTTATCCTTGTCTTTGTTTGTGTTTTGGATTCTCGCAAATCACTCGAATCACGCCTTTTCTTTTAATAACCTTGCATTTGTCACACATTTTCTTCACAGAAGGTCTGACTTTCATAGCTTACTCCTAACTTTACTTTGATGCTTCTATCAAGCACCAAATATTTTTAACACTTTTAAGATATAAAATCTCAAAAATTATCACTTTGAATTGTGAATAAGAAAAAATTCCACCACTTTCTAATAAAATAAATTATCAGACATTGAGTTTATAGTCCTCCAAAGGCTCATTCATCACCCAAACGACTATGAAGTTTTTACAATAAAGGGCGTATTATATTCTAATACTTATTAAAAACTACTTATACCTAAAAGTAATTCTTCCCTTATCCAAACTATAGGGAGTAAGTTCGATTTTTACTTTATCACCTTGCAAGATCTTAATATAATTCATACGCATTCTACCTGCAATATGACACAAAATTACATGTCCATTTTCTAATTCCACACGAAAAGTAGCATTAGGTAGTGCTTCTTTGACTATTCCATCAATCTCAATCACATCATCTTTTGCCATTCTGTTTCCTTATTCCTTTGATAAAATTTCTGCTTTGCCTTTAATAATTGCTATGGTGTGTTCATAATGACTTCCATTTAATCCATCAGTTGATACCACACTCCAATCATCTTTAAGTATTTTGGGTTCTCCGCTTTTTTGACAAATCATTGGCTCAATACAAAAAACCATTCCATCTTTGATTTTATAGCCTTGCTTGGAGTTACTTCCTTCCAAATAGTTTGGAATCTCAGGCTCTTCATGAGGCTTTTTACCAATCCCATGCCCACAAAAACCTCTCAAAGGCACATAACCATAATCCAAGATAAATTGTTCTATTAAGTGGCTTAATTCTTTAAAATGCATACCTACCTTAATTTGATCAACAGCAAAATAAAGTGTATCTTTAGCGCAAGCAATCAACCTTTGATTTTCTTGTGAAATATTACCTACCCCACAAGTGATTGCACTATCTCCATACCAACCATTAAGATTAACTCCCAAATCAAGCCCAACAATATCACCTTCCTTTAGGGCATAATCTGTTGGAATCCCATGGATAATCACTTCATTAACTGATATACACACTGAACCACTAAAACCATAAAGACCTTTAAAGGCTGGAATCCCACCACTTGAGCGAATAAAATCCTCACCCATTGCATCTAATTCTTTTAGTGTAATCCCTGGCTTAACATTTGCCTTTAGATAATTAAGCGTTTTAGCAACGATTTTATTAGCCTTTCGGAGAGATTCTATCTCCGATGGTTTTCGAATTGCAATTGACATTTATAAACCCACTGCACTTAGTGTTTTATATTTATTCATATAAATTTGTGCTTCAATTTTTCGCATTGTATCAACCGCAACTTGCACAACGATCAAAACTGCTGTCCCCCCAAAATAAAAAGGAACTCCTGAAGCCTTTACCAAAATCCAAGGCAATGTTGCAATTAATGCAAGATATAAAGCGCCCCAAAGCGTTAGTCTATTTGCTACTTCTGTTAAGAAATTCGCCGTTCCTTCTCCAGGGCGAATACCAGGTATAAATCCACCTTGTCGTTTTAAGTTTTCAGAAATCTCTTTTGGATTAAATACGATTGAAGCATAAAAATAGGCAAAAAAGACAACAAACAAAAACATTAAAACATTATACAAATAACCATTAGGATTCAAATAATCCGCAATCTGCATTATAATTGTATTAGAAGATGACTGCAAAATCG
The DNA here is from genome assembly GCF_023646285.1 of Helicobacter colisuis. Lineage (NCBI taxonomy): Bacteria > Pseudomonadati > Campylobacterota > Epsilonproteobacteria > Campylobacterales > Helicobacteraceae > Helicobacter > Helicobacter colisuis. Next base: position 111,746 of record NZ_JAMOKX010000002.1, on the reverse strand, counting down.
TACTTGGGAACATTAAAATAGCCGAAGCAAAAATAGGTGGAATCACCCCGCTTAGATTCATTTTAATAGGAATGTAATTCATGATTCTCTTGTCTTGATTTTGCATGACCACTTTGCGAGAATATGAAATAGGGATTCTTCTCTCTCCAAGCTCTACAAAGATAATACAACCCACTGTAATAATAATAATTGCCATAATAAATAGCAAGACTAACCAACTAATTTGATTGGTATTAACCAAGTTAAATGTCCCAGCAATCGCACTTGGAATCCCAGACACAATCCCACTAAAGATAATCAAACTAATACCATTTCCAATACCTCTTTGCGTAATTTGCTCACCAATCCACATTAGCAGCATTGTTCCACAAAGCATAGAAAATGCAGAAATTGCAATAAAGACATTCATATCTATCATAATTGCACCATTAGCACCTGTGCCCAAACTTTTTAACCCAATAGAAACACCAATTGCTTGAATTAGAGTGATTACCACCGTGGTATAACGGATAATTTGCATATATTTTTGCATACCATCACGCTCTTTTTTCATCTTGCCTAGATTGGGGAAAGTAGCTGCTAAAAGTTCCATAATAATAGAAGCTGTAATGTAGGGCATAATACCTAGAGAAATAATACTAAGTCGTTCAACTGCATTTCCGCTAAACATATTAAACAAGCCCAAAGCATTGGAAGCGTTATTATCAAAAAAAGTCTTAATGACACCTGTATCTACCCCAGGAACTGGGATATAAGCCAATACACGATAGGCTAAAAGAAAGCCTAGTGTAATTAGAATCTTATTGACAATTGTTTTATTCATTATTTTTGTCCGCTTGTCGTAATTCTTTCATCTTTAATTTTTGCTGCAAGATTTCTTGCACTTGCGCCAATTAACTTAATTTTAGTTGTATAAGCAGGGAATTTATGTATGCTTTTGATGCTTTCAAAAGTAATCTCTTCTAATGTAGCGATTGCTCTAATTAATTCCACATTGATTACATAAGGTTTAATCACCCTGCTTGTAAAACCTACTTTAGGCAATCTTCTTTGTAATGGTTGTTGCCCACCTTCAAAACCTCTTTTTTGTTTAGAGCCCGTTCTAGCAGTCTGTCCTTTACCGCCTCTTGTAGAGGTTTTACCCATACCACTACCTTGACCGCGTCCTACTCTTTTGATTTTTTTTACACTGCCTTTTGCAGGTGCTAAATTTTCTAATGCCATAAAATCTCCTTATGCCTTTACTTTAGAAAGCGCATCAATTGTAGCTCTTACTACATTGTAAGGATTATTAGAACCAAGTGATTTAGTCAATATATCCTTAATACCTGCCATCTCTAATACAGGGCGCACAGAACCACCGGCAATTACTCCAGTTCCCTCGCTAGCAGGTTTTAGTAAGATAATGCTTGAATTATATTTTTGTTGAACATCATGAGCAATTGTTGTGCCTTTAATATTAACTTTTACAATATTTTTAAATGCATCATCAATGGCTTTTTTAACAGCATCAGGGACTTCTTTTGCTTTCCCCAATCCAAATCCAACCAAACCTTCTTTGTTGCCAACAACAACCAAAGCATTAAAACGGAATCTACGCCCACCTTTAACAACTTTTGTTACACGACCAATATTTACAACAACCTCTTTAAAATCTTCTCTATTGATTTCCATATTATCCCCTATAAACTAATTCCATTCTCGCGTAGAGAATCAGCAAAACTTGCAACAACGCCATGATATAAATATCCATTTCTATCAAAGATTACTTGAGAGATATTAGCTTTTTTAAGAGATTCTGCCAAATTAGAAGCGATCTTTTTCACATCTTCCTTGTTGTTTTTTAGCCCCATTTTCTTACCATCAACGCTTGCTAATGTAACACCTTTTACATCATCAATCACTTGTGCATAGAAATATCTATTAGAGCGAAAAATGCTTAATCTTGGAGTTGCTGAATCTCCAAAGATTCTCGCACGAATTCTCAGCTTTCTTTTGATTCTTAAACTTCTCTTTTTTCTAATAATTTTGTCTGTCATTGCTTAATCCTTATTTTTTAGAAGTTTTACCAGCTTTGCGGATAATACGCTCATCAACATATTTCACACCTTTGCCCTTGTAAGGTTCTGGCGGTCTAAACTCTCTAATTTCTGCAGCAATTTGTCCTACTTGTTGTTTATCAGCACCTTTAATAACAACAAGATTTTTATCCACCGCTATTTCAATGTCTTCTGGAATGTCATAGTTAATAGGATGAGAAAATCCAAGTGCAAGCTCTAAAACTTTACCTTTAACTGCTGCCTTATAACCTACACCATTGATTTCTAATTGCTTTGTAAAACCATCTGTTAAGCCTACAACAATGTTATTTGCTAAGGCTCTATAGGTTCCCCAATAAGCTCTTGATTGTGCATCACTTCCAGCAAGAGAGAAACTTAACTCATTGTCTTTAAATTCAATTCCAACACGACCATAAGTTTCTAATTCTTTTGTGATCTTACCACCCTTAAAAACTATTTTGCTTCCTTCAATGCTAACTTGAACACTACTTGGAATGCTAATAGGTTTTTTACCAACTCTTGACATTACATACTCCTACCAAATACTGCAGAGGGCTTCTCCGCCCACATTTGATTTATAAGCATCCTCATTAGCAATCACGCCTTTACTTGTGCTTACAACAATGGTTCCATAGCCGTTTTTAAAGCGCTTTAATTCATTTCTTGCCTTATAAACGCGTCTCCCAGGTTTAGAGATTCGAGTGATTTCATTGATAACTGAATGTCCTTTTTCATCATACTTTAAAACAACATTAATAGATTGTTTTTTATCTTTCTCGATGACTTTATAACCTTCAATAAATCCTTTTGCTTGAAACACTTCCAAAATAGAAACAACAATTTTTGCATAATACAAAGTTGTTGTGTCTAATCTTCTCATACTTGCATTTCTGATTCTTGTTAATGAATCTGCAATAATATCATTTACCATTTTATCCCCTTACCAACTTGCTTTTCTAAGTCCTGGAATCAAGCCTTCATTTCCCATCTTGCGAAGGCAAACACGGCAAATACCAAAATCTCTATAAACAGAATGTGGTCTTCCGCAAATTGAGCATCTTGTATAAGCTCTTACTTTAAATTTAGGCTTTCTATTAGCCTTTGCAATCATAGATTTCTTAGCCATTTATTTTTCCTTTTGCAAAAGGTAAGCCAAAAAGCTCTAGAAGTTTCAAGGCATCTTTATCGTTTTTTGCCGAAGTAACAAAAGTGATATTCATACCATGGCTTACCATAATATCATCATATACAACCTCAGGGAAAATTAATTGCTCATTTACACCAAAGCTATAATTTCCTCTTCCATCAAACCCATTGCGCGGAATCCCTCTGAAGTCCTTTACTCTAGGAAGTGCGATTACGATAAGCTTTTCTAGGAAGTTATACATTTGATTCCCTCTTAAAGTTACCTTAACTCCCATTGGCATTCCCTCACGCATTTTAAATCCAGCAACAGATTTTTTAGCGCTTGTAATCACTGCTTTTTGTCCAGCAATCAAAGAAATTGTATCTGCAATATTTTGCATAATTTTAGTATCTTTTGCGTACATACCAGCACCCACGCTAATAACAATCTTCTCAAGCTTTGGCAAAAGCATAGGGTTTTTAATTCCTAATTCTTCTGCTAATTTTGACTTAATTTCATTTTTATAGGCGGTTTTTAATTGATACATAGATTAATCCTCCGCTTTTTTTACATTTGAAATATGAATCGGCATTTCTTTTTCAATAAAGCCACCTTTTGGATTCTTATCTGTTGGCTTTACGGCTTTTTTAGCCAATTTGCAACCTTCCACCACAACTTGTGAAGACTTAGGAATTACACGCAAAATTTTTGCTTTTTTGCCTTTGTCATCACCTGTGATGATTTCTACCATATCGCCTTTTTTGATCTTAAACTTAGCCATTATAATACCTCCGGCGCCAATGAAACAATTTTCATAAAATTAGCATAACGAATTTCTCTGCCAACAGGTCCAAAAATACGTGTTCCAATAGGCTCTCTTTTGCTGTCTAAAATAACAGCTGCATTGTCATCAAAACGAATTAGCGCACCATCTTCGCGGTGAATCTCTTTTTTGGTTCTTACCACTACTGCTTTGACAACTTGTCCTTTTTTTACTTTTCCACTAGGAAGAGCTTTTTTAACTGAAGCAACAATCACATCGCCAACTGTGGCATAACGTCTTTTGCTGCCACCTAATACCTTAATGCACATTATTTCTTTTGCACCACTATTATCAGCGACATTCAATCTTGTAAAACTTTGAATCATAATTCAACTCCCACAGATACTACTTTGTGGAGTGTAAAAGCTTTTCTTTTAGAAATTGGCTTACATTCAATCGCCTCGATTACATCTCCTACTTTTACGCTATTGTTTTCATCATGCACAATATAGCGTTTAAATCTCTTTACAATTTTTCTATATTTTGGGTGGATAACACGTCTTTCAACTAAAATTGTTGCACTTTTATCTCCAGCTTTTGTTACAACTTTTCCAGAGATAATTCTTTTATGCGGTTGAACACTGCTCATTATTCAGCCCTCCTTTTTGCATTCATTGCAGTTTTGATTCTTGCAATATCTTTTCTTGTTGCTTTAAGCTCACTTGTATTTGTTTGTTGCATAGTTCTAAGTTTCAAATTAAGCTCAAACAAAGAAGTTTCTTTTTCTTTTAGAAGCTCTTGCAATTCTTGAATACTTTTCTCATTAATCTCAGTATATTTCATTCTCGCCCTCTCTTGTTACAATTTTTGTTTTAAAAGGGAGTTTGCTTTGTGCTAATGCCAAGGCACTTCTTGCTAAAGTCTCATCAACACTGCCCATTTCATAAATAATTCTACCAGGCTTAATATTCATAACCCACTTATCAACAGCACCCTTACCTTTACCCATACGAGTTTCAAGAGGCTTTGCGGTTAATGGTTTATCAGGGAATACCCTAATCCATACCATACCTGTTCTCTTTGTTGCACGAGTCATTGCAATACGCGCTGCTTCAATTTGTCTTGAATCAATTCTACCATGTTCAATAGCCTTAATTCCAAATTCACCAAAAGCTAAAGAAGTGCCACGGAATGCTTTTCCTCTATTGCGCCCTTTCATTTGCTTTCTGTATTTTGTTTTCTTTGGCATTAGCATAGTTATTGCCCCCTTCTCTTTCTAGTTGGACGAGTTGCTTTTGCTTCGCCCTCTTCTTGTGGCTTCTCAGCTTGAATTCCTTTTTGAAGAACTTCCCCTTTAAAAATCCAAACCTTAACACCAATATTTCCATAAGTTGTTAAAGCCTCTGCAAAACCATAATCAATTTTGGCTCTTAGTGTATGAAGTGGGATTCTTCCTTCCATATACCACTCTGTTCTTGCCATTTCAGCACCCGCTAAACGACCAGAAACTTTAACTTTGATTCCTTTAGCTCCAGATTTCATCGCACCTTGCATCACTTTTTTCATCGCACGGCGGAATGCTACGCGTCTTTCAAGCTGTGTTGCAACACTTTCAGCAGCTAATTGCGCATTGCTTTGTGGTTTCTTCACTTCTTTAATGTTTAAGAAAATATCTTTATTAACAATTTTATTAAGTGATTCTTTTAATTTTTCAACATCAGCGCCTTTTTTACCAATGATAATTCCCGGTCTTGCTGCTACCACAGTTACGCGCACTTTTCTTGCAGTTCTCTCAATCAAAATATCACTCACACCTGCATAATAAAGCTCTTTTTTAAGAAACTTTCTAATTTTATAATCCTCTGCAACATTTTGTGGTGCTGTTGCAAATGAAGGAAACCATCTTGATTCCCAATTTCTATTTATACCAAGTCTTAGACCAATCGGATTAACTTTTTGACCCATTACTTATCCTTACTTTTTTGTGCTACTTCTACGAAAATATGTGAAGTAGGTTTTCTTACTGGAGTTGCTCGACCTCTTGCTCTAGGTGTAAAACGTCTAAGCACAGGACCCGCATCAACTCTACAAGATGAAACAATAACATTCTCTGCTTCATAGCCCCCATTTGCAACCGCTGATGCAATCACTTTAGAAATAATTTTTGCCGCTTTGTTTGGCATAAACTCTAAAGAAGCGATTGCTAATTCAGCATTCATTCCTTGAACCTCTCGTGCAATTAATCTTGCTTTTGTAGGTGAAAGGCGGATATATCGTAATAATGCTTTACTCATCTCTCTCTCCCTTACTTACCGATTTTCTTTTGGACACTACCTTTGTGCCCTTTAAAGGTTCTTGTAGGTGCAAATTCACCCAACTTATAACCAACATGGTTTTCTGTTACATAAACAGGAACGAAAGCTCTACCATTATGAACATTAAAAGTAAATCCAATCATTTCTGGAATGATGGTGCTTCTGCGAGACCATGTTTTAATAGGTTTGTTGTCTTTTGCTTCTTTTGCTTTAAGCACTTTTTTCATCAAATGCTCGTCAACAAAAGGACCTTTTTTTATCGATCTAGCCATTTATTTTCCTTATTTTTTTCTTCTTGAAATAATAAGCTTATCGCTTGCTTTCTTTCTTCTTGTTTTATAACCTTTTGCTGGCATACCCCATGGAGATACAGGATGTCCGCTTGAGCCTGTCTTACCTTCACCACCACCATGTGGGTGATCTACTGGGTTCATCGCACTACCTCTTGTTTGTGGGCGAATACCTAGATGTCTGCTTCGACCTGCTTTACCAATATTAATATTTGCAAAATCTTCATTACCAACTACCCCAATAGTTGCCATACATTCACCTAAAATATATCGCATTTCACCACTTGGCATTCTGATAATAGAATATTTACCTTCTCTTCCCATAAGTTGTGCACTAGCACCCGCACTTCTTGCAAGCTGACCACCACGACCTGGATACATTTCTATGTTATGCACAACTGTTCCAATAGGAATATTTTTAAGTTTCATTGCATAACCCAAACGAATATCCAAACCACCTTCTGCAGAAATAATAGTATCTCCTACTTTTAAACCACTCGGTTGAATGATATATCTCTTATCACCATCTTTATAAGTTACAAGTGCGATTCTACAATTTCTGTATGGATCGTATTCAATGGTGCTTACTTTACCTTCAATGTTAAATTTATTGCGTTTAAAATCAATGATACGATAAAGCTTTTTAGCACCACCCTCTTTGTGTCGGCTAGTGATTCTACCATTGTTATTGCGCCCCGCATGGACAGGAAGTTTAACTAATAATTTTCTTACACTAGCTTTTGCTGTGATATTCTCTGAGCTTAAATTGCTCATAAATCTTCTACTTGGAGTGTATGGTTTGTAAGTTTTGATTGCCATGTTTTACTCCTTAAACTGCCAATGATTCAATTTTTGCACCTTCTGGAAGTTTTACAAAAAACTTTTTGAAGTCGCTTCTTTTACCAATAACACCACGGAATCTTTTTACTTTTCCTTCTTGTCTTAAAGAATTGATTGCAAGTGGAGTCACACCAAAATATTCTTTAAACACTTCTTTTAGTTGTGTCTTACTTAGTTTTGGAGAAGTCTGAACCACAAGGACATTTTGCTCTTGAAGCTTTAAAGATTTCTCTGTATACATAATTGCTTTAATATCTGTAATACTTGCCATTTTTAACCCTCTTTTGTGATAGCTTCAAAAAGCGCTTTTTCAATCACCACAGATCTAAATGTTGCCGCTAAATATGCATTAAGTTCAGCACCATCAATCAAGTAACAATTTTTAAGATTTCTAAAAGCTAAATATGTTTTCTCATCAAACATTTCAGAAACCAATAAAACATTTCTTTGATTCAAAGCTTTAAACATTGCATTAGCATCTTTTGTTTTACCGCTTGAAATTTGAATCTTATCTACAACAAACAAGCTGCCATTATCTGCTTTTTCTTGCAATGCGTATTGTAAAGCAAGCTTTTTTTGTTTTTTATTAACTTTTAGATTGTAGTTTCTGTTGTTGCTAGGACCATGAGAAACACCACCACCAACAAACACTGGCGAAGTAATACTCCCTGCCCTTGCTCTACCACCACCTTTTTGACTCCATGGTTTTTTACCACCACCGCTAACTTTGCCGCGTGTTTTCGCCATCGCATTATTAGCGCGCATTGAAGCTAAAAAAGATTTAATATAGAGATAAAGATTGTGAGAATTGATCGCCTTATAACTTTCTGGCAATTGCAATTCGCCACTTTTATTCAATCCATTATCTAAAATAATTGCCTTACTCATTTTACAACCTTTAACTTACCAAATGCGCCATTAAATCCAGGAACAGAACCCTTTAAAACAAGCACATTATTTTCTTTATCAAATGAAATGATTTCATTTTGAACGGTAACTTTTTCATTTCCATAATGTCCTGCCATTTTTTTACCCGGCTGAACACGACCTGGCCACTCACGATTTCCAATTGAACCTGGAGCTCTGTGGAATCGACTACCATGAGCACCTGGACCACCTTGGAAATTCCAGCGTTTCATAACACCGCTAAAGCCTCTACCTTTTGTATTAAAGGAAACTTTTGCTCTTTTTGCACTTTCTAAAATCGCTAAATCCAAATCACCCACTTCTGCATTGCTTACTTCAATGGTTGCAAACTTATTAAATTCTTTATCCAAATTGTATTTTTTTTGTTGCCCCACAATCGCTTTGTTAAGTGTTTTTCCTTGATGATAAGCAACAAGCGCCTTACCACCTTCTAAAACTTCGCAAACCTTTGCAGTTTTAACTTTTAACAATGTTACAGGAATACTTGGTTTAGCAACGGTTCTACTCATTCCAATTTTTTCTACTAAAAATTCCATTTATAACCCTTATTTATCCATTGAACGGACTTCTACATCCACTTCAGGAGCCATATCTAATTTCGTAAGACTATCCACCGTCTCCGGAGTTGCTGAAACAATATCAATCACTCTGCAATGAACACGAATTTCAAATTGTTCCCTTGAATCTTTATTGATATGAGGAGATTTTAAGACTGTGTATCGTCTTTTTTTAGTTGGGAGTGGAATAGGACCACGAATCTCTGCACCTGTTCTCTTGACGGCTTCCACGATTGAAACAACCGATCTATCAAGAACGCGATGATCATACGCTTTCAACTTAAGTCTAATTTTTTCCATTTTTTTTCCTTATAAAGAACTCATTGATTGAATCAATGCCATGTTTTGGAAGCCGAAATTATACTTAAAACTCGCACTTTTGTGAAGTTTTTTTAGAGAATTTTTGTAATTTATTTCCTTTTAAAAAGGAAATAAATAAAATATCACTCCACAAATATTCTAAGGATTGTTTTATGCTTTTAGAAATTCTTTTTGAAAGTTATCCCAAAAATTTTTCAAAAGTTCATCGCAAACACACTTTAAGTCTCAAACCTCACCACTTAATTTATGGCAGCAAAAATATTGGAAAAACTGATTTTATTTTGCAATACTACCAACAAGAATCTTTTAAAAATCTCAAAAAACTCTACATTAATCTCTCTGATTCTAAAATCAATTCCTATCAAGATCTCAATAATCTTGAATCCTTTTGCCACAAAAAAAACATTGAAGTTTTAATTCTTGATTCTTACACACCAGAATTTCCACTCCCAAATCTCCCCTATATTACGCTAATTAGCCAATTTCCCTATGAGCTTCCACATTTTCAAACCCAAGAAATGCCACCCATAACTTTCAAAGAATATCTCCAAATCCACAAACAAACTCCCCATGATTCTTTTAATCACTATCTTAAATACGGCAATCTTTTTGAAGCAGAAACCCTTAGTGAATATAAAAAAGGTGAATTACTAAAATCATTTGCCAACGATAAAACAAACTTTTGGATTCTAAGAAATTTCATTCAAAATCTTGGATTAAAAGTCTCTCTCCATCAAATCTACACCAAACTCAAAAAAGAAGGGAAAATCTCTAAAGATCGATTCTATGAATACGCCAATATTTTAAAAGAGAGCAAAACACTCTTTTGGGTAGAAAAATTTGAACACGATCTTGCTCCCAAGAAGCTTTATTTTTATGATTTCACACTCAAAAATGCTGTTAGTTATGAGCGAAATTTTTCTACACTTTTTGAAAATATGGTTTTTTTGGAGCTACTCTATAATTTCAAAGAAGTGGTATTTTTTACTGATAAGCTTGATTTTTATCTCCCTAATTCTATGCTTGGGATTCTTTGTTTGCCTTTTATTCAATTCCAAACTTTAGAACAAAAACTTAATAAGATAATTAAAGAAAGAGAATTTTGTGAGAAATTTATTATTATCACACTAAACCAAAAAGCACAAGGCGAGAATCTCGGCACCCCCTATACGATTTTGCCTTTTAGTGAATTTAGCACTTCTTCTCTATAACGCAAAAAGTAATATTTATTCAATTAGCAATCTTTGTCTCTAATCTCTTGGATCGGCAATTTTACCCCTTATCGCACTCATAGCTGCCACTGCAGAATTTGCTAAATATACTTCTGAACTTCTTGCTCCCATTCTTCCCACAAAATTACGATTAGTTGTTGAGACACAGCGTTCATTATCGCCTAAAATCCCCATATATCCACCCAAACAAGCTCCACAAGTCGGATTAGAAATCAACGCACCTGATTCTAATAAAATATCAATATATCCAAGCTGATGTGCTTCTTTGTAGATTTGTTGAGTTCCAGGAGTAATAATAAGGCGAACATCCTTATGCACTTTCTTACCTTTTAAAATCTCACTTGCAATTTTCAAATCTGCTAATCTACCATTTGTGCAACTTCCAATAAAAACTTGATCAATTTTTAATTCATCTTTGACCGCTTGAGAGATACTCTTACCATTACTAGGCAAAAAGGGATAGGCGATTACTGGTTCTAATGTGCTAATATCAATTTTCAAAACCCTTGTGTAATTAGCATCTTCATCAGAATAAAACTCTTTAGGCTTTGCGCGCAATTCCTTGCGTGAAGCCAAAAACTCACGCGTAATTTCATCTGAAGCAATGATTCCATTTTTTGCACCTGCTTCAATCGCCATATTACAGAGCGAAAATCGATCATCCATACTTAGATATTGTATGCCATCTCCGCAAAATTCCAAAGTTTGATACAAAGCCCCATCCACGCCAATTTGTCTTATCACTTCTAAAATCAAATCCTTACCATAAATGTGCTTTGCGGGCTTACCTACAAATTCTACCTTAATGGCATTTGGAATCTTAAACCAATTTTTACCTGTAATCATCGCATAAGCCAAATCCGTGCTTCCCATACCTGTGCTAAATGCGCCCAAAGCTCCGTGAGTGCAGGTGTGTGAATCAGCCCCAATAATCACATCTCCACTCACAACCAAGCCTTTTTCGGGTAAGAGAGCGTGTTCTATTCCCATATCCTTTTCATCAAAGAAATGCTTTAAATTATGCTTTTTAGCAAAATCGCGACTGATTTTTGCTTGATTAGCACTAGCAATATCTTTAGCGGGAATAAAATGATCCATCACTATACAGAATCCATCTGGATTGGCAAGACTTTCTGCGCCACTTTGTTCAAACGCTTTGATTGATAAAGGAGTGGTAATGTCATTTCCAATCACCATATCAATAGGACAATCCACTATTTCACCTGCATAAACCTCTTTGCCTACATGTTCTGAAAAAATTTTCTCTGTAATTGTCTGACCCATTTTCAATCCTTTTTGATATAGTTTTTAAAATACTTTTGAATCTCCAAAATTTCTCTCTTTTGCATATAAAAGCTATTTGGATTTGCCACTAAATACGCACTAACTTCCATAATCACCGCATCTATTTTAAGATTATTTTGCTCTAGTGTATTTCCAGTTTCAACCAAATCCACAATAGCATCTGCCATTCCTACAAGTGGTGCTAACTCAATAGAGCCATAGAGCTTGATAATATCTACACTAATGGCTTTTTTAGAAAAATAAGCCTTTGTGATATTTTCCATTTTAGTTGCAATTTTTAAGTTTGGCTTTGAAAAATCCAAGACTACATCTTTGGGCGAACCAATAGCAACCCTGCACTTCCCAAATTCTAAATCTAGCAATCTCACTAAATGGCTTTGCTTCTCTTCTAAAACATCTAATCCCACAATCCCAATATCAGCCGCGCCTCTCTCCACATAGACAGGTACATCTTGACTTCTTACAAGCATAAATTCAAAATTTTGTTTTTTGAGAATCAATTTTCTATCTTCAAAATCTAACGGACTTTGCAAATATCCTTCAAAAATCTTCAATGCTTCTTGTGCAATTCTTCCCTTTGGCAATGCGATTTTTATCATAAATAGATTCCTTTGGAAGTAATTTTTGTTGTAATAATATTTTGCATTCCTTTAAAAATAAGTAAATCATCATAAATTGCATTTTCAAAAAAACGCGAGAGAAATTTTCCATCGCCACCTGTAAAATAAATTTTTTTGTTTTTAGAAAAATTTTCTATTAAAAGCATTATAGGCTTTAAAACCCCATAACTAACAGCATCTTTAGTGTTTTGTGGAAAAGTATCCAAGGGGACAGAGAGATTAATCCCGCAATCTAGAATTGGAATAGATTTGAAACTTTTTTGCATCTGCGCAATCCCTGGTAAAATACAACCCCCTAAATGCAAACCACCATGCATAACATCTAATGTAATTGCACTCCCTGCATCAATAATAACGCCATCGCTAATGGCATTGCAAGCTGCAATCCTATCAATTCCCAAACCCTTATAATCAGTATCCAAACTCATATAAGGCGTAAGATCAAAACAATAAGGATGCGACAAAAGAAGCGATCTTGTTGATTCTTGATTAACACTAATGTAAATTACCACTTCATTTAAATCTTTTTGGCTAAGATTGTTTCTATTTTCTTTCCAAACTCTACCGCGATAGTAGAAATGTAAAAAGGTATTTCCAATATCACAAAGAATCATTTCAATTCACTTCTAATATTTCATCACCCACAAAAATCTTACCTGTTGCTGAAAATGTCGGTTTTTTGATTTTATTTGGCAAAGCAAAAATCTGCCACTCTTGTAAATCTTCACTTAAACTTATCAGATAACCCTGTGTTTCTAAAACCACAATTTTATCTCCGTGATTTGCTGCGCTAAAATGTGCAAAGGGGAACTTTTGGCGCCTAATTTCATTTAAATCTTTATCTGTTAAAATCACCTCTCCCTCAGTTGTAAAAAGCACAATTTGATCACCAAAAAATAAAATGTCCTGCAAATTAGCATCAAAGGTATTAATAATGCTTGGGCTAACAGAAATAATGCGCTTAGGGGTTGCTGCCACCATTCTATCATTAATGGCTTCTAGAAAAATAACATTATTAAAGTATTTTTCACCTCCATTAACAACAATGCTACGAATCATTTGATGAGTGTTTTTATCTACTATAACAAGCTTACCATCCAAGGTTGGAATAACAGCGATATCACTCAAAAAATAAGGTGAAGCAATCAAAGTGTTATTAGTGGGTGCTGATGCGTTTTCTTGCTTATATAATGTGCGTCCAAGGTCAAGATCAAAAAGCACAAAAGAGTTATTATCAAAAATAATAGCCGCCAAATTTTCCTCTATAGAAGCGCTAATTGGATTCCCTTCCAAAGCAATAACACTTTCACTAAGCGTTTCTTTATTGATTAATAACATTTCTTTATTATTAGTTGTTGCGATATAAAACTTCTCTGATTCATTAAGATAGCGTGCATTTTTGGGCAACTTCACTTCTGGAATCTGAGAATATTTAGTAATAAATTGCCCACTTGCTAAAGTTGCTCCATCGCGAGTGATTCCTATAATATCACTTGATAAAGAATCACCATAAGAAATATCATTAGCAATTTCTTCCTCTTTGGGCTCAAAGTAATATTTAGAGCCACATCCACTTAAAAAAGCTAATAAAACAATCCCTACTAGAATCTTTAATGTATTATTTGGCATGATTAATTCCTTTAATGGTTAAATGTTCTAAAGAGTTTGCAATTTCTCTAATAGCCGAATCATTAGGAATCTTTGCCAAAATTGCCTTTGCTTCCTTGGTGTTTCCCTTTTTAATTTCCAAAAAGGCAGCTTCAAGATAGCCTAATTCATTAGAATCTTGAGAGTTAAGCTCTTTTAAATCTTCCTTTAAACTTATATTTTGCTGTTTTGAAAGCCTTGCAATCATAGGATCTTTTGAAGATTCAAGTTCTTTGAGCATTGCTGCATTCTCTTCTTTTAGAGCTTTTTGATAAAGATACAAATCATAAAGCAAACTTTTTGAATCTTTAAGACTAGCAATAGCTACCTCATCACCCAAAAGCGCTTTTTGATAAAGTGATGAATTTTTTTCTTTTTGTTGCTCCTGATAATATCTATTAACACTATAACCAACACCTAATATCACCAAAAATGCTGTAACTATCACCAAAGGAATCTTATATCGCTTAAACCACCCCTCAAATCGTATTAAACTCTCCAGCATTTTTTCATCATTATTGATTTCTTCTTTAATATAATCTACATTTTGCTTTAAGCTCAAAACTTCTCCTTTTGCCTATGATTTACCCGTGCTACCAAATCCGCCCTCACCGCGCTTAGTCTCATCAAGCACTTCCACTTCTTTGATTTTAGCTTGTTTGACTTTACACAAGACTGCTTGGGCGATTCTATCGCCTTTGTTAATCACAAAGTCTTCATTGCCGAGATTCATCATAATCACTTTAATTTCTCCGCGGTAATCGCTATCAATTGTTCCTGGGGTATTAAGCAGAGTAATCCCATACTGCAAGGCTAAACCACTTCTTGGGCGCACTTGTATCTCATAACCCTCTTTAAAGCTAAAAGCTAAGCCTGTTGGAATCAAAGCCCATTTGCCAGCAGGAATAGTAGCAGACTGCACTGCACACAAATCAAATCCTGCAGAACCTTGTGTTTGATATTTTGGTAAAATCGCCTCTGGGACTAATTTTCTTATTTTTAAAATTGCCATTTTTCTACCTAAAATTGAATTTCTTTATAGCAAATATCTAAAATTTCATAATCCACTTTGCCTTTGGGAAGTTGAATTGTTACCTCATCGCCAATAACCTTTCCTAAAAGCTGCTTTGCCAAAGGCGAATGATAGGAAATTAAACCTTTATCTGGATTACTCTCAGTTGCTCCAACAATTGTATAACAAAACTGCTCTTCACTATCCAAATCTTCTAGCGTAATAGTTGATCCAAAGCTTACTTTATCGTGAGCAATAGTGCTTGGATCAATCACACGAGCCTCTGCGACAAGCTGTGTCAATTCATTAATCCGCGCATCTAAAAAGAGTTGCCTTTCTCTTGCGGCGTGGTATTCGGCATTTTCCTTTAAATCCCCATGTTCTCTTGCGGTGTCAATTTCTTTAATGTTGTTTGGTCGCTCGACTTCCTTAAGATTTTTTAACTCATTAATTAGCTTATTATAGCCATATTCTGTCATTGGTTGCACAAAAATCTCCAAAATACTGAAAATAATTTATAATACTATGCTAAAGAGAGTTAAAAAGCCCTTTAGTTTTGTAAATTTTTCACAAAATTTTCAATTTTTCTTGCACAATTTTCTGCACTTCCATTTTTTAAATATTCCATTAATTTTTCTTTCTGTGCAAAAAATTTCTCATTATCAAATTCATAAAAGGCTTTTAAGAGAGCTTCTACTTTTACTTGATCTTGTAAAAATTCTGGATGAATAGGAAAATTTTGTGGATTATTATTGTTTTTAGGTAATCCATACGCAAGGAATTCTAAAAAAATATTAGCCAATCCAATATAATTAAGCTTTACCAATCTTTTTGCAATCCAATAATCAAGCCACCTTGCCTTATAAACTAAAATTGTAGGAATTCCAAGAAGTGTAGATTCTAGTGTTGCTGTTCCACTGCAAACAAAAGCAAACTCACAACGCCCTAATCCTTCATAGGTCTCAAAAGAAATCTCAAAATCCTCCAAATCCCCATAAATCTCTAATAAATTACGATTTTTAAAATGCTTTGGAACAATCAATAATCCCTTTTTATTAATCTTTTTTAAATGCTTAATAAGCTTTTTAAAAATAGGAAAAAGGGCTTTAATCTCAGAAATTCTTGACCCAGGCATAAAAGCTATAAGATTACTAGAATTAACCTTTGTATAAGAAAAAGGTATCTCGTCTAATAAAGGATGCCCTACATACGAAAAATTTGAAGTTTTTGGATAATAATGACCCTCAAATGGTAAAATCCCCCACAATGAATCGCAAAAAACAGAAAGAATCTTTGCCCTATAAGGTTTCCACGCCCACACTTGTGGCAAGATATAATAGACCAAATGCGGTTTATTTTTAGCTTGATGAAGTGACTTAAGCAAGGGTATATTAAACGATGAAGAATCCATAAAAAGCGCGAAATCACATTCTTTTGCTAATGCGACTAGAGATTTTTTAATCCTAAAAAACTTGGGTATCAACCCCAAAACTCCAACAAATCCCATTACTCTAAATTCATTAGGACTAAAAGTGCTCTCTATCTTTAAAACTTTCGTATCAAAAATCCCACAAATTTCAAAATCTACTTCTCTTTTTTGTAAAGCGTTTAATAAATAATAAAGATGAATATTAGCTGAATATTCCAAGGCTGAGACAAAGATTCTGATTTTTTTCATTTTGAATTTTACTCTAAGTCTTCTAGAGGATTTCGTTATAAGAATCTTCGTATTTCTTCTGACATTGATTCTTCAAATCTCGCACTTCCAAAAGCATTTTTGCAATCTCCAAATCTAGTGATTTTAAGTGCTCCAAAAACACTTCTATGCGCTCATAAAGCCTCTGTGCTTCAGCTAAGGTTACATAGGAATTAGCAGGTTTGGCAACCAACTTTTTATGCTGTTGATAAGAGACTTCTAGCTTTTGTAAGGCATTTGGCTTTGTGGGCAATGTAGTGTCTATTTTTCCTAAATGCTCTTTCAAATTTTCACACAAACCTTCAAGATTTGAAAAATCATAGCAAATCCCCTCTAAAACGCTCTTAGAATCTAATTCATCTAGTTCTTTTTGTTTTTGCGTTAAAGCTTGCTCTAAAAGCTTATTTTTAGTTTCTAATTCTTGGTTTTGAGAAAGCAAAAGGGCGTTTTTTGCAGAAATTTCATTAAAACTATCAATAAGCGATTCTCTATCTTTTGATAGAGTTTCATATTCCTTATTAAATTCTTTTTTTGCTTTTTCAAAAATCTCATAAATTTGCCAAACTTCTTTAATTTCATCAAGTTTTCTTGTGATTTCTTGAAGTGCAAAATCACCTTTCATTATTTTTTTCCTTAAAATACCACAAAAAGGCAAACATAACTCCAGAGGTTTTAGGATAAGTCTCATCTAATACAAAGGAATAAGCCTCTGTGCGCGGAACAAAAATAACTTCAATATTCTCATCATCAATCCCCCCTCCCTTATGAACTCTAAATTCCTCATCTATTTGTGCAAAAAACAAGGTTTGTTTGCTACCTGCAAACCCAACAGAACTATAAAATTCTGTAATTTTCTCTATTTTTTCTAATGGAACACTATAACCACATTCTTCCAAAATTTCTTCTTGCACAATTTCTTTTAGAGTCTTATTTGGCTTATCTGTAATCCCTGCGCACAACTCATAGGTATAGCCAATCTCACACTTTAGATTCCTATTTTCTCTTACTTGTTCTTTCAAAAAAACTGCGGGGCGAAATTGCTTAACCACCACAAAAGAATCTTTTTGTTTATGATAAAGCAGAACTGCAACGCTATCGTGTGCTTCAATAATATCCCAACTTCTCTCTCTACCATTTTCACAAAAGAGCATTCTTTTGGGCTTAATATAAAGCGATGATTCACAAGCGCAAAAACGAATATTAGTTATTTCTTTTGGAGTCTTCATCATTTCCTATTTCCTCGCTAAGATACACTATATAGGAATTTTGCATTTTTTTAAAAGGCTCATTTTCAAGATTATTGGCCAAAATAGTTTCTAACTGATTCTGGAATGATTTTGCAAGAATAGAAAATTTCTCTTTCTCTTTATCCTTAAGCTTAATAGTTGCAATTCTTAAATGTTTTTGCGGGTTAATAGCACTGCCATTTTTATAAAGTCCAAAATGCAAATGAGGACCTGTGCTAAGCCCTGTGCTCCCAACGGTTCCTATTTGTTTGCCTTGAGAAACATAAACCCCTGCCCTAATCCCTTTGTTTATTTTATGCATATGTCCATAAAGAGTGCGATAGCCATTTTCATGTTGAATAATCACAGTTTTACCATATCCGCCTTTAGTTCCTGCAAAAATCACTTTGCCTTGAGAGGCTGCTTTGATTGGAGTGTGTCTTGGTGCGGCATAATCTGTGCCTAAATGCGGTCGTTTATAGCCAAGAATTGGGTGCTTTCTCCCCATTGAAAAATGGGAGGAGATTCTCTTATATTTCAATGGAATCATAAAAAGATATTTATTTAAATTATTTCCCTCCAAATCATAAAAATTTCCATCATCAAAGCGAACAACATACTTTTTCTCATTGCTTGTTTTTAAAATAGAAGCCTTGATATTAGGACTACCAAAAACCTTTCCTAATCTATATTTTCGCTCATAAATGATAGCTAATTTATCACCTTTTTTGATTTGTCTTTTAAAATTCACACTTCCTTTGTAAGCTTGAATAAAATCTGAAGCAAGAAAGGTATCGCCAGTGTATTTTACAATATCATTATAAAGCGAACTTTCCACAGAAAGGGCTATATTATGCTCTTTTTCAAAATAAACAATTGGGATGGCACGCATTCCATAAGTCACATCTTCTTTGTAAATATGCAGTTGAGAGTTTTCATTAATAGGTATCAAGGCTTGCAGTAATTTTCCCTCTTCATCATAAAGGGTGTAAAAAGTATTTCCACTAACAATTTCATCGGCTAATTCTTTATCTTCGCGCGGCAAGTCATAATAAACCTTAAGAGGAATTGAATTTTTTTCAAAAAATGTTAGCAGAGTCTGCCCATTTTCCCATTGAGATTCTTGAATATTTGCCGCCACTAAACTTGACAAAAAACACCCAAAAACAAAAAAAACTCTAAACACAAAAATCCTAACTTGCTGCATATGACCTCTTTTATTGTGGAATCTTTAGAAAAATATTAAAGTCCTAGATTATACCACAATAAAAGAATCTTTTAAAGATATTAAGACCAAACTTAATCTAAAAAATAAGAAAATTTGCTATACTTTTAAAGCTAAAAGGAATAAAATGAAAGATTGGTTTATACCTTCCATTGGCTTTGGGTTGTTTATTTATTTTATGCTTTTTGTCATACTTTATACCATAAAAATTGGGGGAGCAAATATTCCGCTTTATGATATGAAAGACTATGTAGCACCGCCAAAGACCGAAACAGAGAAGTTTTTGCAAGACATTTCTAAAAATATCAGAAAAAAACTTTAGTTTTAGAAAAAATGGTCGATTTATTGAGATATAAAACTTACACCAAAAGAAGGAAAAAGTAATGATTAGTCACTTAATGAGTAATTCTGCTTTTTCAAGCGCGATTAATCAAATAAACAATAAAAATACATCACCGGTTAATCAAGCTAAAAATGAGCAGATAGAAGATAGACAAAAAACCTCTTCGCAAAAGGCTTCTTCTTCTAGAGTAGAAGAAATCAAAAATGCCATTAAAAATGGTAATTATCAAATCAATCTAAAGGAGAGTGCAGAGAAATTGGCACAAGAATTGCTTGGATAGTAGATAATTCACTTTTAGGAGTTATCTATGTCTTTGCAATTTTTAAAAGATGCATTAGAGGACATTAAAGCACTCATTGCAATTACAGAACAAGATATTTCAGATATCAAAGAAGCAAAAAACGAACCTATTTTTGCCAGAATCGCACAAAAAGAAGAGCTAACAAGTTCCTTTATCCGCAAAAAAGAAGCTTATGCCAAAAGCATTGAAACAAAACTAAAAAAAGACTATCCAAACGCTACACTTGCCGATCTAAGCTATGAGGAAAAACAAAAGCTTTTAGGAGAAGGCGCAAGCGAATTCACCGCACAACTTCACGATAAACTTGAAGAATTAAAAAAACTTAATTATCGCTTTGGAAAAATGTCATTAGCAGTTTCTGAATTCTACACTTCACTATTGCGCAACATTGTTCCTGTAGAGCAACAAGGCTATAGCAAAAGCACTCTAAGCAATTCTTCTTTCTTAAAAACTGAAGTTTAGGAGAGAAGCTATGGGCGGATTACTTTCTTCTTTAAACACTCCTTATACTGGACTAACCGGACATCAAGTTATGGTAGATACGGTGAGTAACAATATTGCAAATGCTAATAATGAATTTTACTCCCGCCAAGTGGTTAGAAGTTCAGCACAAACACCACTTCAAACCTCATCAAATTATGTCATCGGACAAGGATTAAATATCCTAAGCGTTGAGCGTATCCATGATGAATACACTTTTTCTCGCTACAAAAAAGCAAGTGCGGAAAAAACCTTTTATGAAAAAAGCTTTGAAGGCTTAAAAGAAGCCTCATCTTACTATCCCGAAGTTGATGGAGTGGGCATCTATAATGACTTGCAAAACTATTTTAATGCTTGGAAAGATTTATCGACCAAATCCGGAGATTCTGCACAAAAAATTGCCCTTGCTGAACAAGCATCCACACTTGCTAACAATATCTCTAACACAAGAGATAGGCTTGTAAATCTTCAAAAAAGCTTAAACAATGAACTCAAGGTGGCAGTTGATGAAGTTAATCGCCTAGGGGAGCAAATTGCGCAGCTTAATAAGAAAATCGCTGAATATGAATATAAAGAGCTCAATCAAAAAGCCAATGATTTAAGGGATTTAAGAGATCAATATGAATTTGAAATCAATAATCTCATTGGGTGTGATGTTTTTAAACAAGGTGTTATGGGCAGTGCTTGTGTGAATGAAAATATTGCTGATTTTGATGATGGCTACACTCTCACTATTGGAGGAAAGGCGATTGTTGATGGCACTTCATTTCATCCACTCACTCTTGATAATTCTCAAAATCCAAGCGGAATCTACACAATTAAATATCTAAGAAGCGATCATAAAGAATACAATCTTACCAATGCTATCAATGAAGGAAAAGTAGGTGCTATACTTGATTTAATCCGCACTGAAGATGTGTTAGATTGCAATGGAACTTTAGGCAAATTACAAGTTTATATCAATGATTTAGACACCTTTGCAAATGGACTTATTGAGGCTACAAATAATATCTATGCACAAAGCTCACAGCTAAGCGCAAAAAGCGACACTTTAAATATCAATTCCCAAGATGCGCTAGTTACTAGTGATTATAACATTAACTCTGGAAGTTTTAAAGTAGTAATGTATAACAAAAAAGGCGAAGAACTTGGCTCAAGAAGTGTTGAAATTGACAATCTTACAAGCATGCAAGATGTTTTAGATCAACTCAATGCAAACATTGATGACAATAAAAATGGAAATGCTAGTGATGACTTTGATGATCGCTTTATAGCTACTTACAATAACGACACAAAGACATTTACCATTACTTCAAAAAATCCTGCTGAGGAAATTTATATTTCTATTCAAGATGATGGGACAAATTTTGCAGGAGCGCTTGGAATCAACCGATTTTTTGCCGGAAATAGCGCGGATAGTATTGAACTTGCCGAACCTTACAAAAGCGATGCAACACTAATTCGCGCCTATCGAGAGCCTGTTGATGGAAACTTTGAAATTGCTAACCTCATGCAACAGCTCCAATATGACAAAATCACTTTTACAAGTCAAGATGGAACACAACAAAGTGAGACTATTAGTGGATATTTTCGCTATATTGCTGGAAGGGTTTCTTCTCAAACTGAAAGCACACAAATCACACTAGAAACCAAAGAAGCTGTTTATATTTCTGTCAAACAAGAATACAAAGCGATTTCTGAAGTTTCTGTAGATGATGAACTCATTAATCTAATCAAATACCAAAGCGGTTATAGCGCCAATGCCAAAATGGTTTCAACCATCGATGAAATGCTCAATACTCTACTTGGTCTAAAGGGCTAAATAAGTCCTAACTGACCAATTCTATAAAGAGCAAAGTCATATTTGATTGGATCTTTTGAATCTAGCTTTTTTAGAAACTCACTCACTTCTAAAGCTGCCTTTAAATCATAGCTTTTTCTTTTTAAAATACCAAGCTTTTGAGACACTCTAAAGGTATGCGTATCTAAAGGCAAAATCAAATCACTCCGCCTAATCCCCTCCCAAAATCCAAGATCAATGCAATCTTTACGCACCATCCAACGCAAAAACATATTCCAACGCTTCAAAGGAGAATTAGATTGGGGTTTGCCAATGAGAAATTCTAAGCCTTTTGTTGTGTTTTGAAGATTGTTATAGAGATGATTCTGCAAAGCTTCAATTCCCTTTAGTAAAGAATCCTTTTTATAAGCTCGATAAAAAATTTCATATAAATTCCCACTCATTAAAAGAGATTCAAAAAAATCTTGTATTTCATCTTGGTTTTGAAAGCGATAAGGCTTATTTGTGCAATAGGGAATCTCGCTTAAACACGCATTGCTTTGAATGCTTGTTTGCTCCAAAAAATACAAATTACAAGATTCTAAAAATCGCACAATTGCCCTTGCATTTCCATAGGCAAACAAAGCGCAAAAAAGCGCTACTTTATCACTTGTAAATTGTCTTGCAACGCCTAATGGATCGGGTAAATCTGTTGTAATGGAATGATAATGATTAAACGCTTCATATTGCTCTTCTAAGAGATGATATACAAACTTCCTAGAAGGATTTTTAGGAATCTTTATCAAAAATTCTCTTTAAAATAAGAAATTGTAACCAAAATAGATTCCCGTGCTAGAAGTATCGCTTAAATCCAAACTTGCCCCTGTTGGAGCATCATTAATAAGCACACTACTACTCTCCTCCCCAAAATCTAATCGTTTTGATTGAATGCCAAACTCTAACTCCCCAAATTGCATTTCATAAATTGCCCCAGCTCTAACACCATAAGTTAGCCCAGTATAATCAAGTTTCCCCATAGCACTATTATTAATCACAAAACTTCCAGAATCAAATTTTCCAAATGCCAATCCTGCTTCCACTCCAAGCAAAAGTCGCCAACTTTGTGTATTTGGAATCCGTGGAGTGAAGGAATAACCAAGAGTTAAAGTGCGATAAGAAAATCCATTTTTCTTTAAAGTATTTTCAAAACCAAGCAAGATTCTATGATTTGGGCTTAATAAATATCCTGCCTTTATTCCAAACCCAAAAGGTTTTTCATCTAAATCGTGATTTTGAGAATCAAAACCCACAATTCCAAGATTAGCATCTGATTCTACTTTATTATAAGTCCCATAAACACCAAGCAAACGATTCTTTCTTGTTTCATATAGCGAATGATAAGTGCTTTGAGGAGCTATTCCTTGATAAATTTCATAACTCACTAAAATTTCTACCATTAAAAACAAAAAAACAAAAAAACGCACAAAAACTCCTCACATTGAATCTCTTTAGCAAACAAAAAGCAAAAATAATTCCAAGCTACTCTTCAATGATTCCAAGTCGTTTTGCCATAAAACCAATCGTAACTCCCTGTAAAAGTACTGAAACAAGTACCATAAAAAACACCATATTAAAAATCATATGTGAATTTTCAAGCTTATAAGCATAAGGATAAGTAGCTAAAATAATAGGCACTGCTCCCCTCAATCCCACCCACGAAATATAAGCTTTTTCTTTAGTGCTATATTTACTCTTCATTAGAGAAATAAACACACTCATTGGACGTGCAATAAAAATTAACACTAAAGAAAGGATTAAGGCTTGAATAGCTACTTCTGGGAGTTCTGATGGGAACACCAACAGACCTAAAACCAAAAACACTACAATTTGCATCATCCAAGCAATCACATCGTGAAAGGCAATAATATGTGCTTTATTAGGAAAAGCAAATTTATTTGTCATAATTCCTGCAATATAAATGCTTAAAAAACCATTTCCGCCTAAAAGTGAAGAAAGTCCAAAAATCATAAATAACCACGCTACACTAATAAGAGGATAAAGCCCTGCTTGAGAAATATTAATAAACTGGCAAATCTTAGGGAATAGATAGCCACACACTAGCCCAAGCACCCCTCCAATCGCAAATTGTATAACAAAATAAAAAAACCATTCACTCACCGCATTAGCTTGAGGCATCGTAAGAATTTGCAAAACAATAATTGTTAAAAAAATTGCCATAGGATCATTGCTTCCTGATTCTAATTCCAAAAGCGGACGGATATTATTTTTAAGCCTAATCTTTTGAGAACGCAGAATCATAAAAACTGCTGCGGCATCTGTAGAAGAAACAATCGAACCCAAAAGTATTGATTCTAAAAATGTAAAGTCTAAAATCAAATAAATAAAACAAGCCATCACCAAGGCTGTAATTAAAACACCAAATGTTGCAAGCAAGATTCCATTAATCGCAACTGGCTTCACTTCTTCCCAAAAAGTGTCAAGCCCTCCACTATACAAAATAAAAATCAATGCAATTGTCCCTATGGCTTGAGTTAGCAGTGCATTATCAAATTCAATTCCACCAATCCCCTCACTTCCAAGCAACATTCCAATCCCTAAAAACATAAGCAACAATGGGATTCCAATTTTCTCTGAAATTTTACTTGCATAAACACTGATAAACAAAATCACACCAATGATAACAATATAAAGATTTAAATTCTCTATAATCTCTACCATTATTCCCCCCTTTTAAATCTTCACGCGAGACTGCAAAGCTCGTATAATAGAGAGTTGATCAATATTTTCCAAGCTCACGCCCGTTGGCACTCCCTGTGCAATTTTGGTAAATTGCAAGTCTAAATGACTAAGCTTGTCTTCTAAATACAGCATTAAACTATCGCTATTTAAAGATGGGCTAAGCGCAAAAATAATTTCCCTTACTTTGTCTCTTATAATTTTGTTTTCCAAAAACTTTATATTTAACGATTCTAAAGAAGTGATCACAAAATACTTCCCATGAAACTCGCCACTCTCTTCTAATAAAAAAATCTCTTTAGGATTTGTTAGAATACAAAGTTCGCCATTGTTTCGCATTGCATTTGAACAAATCTCGCAAACTGACTCTTTGCTAATCCCAAAACATTCTTCACAAATTCGTAACTCTTGCATACAATGCTCAATATTATGGGCAATCTGCAAGGCACTAAATTTATCTTCAAAAGCCAAAAAATAAGCAAGACGCATTGCTGATTTTTTACCTATGCTTGGAAGTTTCTCTAAAGATTCTACTAATTTTGCAAAACTTTCTGGAAGTGATTTCATAAAATATTACCCTAGCCTTTTTATATTAAAAAAAATGCCTATTAAATCTAAAGTAAATTATAACTGCAACTAAATGAATAATCAATAAATCTACCCCAAATCCAAGAGTAAAGTTAATAATAAATCTAGTTAAAATTAGCTAGAATCTGCCATTAATTTTTTAAAATAATTAGGAGTTATTAATTTGGAAGAATTTGATTATTATGAAATATTAGAAGTGCAGCGCAATGCAAGCGGAGATGAAATCAAAAAAGCTTATCGCAAAATGGCTTTAAAATACCACCCAGATAGAAACCCAGATAATAAAGAAGCCGAAGAAATGTTTAAAAAAGTCAATGAAGCCTATCAAATCTTAAGCGACAGCGAAAAAAGACAAATTTATGATACTTATGGCAAAAAGGGATTGGAGAGTAGCGGATTTGGCTTTAGCGATATGGGAGAGAGCATTTTTGATATTTTTAATTCGGTATTTGGTGGCAATTTTGGAGGTTTTGGCGGATTTAGCCAAAGAAGTAAGAAAAATGAAAAATATCCACGCGATTTGGGAATAGCCCTTGAATTAACCTTTCAAGAAGCGGTTTTTGGCTGCAAAAAAGAAATAGAAATCCTTTATAAAAAATCTTGCGATTCTTGCCAAGGAAGCGGTGCAAAAGATGGAAAGGTAGAAACTTGCAAAGTTTGTAAAGGTAGCGGTAGAGAAACTTTTTCACAAGGTTTTATGACTTTTGCTCAAACCTGCTCTAAATGCCATGGAAGCGGACAAATGATTAGTGAAAAATGCGAAAAATGTCATGGCAGAGGCTACAAAGAAGAAAAAGAGAAATTTGAAGTCAATATCCCAGAAGGTGTTGATAGTCATAATCAAATCCGAGTAACCCAACGCGGGAATCTTATGCCAGATGGCACAAGGGGAGATTTATACATTGAAATCCAAGCTCTAGAAGATGAACATTTTATCCGCCATCATAATGATATTTATTTAGAAGTCCCTGTGTTTTTTACTCTTGTGATGCTTGGAGGAACCATTAAGATTCCTGCACTAACCAAAGAATTAGAGCTTAAAATCCCCATTGGCGTCAAAGACAAACAACAATTTGTTTTTCATGGTGAAGGTGTGAAAAGTGTCAATGGTAATAAAAAAGGAAATTTTATTGCTGTTGTTAATATTACTTATCCTACTAAGCTTGAAGAAAAACAAAAATCACTACTCAATGAATTACATCAATCTTTTGGCTATGAAGAAGCAAAGCCTATCAACTGCCTAGAAGGGCTTGTGGATAAAATCAAAAATTGGTTCAAATAATCTAAAAATAGGGGAAAATTGATTTGGAATCAATAAAAAAATCTCTAATTATTATTGCAATTGATATTCTTATCTTTGCACTTTTATATACTTTTTTACCCTTTGAGAGAAATGCAAACATCGGGATTTGCATTTTGATTTTTGTGGGGATTTTGTGGATTACAGAGGCTACCCATACTGCCATTACTGCATTGTGCGTGCCCTTTTTGGCAGTAATCTTTGGCTTAGAAAATACCTCTAGCGTATTAAAAACTTTTGCTGATCCGGTAATATTCCTGTTTTTTGGAGGTTTTGCGATTGCTAGTGCATTGCATATTCAAGCACTAGATCGTTTCATTGCAAATTATCTCATTTACTTAGCAAAAGGCAAAATGAGCTTAGCTATTATCCTGCTTTTTTGTGTTGCTGCCCTTCTTTCAATGTGGATTAGCAACACTGCCACTGCTGCTATTATGCTACCTTTGGCACTTGGTATTCTATCTAATCTCAAAATAGACAAAGACCGCAATACTTTTGTGTTTGTGCTTTTGGGTGTGGCATATAGTGCAAGTATCGGAGGCTTTGGAACTTTGGTTGGAAGCCCACCAAATGCAATTGCAGCTGCATATTTGCAAATGAACTTTTTTGATTGGATGAAGCTTGGAATACCATTTATGCTAATTATGTTACCTAGCTGCATTATTATTTTGTATTTACTTTTGAAGCCTAATTTAAACACTCAATTTAGCATAGAATTAGAAAACACACAATGGAATCACAAAAAAACCATTACCCTAATCATTTTTGCCCTCACTGCACTTGCATGGATATTTAGTGCAAAAATCAGTTCTCTTTTGGGGGGTATTGATGATTTAGACACCATTATTGCCCTTGCTTGTGCAATTGCTATTGGGGTTACCAAAGTAGCCACTTGGAAAGATATTCAAAACAATACAGATTGGGGTGTTTTGTGGCTTTTTGGTGGGGGATTAGCTTTGAGTGCGATTTTAAAAGATTCTGGAGCTAGTGCAGTTTTGGCAAATGGTGTAGCACAAATCTTTGGCAATAGCCATTGGCTAATTATTATTATCGTAGTAGCCTTTTTCATCATTGCCCTAACCGAATTTACAAGCAACACAGCAAGTGCTGCTCTACTTGTGCCGATTTTTGGAGTAGTTGGCGAAGCTATTGGAATGCCAAAACATATCTTGCCGCTTGTAATTGGATTTGGTGCAAGTTGTGCCTTTATGCTACCTGTGGCAACTCCACCTAATGCAATTGTATATGGAACAGACTATGTCAAACAAATAGAAATGATGAAATATGGCGTATGGGTTAATTTATTTTCGATTGTTTTAATTACGATATTTGCTTCTTTGGTTTGGTGAGCTTTAAGAAACTTTTTACGCATTATTTGAGAGAATAAAAGCAATGCAGATTCAAGAATGGAAAAATCCATTCTTGACTACATTACACTTAAAATGCCCAAAACAATGCTTACAAGACAGCCTGCCAAAATTGTCCCATATTGAATATTTCTATTTTTCTTAGAGTTAAAAAGAGTAATCATCAATCCAGAGAGGTAAAGCAAAACCATCGTAATACCAAAACCAATAGCTAAAACATCAAAATACCATTTGGCTTTTGCTTTATGAAGTATAATAAGATCGCCAATAAAAGAGCGCTCTAGCGTTGTGATAGTCCATTGATTTTCACCGCTTTTAGCAATACTTGCTGAATAATGCGCTCCACCCACGCTCAAAGCACCACGTTTATTAAGTGTAGGCTCTGTTTTAGAGGGTAAAGGAATATTATTACTTTGCAAATAATTCAACATCGCCTCTACTTCTCCCCCCTTAGCAATCTCGGCATTAAGAATGTAAGTGTTCTTAGTTGCTCCGCTATCTTGGTTAAACCCACTAATATACAAAACCCCTGTTAGCGCATACATTAATGCAACCGGCAGAAAAAACAAGCTAAGATAAATGTGAATATTACGAAATTGTTTTGTCATTGTTAATCCTTTTGAAGTAAAATTAAACGCGAAAGTATAGTGAAGAAATGTTAATAGAATGTTAAGTAAAAATAATCTTTTATTTGCTAGAATCAAAAAAGTTTTTTGAAAAAATCCAAGGAATGCAATGCGTTATTTATTTTTTCTTTTTTTCTTTATTTTGAATCTTTTTAGCGCAGACACTTACAGCGACAATGCCTTTGCTATTAATGGAGAAGTGAAATACAAAAACTTCAAACATTTTGACTATGTCAATCCCAATGCCCCTAAGATGGGACATATCAAAGAATATGCCATTGGGACTTTTGATAGTTTTTATGATTTTTTGCTTAAAGGCACAAGTGCTCAAGGGCTACATCTAATTTATGATACACTAATGGTGCGCTCTTTAGATGAACCAAGCAGCCAATATGGGCTTATTGCCAAACAAATCCAAAGAGCAAAAGACAATACCTTTGTGATTTTTCATCTTGATCCCAATGCAAGATTCAATGATGGCAAAGAAATTACCGCATTTGATGTTGAATTTAGCTTTAATCTCATTGCGCGCGGAGAAAATCCTTCAATGAATCGCTACTATGCTGACATTAAAGAAGCTATCGTGGTAGATAAACACACTATTCGCTTTAATTTTAAAGATTCTAAAAATCGAGAATTAGCTTTAATTTTAGGGGATTTACCCATTCTCCCTAAACACTATTATGAAACCACAACCCCCAAAGCAAACCCACTTAGAATCCCACTTGGAAGTGGTCCTTATAAAATTGAATCTTTTGAAGCTGGGCGTAGCATCACTTACAAAAGAGTAGAAAACTATTGGGCAAAAGATCACCCAACGCGCATTGGATATTTTAATTTTAATAGAATCACTTTTGATTATTACAAAGATGATTCTGTAGCACTTGAAGCTTTTAAAGCAGGGAGGTATGACTACAGACAAGAAATGAGTGCTAAAAATTGGGCTTTAGGTTATAATGGCAAGGCACTTAATAGTGGCGAGATTATCAAACAAGAAACCTTGCACTCCCTCTCTAGTGGAATGCAAGGTTTTGTTTTTAATTTACGCAAAAGCATTTTTCAAGACATTAGAGTAAGAGAAGCTTTAGGGTTAGCATTTGACTTTGAATGGAGCAATAAAAATCTCTTTTTCAATCAATACGCAAGGACAACAAGCTTTTTTGATAATTCAGAATTTGCAAGTGTTGGGATTCCACTTGGAGAGGAATTAAAACTCTTAGAATCTTTTAGAGATAAACTCCCACAAGAGCTTTTTACCCAAAGTTTCAAGCTCCCTATAACACAAGGCAATGGAAACAATAGAGATAATCTTAAAAAAGCACAAAAACTACTTAAAGAAGCCGGTTTTGCAACAAAAAATGGCAAGCTTTATGATAAAAATAATCAACCCTTTGTTTTTGAGCTCTTACTTGTTTCTCCTGCGATGGAGCGCGTTGCCATACCCTTTGCTAGAAACTTGCAAATTTTAGGCATTGAAATGAAAATTAGATTAGTTGATGTTAGCCAATACATTAATCAGCTTCGCGCCTTTGATTATGATATGATTGTAGGAGTTTTCCCCCAAAGCCTCTCTCCAGGCAATGAGCAAAGTTTTTTTTGGGGATCTAGTGCTGCTGATGCAAAGGGTAGCTATAATTATGCGGGGATTAAAAATCCTGTAATTGATTCTCTAATACAAAAAATCATTAATGCCAAAGACTATCAAGACTTGCTTACTGCAACAAGAGCACTTGATAGAGTGCTTTTGTGGAATTATTATGTAATTCCACATTTTCATACAAAAACTTTCCGAATCGCCTTTTGGAATTTTTTAGAACATCCCCAAATTACACCCATTTATGATGTCGGATTTGATACTTGGTGGGTTAATGAAAATAAACTTTTAAAAATACAAGAAAAATATCCATCTTTTAGGCGTTAAGGGAATTTGTATGGGAACTTATATCCTAAAAAGACTTTTGCTTATCATTCCTACTCTTTTTGGGATTATCACGCTTAATTTCTTTATCATTCAAGCCGCCCCAGGTGGTCCTGTTGAGCAAATGATTGCTAAATTAGAATCACAGAATCTACAAGGTGAAGTCTCTAGTGGTGGAATCTATAAAAATCAAGGGCTAGATTCAGAAACAATCCAAAAAATTAATGCCCTTTATGGATTTGACAAACCACTACTGGAAAGATATTTTTTAATGCTAAAAAACTATGTTTTCTTAGACTTTGGAGAGAGTTTTTATAAAAACGCTTCCGTGTTAGATCTCCTTGTAGAAAAACTTCCTGTTTCTATTTCTCTTGGGCTTTGGAGCACTTTGCTTATTTATCTTATCTCCATTCCCTTAGGCATTAAAAAAGCTATCCATAATGGCACTCCTTTTGATCACTTCACAAGCACACTCATTATTATTGGCAATGCAATTCCCACTTTTCTTTTTGCCTTGATACTAATTATTTTCTTTGCAGGAGGGACTTATTTCAGTTGGTTTCCTTTGCGTGGAATCATAGGCGACAACTTCGAATCGCTTTCTTTATTAGAAAAAATAAAAGATTATTTTTGGCATATTACACTACCAGTCATCTCCCTTAGCGTTGGCGGATTTGCGACCTTGACCTTGCTTTCAAAAAATTCTTTTTTAGAGGAGATTCACAAACAATATGTCAAGCTTGCCTTTGCCAAAGGATTAAACCAAAATCAAGTACTCTATGGACATATTTTTCGCAATGCAATGCTTTTAATTCTCTCATCAATTCCCCAAGCTCTACTTGGAATCTTGCTCACCGGATCGCTTTTGGTAGAAATTATCTTTTCTTTAGATGGTCTGGGATTACTTGGTTATGAATCCATTATCACGCGCGATTATCCTGTGATTTTTGGGACATTGTATCTCTTTACGCTTTTTGGATTAATCATCACGCTAATTAGCGATTTGCTCTATGTTTTAATTGATCCTAGAATCAACTTCCAGAAGGTATAAAATGGGATTTTTCACACAGCGACATTACCACACTTTTAAAGCCAACAAAAAAGCCTTTTATTCCCTATGGATTTTTTTGGGGATTTTCATTATTAGCCTTAATGCGGAATTTATCGCTAATGACAAGCCTCTTTATATCCGCTATGACAATCAAAACTATTTTCCTATTTTTCAAAGCTATCCTGAAACTACCTTTGGGGGAGATTTTGAGAGTGAAGCCAACTACAATGATCCTTATTTGCAAGATCTAATCAAACAAAAGGGTTTTTTAATTATGCCACCTATCCCTTATTCTTATGATACAATTATCTATACACTACCCTCTCCCGCTCCTACTCCACCAAGTCTTTTAAATCCTCTAGGCACTGATGATTTGGGTAGAGATGTTGTGGCGCGTTTGCTTTATGGGCTTAAGACTTCCATACTCTTTGCTTTTATTCTCACCTTTTTTAGCTCCATTATTGGGCTTTTAATCGGTGCTATTTGTGGATATTTTGGAGGAAAAATTGATTTATTTGGACAAAGACTTATTGAGATTTGGAGTGGAATGCCTATTTTATTTATCTTAATTATTTTAGCTAGTTTATTGCAACCGACCTTTTGGACTATCCTTTTTGCTGTGCTTTTATTTTCTTGGATTGCGCTTGTTCCTTTTGTGAGAGCAGAATTTTTAAAAGTGCGGAATCTTGATTATATCAAAGCTGCAAAAATGCTTGGAGTAAGCCACTATCGGATTATTTTCTATCATATTTTACCCAATGCCCTTGTGGCTTTGCTAACTTATTTGCCTTTTATTTTATGCGGAAGTATCACCACTCTAGCTTCTTTGGATTTCTTAGGGCTTGGATTACCGCCACCTAATGCAAGTTTAGGGGAAATTTTAGCCCAAGGCAAAAACAATCTTAACGCCCCATGGTTAGGCTTAAGCGGATTTTTTGCTCTTAGTATCTTACTTTGTCTTTTGGTTTTCATTGGAGAGGGATTGCGAGATTGCTTAAAGGGAAATAATGAAACTTTTAGAAATTAAAAATCTTTGTTTAAAGCTTGGCAATTTTAGTCTAAAAAATATTTCTTTTACACTTGAAGAAGGGAGTATTTTAGGGATTGTTGGAGAGTCAGGCAGTGGAAAATCTATGCTAGGCAATGCCATTTTACAACTCCTTCCTAATCTCCAATACCAAAAAGGTGAAATTAACTTTTTGGGACAGAATCTACTTCAATACTCATCAGCTAAAATGCAAAAGATTCGTGGCAAAGAAATTAGCTATATTTTTCAAGAGCCACTTAGTGCCCTAAACCCACTTCATAAAATTAAAAAGCAACTTGCCGAAGCACTTTTAATCCACAATCCAAACCTCCCTAAAGCAGATCTTCAAAGTAAATTAATAGAGCTTTTAGAAAATGTCCATTTACCACAAAAAGTGCTAGAATCATATCCTTATGAATTAAGCGGAGGACAAAGGCAGAGAATCTGCATTGCCATCGCCCTTGCAAACTCACCCAAACTTCTTATTGCTGATGAACCCACAACCGCTTTAGATTCCACCACGCAAGAACAAATTCTTTTGCTTTTGCAATCTTTACAAAAAAAACTTCATCTTAGTGTTTTGTTTATTAGCCATGATCTCTTAGTGATCTCCAAACTCTGCAAAACCATTCTTGTATTAAAACAAGGTGAAATTATCGAGAGAGGTTTTACACAAAATATTTTTAAAAATCCACAAAATCCTTACACTAAACTTTTGGTGCAATCCCTTCATTTCTCTTACAATACTCACTTAGATTTTGGAAAACCACTCTTAGAAGTTGAAAACTTGCAAGTTTCATATCCTACTAAAAAAAGCTTTTGGGGGAAAACTTTGGAGAGTTTTGAAGCTCTTAAACCTCTTAGTTTTGAGTTAAGAGAGGGGGAGAGTTTGGGTATTATTGGAGAATCAGGCAGTGGTAAAACATCTCTTGCAAACGCTATTTGCCGCTTAGTAGAATCCAAAGGAAAAGTGGATTTACTTAATCAAGATTTCTTTTTACTTCAAGGAGAAAAATTAAGGGATTTTAGAAAAAATATCCAAATAATTTTTCAAGATCCCTTTAGCTCACTTAATCCCAAAATGACCATCGCCCAAATCCTAGCAGAAGGGCTAATTGCCCACAATATCCAAGATCGCCAAGCTAGAATCAAACAAGTCCTTTTGGATACAAGTTTAGATGAAAGCTTTTTGGAGCGCTATCCTAATGAGCTAAGTGGCGGACAAAGGCAGAGAGTGAGTATTGCAAGAAGCTTGATTTTAAAACCAAAAGTCTTACTACTTGATGAGCCAACAAGTGCTTTAGATAAAAATACACAAAAACAGATTCTTAATTTACTTCTAAAACTATCCAAACAATACCGCTTAAGCTATCTCTGCATCAGCCACGATTTAAGCGTCATTGCCACTCTTTGTCAAAATGTCATTGTCTTAAAAAATGGCGAGGCACTTGAGCGTGGCAAAACCCAAGAAGTTTTTAAAAATCCAAAAAATCCTTATGTGCAAAGCCTTCTTAAAGCAAGTGGGATTCAATGAAATTTTTTAGGATTACCTTTTTAGTTTTAGCCTTATTTTGTATGCCACTCTTTTCGCTTGTTTTTACTCCCATTCCTTTACAAGGAATTCTAAAGTCCATTTACACCCCTGCGCTATTTGGAGTTTATTCTAAGGATTTTGGAAGGCTTTATTGTCAGCTTTATGGCGTGGCTACTCCTAGCAAAAACTTCCAATCAGATATTTGTGAAATTAACCCAAAAACTCTAAAAGCAATGCGCCATTTTGCAATGAATTACACACAAAATAAAATTTTTTCTGAACAAATATATTTTCTAAGCTATCAAAATGGCTGGTGTTTTTTGCAAAATGGTGGAAATTTATTTAATGAGCAAATTATCAAAGATGGTTATGGAGTGGTTCAATATTTTGATCTCACTCAAGAAGAAGTTATTACAAAATTAGAAACATTAGAGAGTGTTGCAAGAAACAAAAGAAAAGGGCTATGGAAAGAATGGGCAAAAGAGATGGAATGCATCAAAAGCACTCTAAGAGAAATTGCCAAAGAGAAACAGAAGTGATTTTTTACCTATTTTAATTTCCCCCAATTCTCTCCAATACTTATGCTGCATTTAAGCGGCACTCTTAGTGTGGCAATATTCTCCATAATTAAAGCAATCTTTTTGGCTTCTTCACTAGCTATTTCTTTTGGAGTTTCAAAAATCAATTCATCATGCACTTGCAATAATAGCTTTGATTCTAAAGAGGAATGTATAATTTTATTCATTGCCATTTTGATAATATCAGCTGCACTACCTTGAAAAATTGCATTAATTCCCTCCCTTAAAAAAGCCGCCTTTTGATATTCTTGAATCCCATCAAAATCAAATTTTCTCATTCTGCCCAAAAGCGTTTTAGAATAACCATTCTCCAAAATAAATTCCTCTTGTTTTTTTAAAAAATCCTTAATCATCGGAAAAGAAGTGAAATAATTTTGGATATAAGTTTTGGCTTCTTGAAAACTAATTTTGAGTGTTTCAGAAAGCTTTTTAGGACCCATTCCATAAATCAAACCAAAATTAATACTTTTGGCAACTGCTCGTTTCTCTTGTGCTATTTCCTCCCCAAAAATCTTTTTGGCTGTTTCTAGGTGAATATCTGCATCTTGTAAAAATGCATCAATCATTGCCTTATCTTGCGAAAAATGCGCTAAAAGGCGCAATTCAATTTGTGAATAATCCAAACTCACTAACAAATAATTTTCTTTTGCAATAAAGCCCTCGCGTATGCGTCTTCCCTCTAAAGTTTTTACAGGAATATTTTGCAAATTAGGATTTTTGGAACTAAGGCGTCCTGTGCTAGTGCCTGTTTGCATGAAAGAAGTATGGATTCGATGCTCTAAGTTATTTTTTGCGTGTTCAATCAAAGGCTCAATATAAGTGCTATAAAGTTTAAAAGATTCTCGATATTCCAAAATTTTAGGAATAATGGGATGCGAATCATAAAGTGAATTTAACACCAATTCAGAAGTGCTATAACCTATTTTAGTCTTTTTACCTGTTTGTAGCTTTAAATCATCAAACAAAACACTCGCTAATTGCTGGGGAGAATTAAGATTAAAGCGCTTATTGGCTAAAATAAAAATTTCTTCAGAGATTTGATGCAACTTCTCTCTTGATTGCGCATTTAATCTTAAAAAATATTCCAAATCAATTTTAATACCTAATAACTCCATACTCATCAAGCTTTGAATAAAGGGATATTCCACTTTTTGTGCGATCTCCAAAAGCGATTTATCCGCTAAGCTTTGAAGTTTAAAATAAAGCTGATAGCAAGCTGCTGCATCTTCACTAGCATACTCACATGCACGCTGAATTGAGATATTTGAAAAATTTTCATTTTTACCTACAATGTCTTTGTAATGAATCATTTCGTGATTAAAATATTTTTTCATCAAAAAATCTAAATTGCAAAGAGAATCACTCTGTAAAAGCCAAGCCAAAAGCATACTATCGCGTACTTTTGAAAAATCCTCTGCAACAAAATCAAAATTTGTTTTTAGAATTTCGAGATCGTATTTGAGATTATGACCAATCACGCATTGAGATTGAAAAATCTGCTTAATACACTCTCTAGCACATTCCAAACTCACTTGCGATTCAACACCCAAATAATTATGTGCAATAGGGACATAATAACAATCTATACCATTTACACTAAAAGAGAAGCCAACAATCTTTGCCTTTCTTACATCTAAAGAAGTTGTTTCAGTATCAAAAGAAAAAATACTCTCTTTGGGCAATGCCATAAAAAATTCCCTAAGCTCTAAATCACTCCCAATCAAATGTGGCTTATAAACAAACTGCTTTTTTTGCTTGTTTTCTTGTGATTTGATTGGTGTATCTTTTATTTGAGGTGTAGCATTTTTGTTTATTTTTTTTAAAATACTATTTAAATCATATTCTCTTAAAGAATCCAAGATTTTAAGCAAGGGCGAGTCTTGAGGCATTTTACATTCACTTAAATCAAACTCTTCTAACAAATCATCTCTAAGCCTTACAAGCTCTCTACTGCGATATGCATCGTCTTTAGCCACACTTAGAAGCTCCCTAGTTCGCTTTTGCGGAATCTCATCTAAATGCTCATAAATTGCATCTAAGCTACCAAAATTATTTAGCAAATTAGCCGCACCCTTTGCCCCAATGCCCTTCACCCCGGGGACATTATCTACACCATCACCCACAATACTTTGATAATCTACAAATTGACTAGGATAAACGCCATATTTTTCTTTACATTCTTCTTCTCTAATTTCTTCTTTTTTGCTAGGATTAAACAAAAAAGTATCTTTATCAATTAGCTGATAAAGATCCTTATCGTGGCTAATAATTCGCACATTAACATCAAGCTTATTGACTTGCTTATTAATAGAAGCAATCACATCATCTGCTTCAAAGCCTTCAATACTAATATTTTTAAAGCCCATATCTTCTACCCATCTTATGGCAACCTCAAGTTGCAATTTCAAATCCTGTGGCACTTCTGGGCGATTTGCTTTATAAAGCGGATCGATTTGTTTGCGAAAATTCTCTCCTTTAGAATCAAGGGCAAACACTAGATAGTCTTTAGGATAATCCTTATGTAACTGCATAATTAAATTTGCAAAGCCTGTCAAAAGTCCTGTTGGAAATCCATTGTGATTCTTAAGTGGCGGAAGTGCAAAGTAACTCCGAAATAAAAAACCAAAAGTATCAATAATAGTTAGGGTTTTGGTAGCCATTTTTTAAGATTTCCTTTGTGAAGCGTGTTTCTTTTTGATATAAATATTAATTGATTCCACCCCCAAAGAAAATGCCATAGCAAAATAAATATAACCTTTAGAAATATGAAATTCCAAACCTTCTGCTACCAAAGTTACGCCCACCAAAATCAAAAAAGCTAAGGCAAGAATCTTAATGGTTGGATTTTCATCAACAAACTCTGAAATACTCTTGCTTGCAAGCATCATTACCAAAACCGCTACAATAACAGCAATCATCATAATTTCTATATTATTAACCATTCCCACTGCTGTAATAACCGAATCAAGCGAAAACACTATATCTAAAATTGCAATTTGAATAAGCACACTAAAAAATCCTCGCTTAGCTCCTTCTTTTAATAGATTTTCATCACTCTTTTCACCGGCATTATCAATATCATGGTGGATTTCTAAGGTAGATTTTGCAATCAAAAACAAACCCCCAAGAATCAAAATAATATCTCTCCCAGAAATATCTTGCGAAAACACGCTAAAGAGCGGAGTTGTAAGCTTCATAATCCAAAAAAGTGAGAGTAACAGCATCAAACGCGTTAGCATTGCTAAACCAAGACCAAAGATTCTTGCCCTCTGTCTTTGCTCTTTTGGTAACCTACCTACCAAAATAGCAATAAAAATAATATTATCAATCCCCAAAACAATCTCTAAGCCAATGAGCGTCAGCAAAGCAACCCACATTTCTGCACTCAAAATCCACTCAAACATTTCAATCCTTCAATAAAATCTAGACAAGAATCACAAGGATTCTAATTAAAAATAATATTTGGAAAAATAATAGGATAACGCTTAGTTTTCTTAAACATTAGCTTTCTTAGGGCATTACGCACCTCATTCTCCATTGCTTTTTGGCTATTATAGAGTTCTTTTTTGCAATTTTTAACAAAAAGACTAAAAAACTCTTCAATCTCTTTATTAAAACTCATAATATCTTTATTCGCAATAATTCCCATAGTTTGCACTCTAGGCTTACCAATAAGGGCATTTTTAGCCTTATCAATTTGCACCATCACGCTAACAATCCCATTTTCAGCCAAATTTTGTCTATCCAAAACAACATCATTAGCAATAGTTGCATTAACTTGATTATCAATATATGTTTTGCCGGTTTTTACGCTTCGGACTTTACGCAAATAATTATGTGCTACTTCCACTTGATCACCATCTTCCATAAGATAAATATTCTTTTCATCAATTCCGCAAGAAATAGCTGTTTCTTTGTGCTTTAAAATATGATTATATTCTCCATGCACTGGCAAGAAAAATTTGGGCTTTACAAGTCGCAACATAAGCTTCTGCTCTTCTTGTGCAGCGTGTCCGCTTGTATGAATCTCACTAAAGTCTTGATAATAAACCTTTGCTCCTGCTTTGTTAATAAAATTCAAAATATTAGACACCGATCCTTCATTTCCAGGAATCGCCTTAGCTGAAAGAATCACAATATCACTTGGCTTAATTTTAATATGCCTATGCTCATCTGTTGCCATACGATAAAGCGCACTCATTGTCTCACCTTGACTACCAGTTGTTACAATCAAAACTTCTTCATCTGCATATTTTGCGACTTCATGCGCTTCAATAAAAATATTTTGTGGCAAATCAATATATCCTAAAGCTCTTGCAATTTCTAGGTTTTTTTCCATGGAACGCCCTATCACTGAGACTTTACGCCCATATTTCAATCCATGTTGAATAGCCTGATAAACGCGATGAATATTAGAGCTAAAAGTGCTCATAATCACACGCCCCTTAGCGCGAGAAAAAAGCGTATCAAAGGCAGGTCCAACACTTGCTTCACTTGGCGTATAACCCGATTTGTGCGAATTTGTTGAATCGCTTAACAAAAGCAAAACTCCCTGTTCACCATAATGTGCAATTCGATTTAAATCTGTTGGATATCCATCTATTGGGGTGTGATCTATTTTAAAATCTCCTGTATGAAAAATCACTCCTGCTTCTGTCTTAATAGCTAAAGCACTTGAATCTACAATGGAATGCGTGATATGAATCCATTCAATCTCAAATTCACCAATTCTTATGGGTTTTCTCTTTTCTACTGGGCGGAAAAGAGAGCGGAATTTTTTAAGCCCATGCTCATCAAACTTTGATCCAATCAAACCCAAAGGAAGCGGAGTCCCATAAATAGGAAATTGATATTTTTTAAATAAATAAGGCATAGCGCCAATATGATCTTCATGTGCGTGTGTAATTACAATCCCTGCAATTTTATCTTTAATTGCTTCTAAATAACTAAAATCTGGCACCAAAATATCAACACCATGCATATCACTATCAGGAAAACTCATCCCCGCATCAATAATAATGGCAGAATTTTGCGTTTCAATGATTGTCATATTTCCGCCAATCTCTCCAAGTCCTCCAATAGGAGTAATTCTAACTTTTGTATTAGGATTAAAATGTGCTTGAGAATAGGTAGTGAGTGAATTTTGATGCACTCTTGCATTCACTTCCACCGCTTTTTTTAAATCAATATGGCTTGATTCTTTGCCTCCCATATTTTTATTACGAAATTTCTGATCGCCTTGTGTAGAATTTTGAGATTTTTTAGAAAAGCGTTGATTGTGTCGATGCTGTCCATTTTGAGCTTGTTTTTCCTCTCCTTGTTGATTGTTTCTTGGTCTAAAACGCCTTTTATTTGGCTCCCTTTGTGTTTCTGTTGTTTCTTGTGAAGGAATATTTTGTGTATTTTGTGTTTCTTTTTCTTCCATGATAATCCGCCTTTTATAGTAATTTCAAAAGTCGGTGATAATCGGTCGTATCAATCTCGTGAGGTCTTTTACTAGAAACAATCCCTAATGTCTCCAAAGTTTCCATAATTTTTTCTTTAGAATAAACCTTGGAGAGATTGTTAAAAAGCGTTTTTCTTGGAGCACTAAAGGCAATCTTTAGCAATTCTTCTAGCTTTACAAAAAAATCACTTGATGGAATCTGATTTTTTTCTATCAAAAATACGGCTGAAGTTACCTTGGGTTGAGGCACAAAAGCACTTGGAGGAACTTCAAAAAGCATCTTTGCTTCCCCTACGCTTTGGGCTAAAACACTAAGAGCACTAAAATCACTTTGATTTTGAATCGCACAAAATTTTAAGGCAACTTCCTTTTGTGTCATCACGACACAACCCTTACACAATGGATCTTTAATTGCTTTAACTACCAATAAAGTGGCAATATAATAAGGCAAATTAGAAATAAGAAAGTAAGGCTTATCCTCTAAACTCTCTCCACTCCAAATTTCTATTATATCGCCAATTTTGAGCTCTAATTGTCCATTTTCAAGGGCTACTTTAAAACGCTCTTTCAAATAAGGGATTAATTCCTTATCAACCTCATAAGCAGTGATATTTCCTAAGCTTAATAGCTTATTTGTTAGATCACCTAAGCCAGCCCCAATTTCAATGAATCTTAAATCTCTAAATTCCTTGGGAATGGATTGGACAATCTGTGATAAAACTTTCTCATCTTGTAAAAAATTCTGTCCAAAATGCTTTTTAGCAATTTTATTTTTTTCTGTCGTTTTAATCTTTTAAGCCTTAAAAATATTTTTTTATTGTAGCACAATTTTGTATAATTTTTAACATTTTTTAACAAGTCCATTTTCAAAAATGCAAACCCTAAGTGAATTCCCAAAATGATCGCTTAATTCCAAAACCACCTCCTTAGTTGGAAAACTCACCTTTTCTCCAGTTTTTTTGCACCTCAAAAACCCCCTATTATCAAAAATCACCCTACCGCCACTTTGATTCCCACAGCCCCCATACATTTGTACTTTGATCACCCCATATCTTTTGGAGATTGACAAATCACCCTCTCTTAGCGTATTAGCAAATTTCGTATTATTATAAGTATAAACGCTTAAATATTTTCCACTCATAGGATCCCTTGCCACTTCAAAAGAATCCATAGGTCTATCATCAAAATTTTTCGTCTTTGAACTCCTTGCACTATCACTAAAGATAGAATACGCCCACTCAATGTTTTTTAGATTAGAAAATTGCAATCTCCAGTAACTCTCTTCAAATCTACTTCTCTCATCTTGACAAAAATCACTTTGACAAAATAAGCTTTGTGTAATATCTTTAGAGGTATTCAAAGCCAAGAATCGCGTGTAATTTAAATGATTGATAATCTGCTCTTGAGCTAAGTTTATCGCAGTTTTTGGATAAAATAAATAACCAACCCCACTTAAAATACCCAAAATTCCTAAAACTAGTAAAATCTCAAATAAACTAAAGGCTTTATTGAACATAAAATGTGGTAACTTCTTTATCATAATAAATAATTGGGATTTTAATGGAATCTTTTTTATAAATTTGGCTTAATTTTCTCCCCCCTTTTTGAATTCCATAAAACAATAATCTCTCTTGCATTCTTGCTTCAGTTCTAACTGCCTTGATTTTTTGCTCTTTAAGCTCTTTTGCTAATTCTTGAGCAATATAATGCCGATAAGCAAAATGATTTTCCTCATTAGAAAGCACTACAAACAAAGGCTTCGAAAAGATTAACAACCCCGTCATACACAACAAAATAGCCAATGTAATTTTAAATGGAATTTTGTAACGCCCTTTAAACTTAGGCAACCTAACT
This sequence comes from Helicobacter colisuis, assembly GCF_023646285.1. Classification (NCBI taxonomy): domain Bacteria; kingdom Pseudomonadati; phylum Campylobacterota; class Epsilonproteobacteria; order Campylobacterales; family Helicobacteraceae; genus Helicobacter; species Helicobacter colisuis. Next base: position 69,634 of record NZ_JAMOKX010000002.1, on the reverse strand, counting down.
CTAAGCCCCGAATAATATAAATTCACCATCAAAGGAATACCAACCATCAATAAAGCCGCAAAAGATTCAATATCCACCCTTTGACGCAATGAAAAAATAAAAATAAAACTCAAAGCCACCACAACAATATACCACATTAAAGGCTTAGCTTTAGAGTTTGCAAATCGATAAATCATATATAAAAAATATAAAAAAACCAAAGGAGAAAAAATAAGGAGCAAATGTCCAATCATATCCACAAAATGACTTTCAGGATGTCCTCCAATCCCTAAATCAAACAAATACATATTAACCGCAAAACACATTAAAGAGGCAAAAACCAAAAAGGTATTTTTATGAGCAATTCCATAAAAAATCAAAGCCAAAAACACCAACGAAAAACTCTTATCTACAAAAGCCATCATCAACAAAAGCCAATAAGGAAATTTTTGCGTTTTTTGATGCCACAAACATAAAAGCAAGCTAAAAAAAATCACGATTCCGCTATTAGAAATTAGAATCGCCCCTGCATTTACACCAGGCAAAAGTAAAAATAGTAATGCGCAAAACACCGCATCACTAGGGCGCTTTAAGAATGTTTTTGCTAATAAAAACATTAAAACACTATTACACAAATGCAAAAGCAAGAATCCGATTCTAAGCCCAATATCACTTCTACCAAATAAAGAAACACTTAATTTGGCATAATATCCAGCAAAATCGTGCGGATTAAAAAAAGATTGTGCTTCATAAAAACTAATGCTTAAATTTTTGCCCACCCACAAAAGTAAGAAAAAATCAATCAATAAAATAAAAAATAAAAAAAGATAAGCCTTTTTGTTTTCGCTCAAAAGAAACCTACATTTCTATAAATTCATAACCATTTTTATGCAATTCTTCGCGAATTTCTTCTTGGTGATCTTTGCCTTTTGTCTCCAACATTACAATCACATTTGCATCACCATAACCCAAAGAAGTAGAAGTCCTGTCAAAATCAATTTTAACAATATTTGCTCCAAGCTTTGAGAGTAAATTACTTAAAGATTGCAGACTTCCGGGTTTATCAACCAACACCACGCTAAAGCGCATTTTGCGATGAGAGCGCACCAAACCTTTTTCAATAATTACACCAAGCATAGTAACATCAATATTGCCACCACTTAAGACTAAGCCAATTAACTCATTTGGATTGATTTTAAATTTTTGATGCAAAAGCGCTGCTACAACACTTGCCCCAGCACCCTCCACAACTAATTTTTGTTTTTCTAGTAGATACAAAATTGCATTAGCAATTTCTTCATCATCCACCACTACAATCTCATCTACGCATTCTAAGATATAATTAAAATTCTTTTCATTCACATCGCGCACCGCAATTCCATCAGCGATTGTTCGCACGGATTTCGTGGTTTGGATAGACTTTTTGTAAAATGAGTGATACATTCCAGGAGCACCTTGAGCCACAACACCTATCACTCTAACGCTAGGCAACATTTGCTTATAAGCAGCTGCCACCCCTGAAATCAATCCACCACCACCAATAGGCACAACAATAGTTGTGAGATTATTTTGATCTTCTATCATTTCTAAAGCGATTGTCCCCTGCCCTGCGATAACCTCATCATCTGCAAAAGGGTGGATGAAATGCAAATTATTTTTTTGCGCATATTCCAAGGCGTATGCATAAGCTTCATCATAATTATTACCATATAAAATTGCCTCTGCGCCAAGCTCTCTTACCCCCATTACCTTTAATAAAGGAGTTGATTCGGGCATCACAATAACTGCCTTGATTCCATAATGCTTTGCGCTATAGGCAACACCTTGAGCGTGATTCCCGGCACTTGAAGCAACCACGCCCTTTTCTCGCTCCTCTGTAGTCAATGAAGCAATTTTATTAAATGCTCCTCGCAATTTAAAAGAGCCCGTATTTTGTAAATTTTCCTGCTTGACATAAATTTTTGCACCACTTAATTGACTAAGTTTTGGGGCAAAAGCCAACTTTGTATGCTCCGCTATCCCTTTTAATCTGCGGCTTGCATCCATAATTTTTGCCAATGGAATCATGCAAACAACCTTTGATGTTCTAATTTAATGCATAAATTTTCAAAATATGAAATACCTTGATTTTCTAAAATCTCTTTGGATTTGGGACTAAAAAGACCAAGCTGCACCCACACGCACTTTGGTTTAGCTTCCAAACTTAGCACTTCTTTTGCTATTCCAAGAATCGCTTCACTTTTGCGAAAGATATTTAAAATATCAATTCCACCTTTTTTAGCCTCACCACTAAATGCTTCTTGTAAAGTGCAATAAGCAGTGATCCCAAGAATCTCACCACCTTTAGGATAAATAGGAATCACCCTATAACCCTGTTCTAAAAGGTATTTTGCTACCTTATTACTAGGCTTACTCTCATCTGGTGAAAGTCCCAAAATAGCAATAGTCTTTGCTTCTTGTAAAATTTGTTTGATTTGTAAATCTTGTTCTAGCATACCACACCACTTTTTTACTATGAATTTTAACCAAGTTTTTTGAAAATTTTATAAAAGTTTATCCAAAAGATAAATAAACTCTTTTATAAATTCTCAAATAAGTATATTCTAATTAATTTTCTAGAATCTTTTTTATAACAATCAAGCATTTTTTATGACTTTTAAAAAATACTAAAATACAAAAAAATAATCAAAACTTTCAAAAATTGGATTTTGTTAAGGTAAGAAATAAGTGGCGGACAGAGAGAGATTCGAACTCTCGGTAATCTTGCGACTACGCATCCTTAGCAGGGATGTGGTTTCAGCCAACTCACCCATCTGTCCGTAAGAAAATTGTAATTATAATAAAAAAATGTAAAAAAATCCTTAAAAAATGCAATTTCCTAAGCAATTCCACTATTTTGCAATGCTTCTGCTTGGAAATAAGCAATAATAGGCTCAATCACCTGATCTAAATCACCATTTAGCATAATCTCCTCTAAACTATACAAGGTTAAGCTAATTCTATGATCACTTAGGCGATTTTGCGGATAGTTATAAGTGCGGATTCTCTCGCTTCTATCTCCACTTCCCACTTGGGATTTTCTTGCTTCTGCATTTTGCTCCATTTGAGCTTCAAGCTCAGCTTCATAGATTCTAGCCTTTAGAATCTTTAAAGCTTTATCTTTGTTTTTATGTTGGGATTTTTCATCTTGCATTGAAACACTAATGCCTGTTGGGATATGCGTGATACGCACAGCAGAATCAGTGGTATTAACACACTGCCCACCATGTCCGCCCGCACGAAAAACTTCAATCCTTAAATCATTAGGATTAATCACCACTTCCACATCATCAACTTCTGGCATAATAGCCACGGTGATTGCTGAAGTGTGGATTCTACCTTGCGATTCTGTCTCTGGCACTCGTTGCACCCGATGTGTCCCACCTTCAAACTTCAAACGAGAATATGCGCCCTTACCCTTAATAAGAGCAATGACTTCTTTATATCCGCCCACATTATTTTCGCTAGAACTAATAATCTCAACTTTCCAGCCCTTTGATTCAGCATAGCGAACATAAGCTTTAAACAAATCTCCAACAAAGATTCCTGCCTCATCTCCTCCCGTTCCTGCGCGCAATTCCAAATAAATATTTTTTTCATCGTTAGGGTCTTTGGGTAGCAATAGAATCTTAATTTCTGATTCTAGATTCTCATTTTCTAATTCCGCTTCTTTAATCTCTTCTTTGGCTAAATCCCCTAATTCCTTATCATCTAAAAGCCCTTTATTTTCTTCTATGCTTTCAAGATTTTTCAAATATTGTTTAGATTTTTGGACAAGCTTTTCTAAATCACTCTGCTCTTTGCTTAGTTCAGTCATTCTTTTTATATCACTTAGAATCTCCGGCTGTATAAGCAAATTGCTAATCTCATCATAGCGATCAATGAAAGGTTTTAATTTTGAAGCTAACATTTATGAATTAGGAATTTAGCTAACTTTAAGCGTTAGCTAAAGCAAGTTTTTTAACAGAAGAATTTAAACGACTAACTTTTCTTGCAGCAGTATTTTTTGTCAAGATTCCCTTGCTTACATAGCTGTGAAATGCTTGATTAATCTGCTTCATAACTTCTTGAGATTTGCTAAGATCTTTTGCCTCAATCGCCTCTTTTAAGCTTCTTGTCATATTTTTGATTCTTGTTTTATAGTAACGATTTCTCTCTGTGCGCTTTTTTGTTTGTCTGATACGTTTTTCTGCTGATTTATGATTTGCCATAGAGCGTTAATCCTTTTATAAAAAAATTTAAGCTAAAATTTTATTTTAATTTTTATTAAAAGCAAATAAAAGTGCTTAAGAAAAACTAAATTTCAAAGGTAGTCATTATGAAACTTTTTGGAACTGATGGAGTAAGAGGGGAAGCAGGAGTAAAGCTCAATGCATTTTGTGCCTTAAAATTAGGGATTGCAGCAGGAATCTACTACCAAGAACATTCTAAAACTAACCGAATTTTGGTAGGCAAAGACACAAGGCGTAGTGGCTATATGCTAGAAAATGCGCTTGTAAGCGGACTAACTGCGGTGGGCTATGAAGTGATTCAAATTGGACCTATGCCAACTCCTGCCATTGCCTATCTTACAGAAGATATGCGATGTGATGGTGGAATTATGGTTAGCGCTAGTCACAATCCCTTTATGGACAATGGAATCAAATTTTTTGGCAAAAGTGGTTATAAAATTGATGAAAAAGATGAAGAAAACATTGAAAAAATCTATTATGATGAATCATTGCTAGAATCTGCACAAAAAAGTGGCAAAGAAATTGGTTCCAGTAAGCGAATTGATGATGTTGTAGGGCGCTATATTGTGCATATTAAAAACTCTTTTCCAAAAGATTTAAGCTTACATGGAATCCGCGTAGTGCTTGATTGTGCTAATGGAGCGGCTTACAAGGTTGCTCCTACGATTTTTAGCGAACTTGGAGCAGAAGTTTTTGTGATTAATGATTCTCCAAATGGCTTTAATATTAATGAAAATTGTGGTGCTACACAACCTTTAATGCTTCAAGAAGAAGTGCGCAAAGTAAGAGCTGATATTGGCTTTGCTCTTGATGGAGATGCTGATAGATTAGTAGTTGTTGATGAAAAGGGTGAAGTGGTGCATGGAGATAAACTCATTGGGGTTTTAGCACTTGCTGCCAAACAAAACAACACGCTAAAAAACAATACCGTAGTGGCAACTATTATGAGCAATTATGCCCTAGAAGAATTTCTAAGCGAACACGGAATTAAAACTATCCGTTCTAATGTTGGTGATAAATATGTATTAGAGAGTATGTTAGCTAATGGTCTTAATTTTGGTGGGGAGCAAAGTGGGCATATTATTTTTAGTGATTTTGCCAAAACAGGTGATGGATTAGTAAGTGCTTTGCAGACAATGGCTTATATTTTGCAATCCAAAAAAACAGCCTCAAAAGCGCTTGATTGCTTCAAGCTCTATCCACAAATCCTAAGAAATATCAATGTCCAAAGTAAACCCAACTTAGATACATTAGAAAACTACCAAACGCTTCTTAAGGAAATTGAAAGCAAAAAGATTCGCCATTTAATTCGCTACAGCGGAACAGAAAACAAACTACGCATCTTGCTTGAAGGCAAGGACACAAAAATGCTTGAAAAAGTTTTGCGCGAGTGCGAAACATTCTTTAAAGGAAAGCTTTATTGATGACAAAAAAATCCTTAGTTAGTTTTTCTCTAGCCTTATTTTTTGTTTTATTAATTGATCAAGCCATCAAGTGGTGGTTTGTGCAGAATAACTTTGAATATCAAGGAAATATTATTTCTTTGGTGCTTGCTTATAATCAAGGGGTTGCATTTTCTCTCTTTGATTTCTTAAAAGAATGGTTAAAATATCTTCAAATTCTTTTGCTTATTGGAATCTTTGCTTATCTTTGGAAACATAAAGAAATTTTTCAAGCCCATTCTTTACCTATTGGCATTATCTTTGGTGGTGGCATTTCAAATATTCTTGATCGATTCTTGCATATTGGCGTTGTAGATTATATTTATTGGCATTATAAATTTGAATTTGCAATTTTCAATTTTGCAGATATGATGATTAATCTTGGAGTATTTCTCATCATTCTTCAAACCTTTTTTAAGAAAAAATAAAAGAGCGGTTTGATAGAATTTCACTCTCTTTTATCAATGCTTCTTGTTTTAAAGGTCGCGTAGCTCAGTTGGTAGAGCACTACCTTGACATGGTAGTGGTCGCTGGTTCAAGTCCAGTCGTGGCCACCATATTGTATTTTATTAACCCTTGCATCCGTAACGTTTATATTTTAAATTCCATTTGTTTATTAAGATTTCTATCAGAATAGAATGTTATACTGATCCCATCAGAGGGGGATAGTGGCGGGATGAGACCCTCCCCTTGATTTTATCTGTTGCTATTCTAAAAATGCCACTATTGCTTTCTTAGTCGCAAATTCTAGTATTATTACTATCTTTGATATAGCTCGTTAAATACTTTTGTACTCCCTTATAAAATCAACCACTTTGTTTAAAATCATTCACAGATTGGTTTTGTTGTGGTATAATATTTCCAACAGAGTTGTGAAAATCGAGGTCGTTAAACTCTTGGCGAAGCTGACCCCGTTCGTCCCTCTCTGTTTTGCTGTGAGCAGTTAATAATCTATGTCCTTTTCCAAAATCTCTTTCACCATAGTTTAAAATACTTCCATCATTTGCTTTGGTTTTCCAACTATACCCCTGATATCTTTCATCATACTCTGCTTCCACACCTTTAGCCACCTTAGGGAATGAAAGCATTTCTTGTGTAGTAACCATTCCTCTTGAATTTGGATTATCTAAATACTTTTTAATTTATTTTTCCATAAAGTCTTTATCTACTTTTATATCTCCTACATTGCTTTTAACTCTTGTATGCTCTTTAGTATCTTTTAATACTTTATACATTTGAGAGCTTTCTTTTTTGCTTTGTCTATCCCAAGCAATGTCTTTAAGATGAGTAATTCTTTTCTTGATTGCATTAATAGTTGCTTCTAGTTGCTTAACATCGTTTTCTAAGGCTAATATTTCTTTTTGTAATTCTTTATCACTCATTGCAACTTCTTTGGATCTTTTGGTGTGCGATTATCGACAAGATAATTTAAAGAAAATACATTTTTAGCTTCTTTGGAATAAGGGTTATCTGTGATAACCACACTAACTTTGTAATCACTTTGTGGTAAATTTGGATAAATGAGTTCCATTAAATCTGTTAAGTATTTATTGAGGCTTTTAATTTCTTTTTGTAAAAGTTTTTCCATTTCATTAAAAGCATTGATGAAAGCGATTTTGAATTGTAAAGCTTTTTTGCCTGTAAAGCCCATTGCTAAAAGAGAGAAACCATCGCGAGTTAGATTATAATATGGGCATTTTCTTTCTCTACCTTTAAAGCCTTGTATTTTATGGACTTTGAATGAAAGCTCAAAATTGAGTAGATCATTAGAAGTCCCTATTTCTCGCAAATCATTTAAAATGTTTTCGATATCTCTTAAAACATTTTTATGTTGTTTCCCAAAAACCTTAGCTACATCTAGGCTAGTGCAAAATATTTGATTATCTTTGAAGTTAAATTGCACTTGTTGATTATTAATAACTATGAGCTTACTCATCATTTTAACTCCTTTTCTTTGGTTTGAGTATGGTTCTTATTTTTGTTGCTAAATTCTTCTAATTTTGCTTTAAAATCCTTTGCGGATTTACGAAAATTGAAGTCATTAAATATGGGATGGTGGGGATGACTACGCCCACCCACTTCCGCTTGTCTTTCATTAATTTCTACTTTGCCTGAGTAGTCATCAATTTATGTCTTTCTAAAATTTAAATTTGCTATATAATCTTGGTATTGAGATAGAGAAAATATTCACTCTATCCTAAAAATTTATTTAGAATTTCTTGTTCTTGTTTAGTGGCATAGCGGTTTTCTTGTTCAATAATTTTTGAAAGCTTAATGGCTTGAAGGTTTTTTTGAAATCTATCTTTTAAAGAGCCAAGATAGACTTCATCATCGCTTACAAAATCTAATTTTCGTCCAGATTTAAGATTTTTTCTCTCATATCCATTAATTCTTGTTGGAGTTTCCAATACTGATCGTTGATTGTTTCTTCTTGCATCTGTTCCTTGTCTTTCATCATCATTTCTTGAAACAAAGGAGAATAAATTTGGGGTTCTATTGCTATGTATTGATTGAGATTGATTTGCTCTTCTGCTAGTATTTCCATATCTGTTAGCCCCTGTTCTCTCTTCTTGTCCGCTTCTTTGCTCTCCAAGATTTCTAGCTCCATTTGTGCTTGTGGTAATGCTAGTGTCATTAGATCTGACATTCCTAGATTCTTGATTGTATTTGGATAAAACTCTGCCCATCTCTCTAGTATTATCAAGCTGTGTTGTGGAATTTTCTTGTCTATCCACGCTTGGTGTATTTGATGAAATGCTAATTCGTTTAATATTGTCTGTAACTTCTCTATGTTTGGATAATTCTCTATTTTGTTGCTCATTTTCTTCTCCTTGTGAAATCTTAACTTTGCATTTATAATCTCAAAAAAATTTTACCTTTTATTTTGCGTGTCAAAAACTTTTATAAAATCAGAAACCTTTTTGAAATTATCAAATTTTTCAGGATGTTTTTTATAAAGCTCTTTTAAATTTTTCACTAATTCTTCATCTTGTAAGAGTTTTGCTAACTCACCATAAAGTTCAAGAATCTTCATTCCCTTGTCCATTTTAAACCCTTTGTATTCCTAGGCTAAAATCAGATTTCAAAATAATACTTACCTTTTATTAACCGCATTATTTTCATAAGAATTAATACCGAATTTTTTACTAAATTCTCCAACTAATTCCGTAAGCAATATATAAAACTTAATTTCTTATCATCACAACAAAAATATTATACTATAAAATAAATTTAAAAAAGAAAGAAAAATATAAAAAGCTAAATACCAAATTTTTAATTTTTGCAAATTCAATCCTACCTATCACTTAAATTATATTAGAAAAATAGATTTTATTTTCTATAATTGGAATTAATAATGCATGAAAGGATAAAAATGGCATACCCACTTTTAGGCACAAGAATAGTTTTAGATGAAGAAAAGATTTTAAAAGAAGGCAAATATAATTTAGAAGATATGTATAAAAGGATAGATGAATATGCCAAAGAATCAGGAATGATAAAAATCGACAAAGAAACTTATCATTGCAAGGGAAATAAGTATGATTTGGGTTGTTTGGGAATGTTTACTCATTGTAATTTACTTGAATGTGATTGGTTCACTCTTAATGTAAAGGAATGGACTTGGCTTAGTGAGAGAGAAGGGGATATTGATTTAATTGCCAAAAGTAAAGCACGAAATGAAGGTGTTTGGTGGTGAATCTCTCTCGCAAAGCAATTAATTTTGATTTATACAAACAAATATAAAAAGAATTTTTTATAACCTTGATTAGCATTGATGAAATTTTGTTTTTATAAATAGGATTCTTTTAAGTTTCTTTAAAAAATCTATAAATACTTAAAATAAGTGTTTATAGATATTAGTTAAAACTCAGTCGTTCCATTTTTAGATTCTAAACCTATAAATTATTCCTCAAAATTCTTTTGTTTTGTTTCCTCAAAAGCATTTTTTCCTCTCGCAATAAAAATAATGCGTATTCCGCTAAAATCAAACCTTTCTTGCAAAAAATTAACCAAATAACGCTTGTAGCTAAAATGCAAACTATTAGGGCGATTCATAATCAAGGCAATTTGAGGTGGCTTTGTCTCAAATTGTGTCACATAATAAACCTTGACAATCTTACCCCTATCACTTGGAATAGGATGTCGCATCGTGGCTTCCTTAATTATTTCATTAAGCTTAGCCGTCGGGATACGATAAGAAAAATGCTCATAAACCTTCAAAATCTCTTGCTCTAATTTTTGAATATGGCGTCCATTTTTTGCTGAAATGGTTAAAATAGGCGCATAATCCAAAAACTTAAAGCGCAATCTAAAATCTTCCATAATCCCCTTGTAGTCTTTGTGAGCAATGTCCCATTTATTTAATACCACAATAACGCCAAGCTTAAATTCATCAATCAAACCAGCAATTTTTTCATCTAACTCCACAAAAGGACTTGAAGCATCTAAAACTAAAACTGCAATATCTGATCTTTTTAAAATTTCTCTAGTGCGATTAAGCGCAAATTTCTCCAATCCTTCAATTTTTCCTCGGCGTCTAATACCCGCTGTATCCACAAAATTTACTTTTCTGCCTTCAATCTCACCCATTTCATCAACAGGATCAATCGTTGTCCCTGCCTTACTAGAAACCACCGATCGCTCTTGCCCTAAAAGTGCATTCAAAAGTGAGCTTTTGCCCACATTTACTCTGCCTATAATCCCTATATTAATAACTTCTTCTGTTTCCTGTGCCACAGAAGCTTCCAAAAACTCTTCCAATGTTTCTTCTTCATCTACATTAAAAAGCTGTGTGAGCGAATCTTTTTTTAGCAACCTAACAATACTATCTTCTAATTTTCCAATTCCACGATTGTGGGATACTGACACAAAAAATGTATGACAAGCACCAAATTCACTAAATTCCCAAGCGTTACTTTGCTCCTTGTCATTGTCGATTTTATTGACCACCAAAAAAATATTGGAATTTTTCTTTTGCAAGGCATAAAAGATTTTTTTATCCAAAGGATTTGGGGGCATTTTGCCATCAACAACATACAAAATCAAATCCGCACTCTCTCCAGCGCTATGCGAATGTTTTGTAACCTGCACAAACAAAGAATCACTCTCATCAAGCCCACCTGTATCTAGTAGCAAAAAGGGAGTGTCCTTTAAAGTAACATTAGCCTTTTTTACATCTCTTGTTGTCCCAGCAATCTCAGAGGTAATAGCAATTCTTGATTTACAAAAACGATTAAAAAGTGAGCTTTTCCCCGCATTAGGTCGCCCCATAATCGCAATAGTTCCATAAATTTTATCCATAAAAGCCCTTTAAAAAAGCAAATTTTACCTATTAAGCGCCTCTTTTGTCAAATTAAACCATAAGACTAAAAAGAGTATGATTCAGCAAAACTTCAAAAAAAGAATAAAAATGTATCAAAACAAACAAGCTATTATAGCTATGCTTATTGCTGCCTTGCTTTTTACTTTTATGGGAATGTTTGTTAAAGTCTTAACGCCAAATCTACCTGCCATTGAAGTTGCTTTTGCTAGAAATTTCTTTGGGCTTGTTTGGGTTCTCATTGCTCTAGCACTCAAACCCCCAAAAACGCCACAAGGTGGCAGACCATTTATTTTGATTTTTCGTGGTTTTGCTGGTGGAAGTGCGATGATAGCATATTTTTATAATATGTCTGTGATGCCCCTTGGAATCGCCTTTGCCTTTTCTTACACCTCGCCTATCTTTTTGGCTCTTTTTAGTGTATTTTTTATCCGCCAAAAAGTCTCTTTTAAAGTCTGGATTGCTATTTTTCTTGGCTTTAGTGGAATCTTACTCATCTCCAATCCTCAAAATCTCCATTTAAGCTTTTGGGGATTAAGCATAGGAATCTATAGTGGGGTAGCCGCTGCTTTAGCCTATCTCTCAGTGGCAGAGTTAGCCAAAAATTATGATCCTAGAATCATTATTGGTTCATTAGGATTTTTTGGCTCACTTCTTCCCCTTTTAACACAGCTTGTTCCTTATGAAAACTACCCTATCTCTTTATTTATGCCTTTTGTTATGCCTACTTTTTATGAATGGATTTTAGTCCTTGGACTTGGAGTTGTCTCAACTTATGCGCAAATCTACCTTACAAAAGCCTATATGCTAGGAAATCCACCCATTATTGGAGCAATTAGCTATGTTACGATTTTTATGGCGACTTTAGCGGGGATCATTTTGGGCGATCAGATTCCTAATGCCCTTGTTATTTCAGGAATGGCATTAATTGCTTGTGGTGGAATCTTGGCTGCTTTAAGCAATAAAAGAAAGAAATCTAATTCATAAACAAAGCATTAAAGATTTCTTTTTCCAAAACATAAAGAGCGTAACGGATATTTTTAAATTGCTCACTTTCTTCAATTTTTTGAAGCTTAAGAATCTCTTCTAAAACTCGCGCTGATTCTTGAGTGCGCTTAAAATTAGCAATCACAATATCTTTCAAACCTTTTCGTATTTGTTCTTGTGGTATAGAAGTTTTTAAAACATCATTTTGAGAATCTCTTGAATTCAACAAAGAATGAAAATTTTTTAATCTGCAAGAATGGCGAAGATCTTTTAGTTTGAGCGCCAAAGCTTTTTCATTAAAGCTATAGCGCAAAATGTCTTCAACTACTCTAATACCTTCTCTTAAACGATTAAGATTGGCATCAAGTATTCTTAACTCTGAATCAGAGAGTTGATTCAAAGCTCTTATTCCTCTCTAGATCCAAAGATTCCAAGCAATTGCAACAAGGACACAAAGAGATTTAAAAAATCTAAATAAAGGCTTACTGCTGCCGTAACGGGGCTATCATAAAGTCCTCTTACGATATTTTGTGTATCATAGGCAATGAAAATACTAAATAAAATTGCGCTTACCCCTGCAATTGCAACTTGCAAAATCGGACTTCCCAAAAAAAGATTGATAAGTGAGCCAATCACAACAACAATCAAAGCAATAAACAGAATCTTGCCCATACTCGCTAAATCTTTTTTAGTGCGAAGTGCAAAAATACTCATTACGCCAAAAATCGCTGTTGTCAATAAAAACGCCTGTGCTACAATAGAAGCTCCACCAGGCATTCCAAGCACTCTGCTAAGAATTGGAGTTAATGTCAAACCACTCACGAAAGTAAAAGCAAAAAGCATCAAAAGATTAATGCCCGGTTTTGCTTTGGTAAAAAACAATCCAACAAGCAATGCAAGCTCTAAAATTACAAATCCAATGTAATACTGCGCTACCACACCACCTAAAGTGCTAATACCAATATAAGCACCAATAGTTGCTGCTAAAAGCGAACCTGCAAAAAGCTGATAAGTCTGTTTTACAAAGCTAACCAATGCCATATCACTTTGCGCAAAGCTACTTTCTGTATACTGCCCATAGTTATTCATTGGCTTTCTATCATACAATGACATTTCATTTCCTTTATTTTTTTATAAATATTTTAGAAATCACATTATACCCTAATTTAGCGAAAAATAAATCTTAATTCTTTATTTTTTTATGTTACAATTGCGCTTTTAAAAGCGCTTGTTGGTGGAATTAATGGAAAAAGTTAAAGTTTTTTTAAACGGATTTGGCAGAATCGGACGCTGCATTGCACGCGTTGCGCTATGCGAAATGCAGGATAAAATTGAAATTGTTGGCATTAATGATCTTGCTGATTCTCAAATGCTTGCTTATCTTTTTGTGCATGATTCTGTCCATCAAACTCACACCATCACTTTAGATTCTTATAATTCACAAACTAATCGTTTTGTTTTTAATGGTATAGAAATCCCCTTTAGCAATGCAAAAACTCCGCAAGAAATTGATATTTGCGGAGCTGATATTGTTATTGAAGCAAGTGGATTATTTTTAGAAAGCGACCTTGTTGAATGCCATTTGCAAAAGGGAGCTAAACGCGTGATTTTATCAGCTCCTGCAAAAGATTCTACAAAAACTTTTGTTCTTGGTGTCAATCATCAAGATTATAAGGGAGAAAAAATTATCTCTAATGCAAGCTGCACAACTAACGCATTAGCCCCTGTTATCAAACTATTAGATGAAAACTTTGGCGTTAAAAATGGAATTTTAACCACCATTCACAGCTACACAAATGATCAAAATCTCATTGATTCTGTGCATAGAAAGGGTGATTTTAGGCGATCAAGAGCTGCTGGAATTAACATCATACCCACGACAACTGGAGCAGCAAAAGCCTTGCATTTAGTCTTGCCCCAGATGAAAAATAAGCTCCACGGACATAGTGTGCGTGTCCCTGTAGCTGATGTTTCTATGGTTGATCTCAATGTTAATCTCCTAAAAAATGCCACTCAAGAATCCATTAACACTCTTTTTAAACAAGCTGCACTTGGTCATTTAAGGGGAATCTTGGGCGTTGATGAATCTTATGGTGTTTCTCAAGATTTTGTCAATTGCCCCTTAAGTGGAGTTGTGGCTTTGGATTTAACTTTTGTTCTAGAGGATATGGCAAAGGTTATGGTTTGGTATGATAATGAGTGGGGATATTCTCATCGTATTTTAGAAATGGCTTACTTTATATTAAGATGACACTGAAGGGAATTTTGTGAAATTATTTTTCTTTAAAATCTTTATCCTTTTTCTTTTTGGCTTAAATTTTATAAACGCCAAAAATACTCCTTTTAATCTCTATGAACTCAAAGGCGATAACGATGGATCAACTTTGCTTGTCATTGGCGGTATTCATGGGGATGAGCCTGGCGGATATTTTGCGCCTAGTATTTTGGCAGATTCTTATCATATTCTAAAAGGCAATGTTTTGGTTGTGCCCAATCTCAATCCTGATAGTATTTTAGCCTTTAAGCGCGGAATCTACAAGGATATGAATCGTAAATTTGCCCATATTGCACCTAATGATCCTGATTTTGACAATGTTGCTAGTATCAAAGAGATTATCACTAGTCCTAAAGTAAATTTTGTAATTAACCTTCACGATGGACACGGATTTTACCGAGAAAAATGGGAAAATTCAATCTTTAATCCAAAGGCGTGGGGACAAACTTATGTTATCGATCAAAAGATGCTTGATAATATTCCTTTTGGAAATCTTGATGAAATAGCCAAAGAAATTGAAACCAAACTCAACAAAGAATTACATTATGATTTTCACACTTTTGGAGTAAGAAACACTGAAACTCGCTTCAAAGATGAAGAACAGCAAAACTCTCTAACTTATTATGCCATTACTCACTTAAAACCTGCTCTTGCCATAGAAACTAGCAAAAATATCAAAGAACTTCCACTCAAAACCCTTTATCAATTAAACTCCATTGAAGCTTTAATGCAAATCTTAGGCATAGAATATACACGCAATTTTACTCTAGATCTAAAGGGTGTGGAAAATAAAGTAAAAGACTACAAGACTCTTAATATTAATAACAATATCACCCTTGAATTAAGCGAAATCAAAAACACACTTAATTTTATCCCCTTACTTAAAAAAGATAATCAATTCACTTTTACTCATCCACTAGGGAGAATTAAAAAAGTCAAAAATGGCTATGAAGTCTATATCGGACACCAAAAAATCTCTTTTTTAAAGCCTGAGTATTTTTCTATGCAATGTAGCATTGAAAGTATGGAAATAGAGATTGATAAAAGTATTACCAAAAAAGTCAATTTTGGAAAAACTCTAGAATTCCAAGAGGGATTTTTAATCAAAAAAAACCCAAAAGCTAGAGTTAATGTGATTGGTTATTCCAAAAATGGTGTGGTAAGCGAAGAAGAAATATTTTTAACCTCCACAGATATAAATCAAAACTTCTCACTAGATAAAAAAGGTAAAGTCTATAGAATCGAGATTTATGAAGGTAAAAATTTCTGCGGAATGATTAATGCAAAAAAGGTAAATTAATGCAAAATGCAAAAAATATAGCCGTTGTGCTTCTTAATATGGGCGGTCCTAATTCTTTAGGTGAAGTTGAAGTTTTTCTAAAAAATATGTTTAATGATCCTTATATTTTACCTATTAAAAGCAATTTTTTTCGCTCTATGGTAGCGAGTTTTATTACCTATAGGCGCCTTGAAGAATCCAAAAACAACTACAGAAAAATTGGCAATAAATCTCCTTTAGTCGAGCACACTTTCAAACTCTGTCAAAAGCTAGAAATCCTAGATAATAGCTACTTTTACACTTATGCAATGCGCTACACACCACCCTTTGCCAATCTTGTTGCCAAAGAATTACAAAGCAAAAATATACAAGAAGTGGTGCTTTTTAGCCTTTATCCACATTTTAGTTATACTACCGCGCAAAGCTCTTATGATGATTTTCTAAAAGCTCTTAAAGCTCTTAATTACCAGCCCAAAGTGCATTTTATTAAGCACTATTTTGATAATCAAAGCTATAACAAAGCTATTTTAAATCGCATTAAAGAGACTCTAGGTGATGAAGATTCCAAAGCATTTCATCTTATTTTTTCTGCTCACTCACTTCCGCAAAAAAATATTGATAATGGCGACCCTTATCAAAAAGAGATTCTAGCTAATGTGGATACACTAAAAGAAATGCTACCTAAAGTAGGATTAGAGTTTGCAAGTGTCCAAGTTGCCTATCAATCTAAATTAGGACCTGTTAAATGGCTAGAGCCAAGCTTGGGAGATTGCTTGAAAAATTACAAAGGGAAAAAACTCATCATCTATCCTATTGCTTTTAGCCTTGATAATTCAGAGACAGATTTTGAACTCTCTATTCAACACAAACAAGAAGCAGAGAAAATAGGCATTTTAGACTACCGAGTCTCCAAATGTCTCAATGATAGTGAGGATTTTGCAAAATTTATCTTAGAACAAACAAAAGGGATCTTAAAGAAAAATACATAAATCAAAATTAAGAAATATGTAAAATAAAAAGTAAGCTTCAAAATAACTTGAAAGGAAAAAAATGAAAATCAAAAATTTACTCTCTATTTTAGTCTTAGCATTTTTAATGATTGGCTGTGAAGAAAAGCTTGATTCAAATATTATTTCAAGTGGTGCAAAAAACACACAAGAACAACTTGATGCTTTGCAAAATGTTGATAAAAATTCTTATAAAGAAGTAGCTGATGTATTTTTTGAAACACAAAAAATCACAACTAAAGACAACAAGCCCTATTTTTTAGTTTTTGCTGCTAATGGTTGTATATATTGTGATAAGCTTAAAGAACTTATTCGCGATGATAGTAAGGTTAAAACTATCTTGCAAAATAGCTACTCGCCTTATTATATCAACTTAAGTTATTCAAAATCTCACTCTGTAGATTTCCTAAAAGATGCCCAAGAAACCTCCGAACTAGCGCGCCTTTACAACATTAAGCCAACTCCAACACTTGTTTTTGTTTCTCCTCACGGAAAAACTCTCTTTGTTTATCCAGGCTATATGCCAAAAGAGCGATTTTTAGCGACATTAGAATTTATCAAATCTCAAAACTCTGATAACAAAGATGAGAAGGAGATTGCTAAAGAATTGCAAGAGTTATTTCAAACTCAAAATATCTAATGATTTACCAATGGTTATTTAAAAATAAAGTAAAATTACAAATTTACTCCACAGAAAGGCAAATATGAATCAAATAAAAACACTCCTTAATAGCGTTATTCATGGATTTTGTAATTTTTGGGTTACATTTATTTTGTTAATCAGCTATGGCACTGCTTGTGCAGTAGCAACTTTCATAGAAAATGACTATGGAACACCTTCTGCAAGAGCACTAATCTATGACACACAATGGTTTGATTTATTGCATTTACTTTTAGTTTTAAATCTAGTTGGATTACTCATTCTTTCAAAAGCTTGGCAACGAAAAAAATATGCGAGTTTCCTTTTTCACTCCTCTTTAGTAGTAATTTTTATCGGCGCTGCAATCACTCGCTATTATGGCTTTGAGGGCGTTATGCATATTCGCGAAGGTGAGAAAAGCAATATTATACAATCCCGAGAGGAATTTTTAACTATCCTAGCTAAAATGGATGATAAATTCTACCGCGCTTTTTTCCCAACCACTATCAGCCCCTTAGTGCAACAAAAATTTGATTATAAACTGCCTTTTGGAAATGATAATTTGGAAATTAAATTCTTAGAATACATTCCTGCGCAGGATAAAATAAGCCCAGAAATTTTAAAGGTTGAAATGAGCTATCAAGACAACAAAGAAGTTATTGAAGTAGTCAAAAATGTTATGGATCACACTCCTATTCCCTTTGATTTAGGCGATGCTAAATTTGCATTAGAATGGGGAACACGCCCTATTACTTTGCCTTTTAGTATTGAATTAAAAGATTTTCAATTAGAACGATACGCAGGCTCTATGAGTCCTTCTTCTTATGCTTCAGAGATAGCCGTAATTGATGAAGCCAATAAAACTGAAACTCCTTATAGAATCTTTATGAATAATGTTTTAGATTATGGTAATTTTAGATTCTTTCAGTCTTCTTATGACCAAGATGAGCAAGGAACAATTCTATCAGTGAATCGAGACCCAGGTAAAATCCCCACTTACATCGGCTATGCAATGCTAACTTTAGGGCTTTTGTGGTCATTTTTTGCTAAAAATGGTCGCTTCTATAAACTTAGTCGCTATCTCAAAGCTCAAAATCTAGCCCTTATTGCTTCTTTAGCACTTGGTGCTCTTAGTCTCCAAACACCACTTTATGCTAACGATGCTAATGCCACACAAGAACAAGATTTATCCCCTATTACACAAGAGAGTATTTTGGATTTGATTTCTACTCTTAAGCAAAACTCCAATCAACATTCTAAAATCTTTGGAAAACTTCTTGTGCAAGATTTTGGTGGCAGGGTCAAACCCATAGACACACTTGCTATGGAATATATCCATAAAATAACCAAAAAAGACAATTTCTTGGGGCTTAGCAATATGCAGTTATTCCTAGGAATGATGATGTATCCCAATGAGTTTAAAAAAGTTAAAATGATTGCAATTAAAACTCCTAAGCTTAAAAAGCTTGTTGGAGTAGATGAGAATCAAAAATATATTGCCTTTGATGATGCATTCCACAAAGACCAATACAAACTTCTCAACCTGCTTGAAGAAGCCAATCGCAAAAAACCTGCTCTGAGAGATCAGTTTGATAAGGATATTATTGAAGTTGATGAACGAATCAATGCTGCCTATCTCATCTACACTGCACAATCTTTAAGAATTATTCCTGATTTAAGCCAAGAAACTTCTACTTGGTATGCACCTACAGAAGCTATGGTGGGATTTAGTGAAACAGATAGAGAACAAATTCATAAACTCTTTAGAGCCTATTTTGCAAGCTTTCATCAAGGTTTAGTTGAAAATAATTGGGAAAATGCTAATTTAGCTATTGAGGCTTTAGACCACATGCAGCAAAAATTTGGTGCTGACTTGCTCCCAAGTCCTAGTAAAATTGACTTAGAAATTTTTCTAAATCACTATAATATCTTTGATAATCTCACGCTTTTATATATCTTGGCAGGAATCATTTTATTTATCATTGTTTTGGTGCAAATCTTTAGAAATAAAAACTCTGATATCTTAACAACAAAAATGCTCCATTTGTTTATTGCGCTTTTAGTTTTATGCCACACCATTGGACTTGCACTTCGCTGGTATGTGGGCGGACACGCACCTTGGAGTAATGCCTATGAATCAATGATTTATATCGCTTGGGCAGCAGGATTTGCTGGAGTATTTTTCTTTAAACGAAGTTATCTAGCCCTAGCTACTTCAAGCTTTTTAGCAGGAATCTCACTTTTTGTGGCACATTTAGGTTTTATGAATCCACAAATTAGTAACCTAGTCCCTGTCTTAAAATCCTATTGGCTTAATATCCATGTCTCTATCATCACAGCAAGCTATGGATTCCTAGGGCTTTGCTTTATGCTTGGCGCAATCACTTTGGGGCTTTTTATCTTTAGGAGCAAAAAATATCCCCAAATAGACAAAACTATTCTGACCTTACATACCATCAATGAAATGGCGATGATTCTGGGTCTTGCAATGCTAACGATTGGAAACTTCTTGGGTGGAGTTTGGGCAAATGAATCATGGGGAAGATATTGGGGTTGGGATCCCAAAGAAACTTGGGCATTAATTTCTATTGTTGTGTATATTATAGTTTTGCACACACGATTCTTACCAAAGGGCGATAATCCCTACATTTTTGCCTCTTTATCTGTTGTGGCATTTTATTCAATTTTAATGACTTATTTTGGGGTTAATTTCTATCTTTCGGGATTGCATTCTTATGCTACTGGAGATCCAATTCCTGTCCCCGCATTTTTATACTATTTTGTTGCTGCAACTTTCCTTTTAATTTTACTCGCTGCTAGAAAAAGCGACTTAGATTCGCCAAAATTAAATTTCTAAACTTTCATATCCCAAAAAGCTTTTTATTTTTTGGGATAGATTAAGCCATATTTTCTATTTTTTCTGCTATAATCCTAGCCAATTTTTTAAAAGGGCAAACTATAATGTCTCAAATTATTGGGTTTAAAACAAGCGATACTATCTATGATACACAAACTGCTTCTGAATTAAAAATAGAAGGCGAACCAATTTATTTTGATAATTCCCCTGATTCACTTGCCATTATGCGTCACACTTGCGCACATTTAATGGCAGAAGCGATCAAATCTCTCTATCCAGAAGCCCAATTTTTTGTAGGTCCAGTTGTAGAAGAGGGATTTTACTATGATTTTAGAGTAAATCACAAAATTGGCGAAGAGGATTTGGCTAAAATTGAATCTAAAATGAAAGAAATTGCTAAAAAAGGTGAGCAAATCACCAAATACCACTTGCCACGCCAAGAAGCTATTGAAAAATTTAAGGGTGATGATTTAAAACAAGCCGTTATTAGCAGAATCCCCCAAGGTGATGGAACATTAAGCATTTATTCACAAGGTGACTTTGAAGATCTCTGTCGTGGTCCTCATTTACCTACTTTAAAGCTCTTAAATGCCTTTAAACTCACTAAAATTGCTGGAGCTTATTTGGGCGGTGATGAAAAAGCAGAAATGCTTGTTAGAATCTATGGTATCGCTTTTGCTGATAAGGAAAGTCTTAATCAGTATTTACGACAAATGGAAGAAGCCAAAAAGCGCGACCATAGAAAAGTGGGCACTGAAATGGAGCTTTTTACTTTTGATGAAGAAATTGGTGCAGGATTACCTATTTGGCTACCCAAAGGTGCGCGTCTCCGCAGAAATCTTGAGAAGCTTTTAACCAAAGCTTTGATTCAAAGAGGCTATGAGCCTGTAAGGGGACCAGAGATTCTAAAAAGTGCTGTATGGAAAACGAGTGGGCACTATAGTAATTATGGCGAAAATATGTATTTTACGACAATTGATGGAGTGGAATACGGAATTAAACCAATGAATTGTGTTGGACATATCAAAGTTTATCAAAGTGCTTTACGCAGTTATAGGGATTTACCTTTGCGTTTTTATGAATATGGAGTTGTGCATCGACATGAAAAAAGTGGAGTTTTGCATGGACTTTTGCGCGTAAGAGAATTTACGCAAGATGACGCTCATATTTTCTGTCGCCCTAGCCAAATTGCAACAGAAGTAGAAAATATTATTGATTTTACTAAAAAAATTATGGATTCTTTTAATTTCAGCTATGAAATGGAGATTTCCACACGACCTGAAAAATCTATTGGTAGCGATGAAGTTTGGGAAGAAGCCACACAAGCTCTAAAAAATGCCTTAGAGACTTGCAATATTCCTTATAAAATTGATGAGGGTGGTGGTGCATTTTATGGACCTAAAATTGATATTAAAATCACCGATGCAATTGGCAGAAAATGGCAATGCGGAACTATCCAAATTGATATGAATTTGCCAGAACGATTCAAACTAGAATACACTGATGAGAGTAATTCTTCAAAACAACCTGTGATGATTCATAGAGCTATTTTAGGGAGCTTTGAACGATTCATTGCTATTTTAACTGAACATTTTGGAGGTGAGTTTCCCTTTTTTATCGCACCTACGCAGATTATTATTATTCCACTTGGAGAAGCTCAAGAATCTTATGCTAAAGAGTTGCGCAACCAACTCTTAAATATCAATGTATATGCAGAGATTGATAGCAAAAATGAAACTCTCAACAAGCGCATTAGGAATGCCGAGAAGCAAAGAGTGCCTATGATTGTCGTACTAGGAGAAAAGGAAGAAAAAGAAAGAATAATAGCTATCAGAGACAGAAGGGAGAAAAAACAATCCACAATGGGATTTGATGAATTTATTAAATTTTCAAAGGAGAAAATGCGTGAGGTTAGCTTTTGAGTAAAAATGTTGATGTAGTCCTCAATGAGGAAATTGATTTTCCAGAGATTCGCTGTGTAGGCGATGATGGTGAGCAATATGGCTTAATTAGCTCTGATGAAGCATTAAAAATTGCAGAAAGCAAAGGTTTGGATTTGGTGTTAATCGCACCTGATGCTAAGCCTCCTGTATGCAAGATTATGGATTATGGAAAATTCCGTTATCAGCAAGAAAAAAGACAAAAAGAAGCAAAAAAGAAACAAAAACAAATTGAAATCAAAGAAATCAAACTTTCTGTAAAAATTGCAATTAACGATATTAACTATAAAGTTAAACACGCCAAAGAATTTTTGAAAGAAAATAAACATGTTCGATTCCGTGTATTTTTGCGTGGAAGAGAAGTGAGTGAGCCTCAAGTTGGCTTTGAAGTGCTTAATAAAGTTGCAGCAATGCTAGAAGATGTTGCTAATATTGACCAAGACTATAAAATTGAAGGTCGGTATGTTAATATGTTAGTAACACCAAAAAAATAATTTATCTTATGAAAGGAGTAAAACAATGCCAAAGATGAAAACAAATCGTGGTGCCGCAAAAAGATTTAAACTCAAAAAAAATCTTATCAAGCGTGGTTCAGCTTTTAAAAGTCACATCTTAACTAAAAAGCGCCCAAGAAAAATTGCAAATCTTAATGCACCCAAATATGTTCATAGCGCCAATAGCGAATCAGTTAAAAAAATGCTTTGCATGGCGTAAAAATTTAAAGTTTCATACATTAGTATGTCATTCCCCTAAATTAGGGCAAGTTTGGTAGAAATACCACACCACATTATGGTAAAGGAATAAAAAATGGCAAGAGTAAAAACAGGTGTCGTTAGAAGAAGACGCCACAAAAAAGTTTTAAAATTAGCACGCGGATTTTATAGTGCAAGACATAAGCATTTCAGAAAAGCAAAAGAGCAATTAGAAAGAAGTTTATGTTATGCTTTCCGCGATAGAAAACAAAAGAAAAGAGACTTTAGAAAACTTTGGATTGTAAGGATTAATGCAGCTTGCAGAATCAATGCGATCAGTTATTCTAGATTTATGTTTGGTCTAAAAAAGGCAGGGATAACACTAGATCGTAAGATTCTAGCAGATATAGCTATGAATGAGCCACAAAGTTTTACAAAAATTGTAGAAAGCGCCAAAAAAGCGTTATAAGTAGGCAAGGATTCTTTTTGAATCCTTGTAATTTAAGATATAATACCAATATCTTAAATTACAAGGATTCCCATGTATAAAAAGGTTTTACTTTTAGTTTTTACCACTCTCTCTTTAAATGCAAATGAAATGCTTATTAAGCAAGATCTCTCTATTCACACAAAAATATCTCCCACAACTTATTCTTCTGTTATTCAAATCATTGGAAGTGAGAAACTCCATAAGGAGAAAAATCTCTCGCTAGAAAATAAAAATAAAATCATCCAAACCTATAACTCCATTAACACTTTTTTAAAAAATAATTCGATTTGTAAAGGTGGAAGTTTTGATATTAGCCCTTTTTATGAATATCAAAACAATACAAGAGAGCAAAAAGGTTTTGAGAGTAGTTATAGCTTAAATTGTGAATTTAAAGATGAAAAGTCTCAAGATTTTAATAAAATCCTAGACTTTATTCAAAAACAGGTTGCTTCCAATGATTATTTGCTTTTGCCCATTCCAAAAATCACCAAAATCATTCAAAAAGATGATTTAGAAAAAATAGACAGAAAACTTAACCAAGCCCTGCTTGATAAAGCCAACACAATTGCTCAAGATTATTCTAAAAATCTAGACAAACAATGCACAATTAAAGAAATTTCTTTAGGATTAATTTCGGAAATGGAGAATATGCCACTTCATAGCACTGCAATTCTTGCAAAATCAGATTCTAATAGCCTAGAAGATATTGTCATGCCAACAGGTAAAGAAGTAGAAAAAATGGCTAGGGGAAAAGTTATTTTTAGTTGCAAATAAATCAAAATCCATAAAAAAGATTTTGATTATTCCTCTTCTGCATATTTGATTTTATCCCAGCCACCGCCAAAAGCTTTATAAATATTAATCACTGAAGAAAGATTTTCAAGATTCGCGCTTTGCTGAGTTAGCTCTGCTGCAAAAAGATTGCTTTGTGTTGTTAAAACCTCAAGGTAATTAGTATAACCTTCCCTATAACGCAACTCTGCTAACACTAATGTTCTCCTTAATGCTTCAACTTGTTCATTTAGGCTATTTAAACGCTCAAAACTCATACTATGATTATACAACGAATCTCTTACCTCACCAAAAGCTTGTCTAAGTGTCTGACCATAATTAAGTAGCATTTCTCTATATTGCGATTTTGTCAGCTCTACATTAGAGCTAGTTCTCCCAAAATCAATCACATTACTCACAAAATTTCCACCATAATTCCAAGTTGAAGTAGAATTGCTAAATAATTCGTTTAATTCTGGACTAGCATAGCCAATAAGCCCCGTTAAAGAAATGGTTGGAAAATACGCTGCCCTTGCTACACCAATAGAAAAATTAGCCGCTTTGAGATTCTGCTCTGCTGCTTCAATATCTGGTCTTTTCTCTAAAAGCGTCGAAGGTAATCCAACTGGCACTTTAGGGGCTTTAGGAAGCATTTGCGATTCCATAGGAAGTGCCACATTAAAAATTCCTTGTGGATCTCTACCAAGCAAAATCATCAAAGCTGTTTGCGCAGCATTTCTCTCCATTAGCAAACTTTGAAGTTGTGCCCTAACCGACGCCATTTCTGATCTTGCCTGCTGCATATCAATTTCTGAAATTTTTCCAGCTTCAAATTCTTTTTTGCGATATTGATAGCTCTCTTCTCGGCTTAAAAGCGTATTTTGAGAGATTTGCACTTGATTATTTAAAGTCAATACTCCAAAATAACTCTCTACCACATTAGCAATCAAACTCAATCGAATCGTATCGCGATTAGCCTTACTAGCTAACAAAGTCGCATAAGCGCTTCTATCAGCATCTCTAGCCCTACCCCACAAGTCTAACTCAAAGCTCAAAATACCGCTCAAGGAAAAATTATTATAATTGTCAAACTCTCCTTGTTTTGGATTTTTCTTATTTCTTGTTGCTTCACCTTGAGCAGATAAAGAAGGGTATCTATCACTTCTTGCATATCCCCATGAACTTCTTGCTTGAGAAACTCTTTCCATTGCAACGGCAAGATCATAATTATTCTTTAAGGCTTCTTCAACAATACCATTAAGATATTCATCGCCAAAGTCTTTCCACCAAGTTTGACTAATGGTTTCGTTAGAATATTCCACGCCAAAATCTTGTGGTAAATTTGCTTTTGGTTGTTCATATTTAGGAGACAAAGAACAACCACCAATCAAAAGTCCCAAACCAATCCAAACTAATATTGTCTTATTCATGCTTTTTCCTTAAACTACCAAGAAATTCTCCAAATCTCGCAAAATAAGTATAAAAAAGAGGAATAAAAAAAGTAGCAATGAAAGTCGCCGCCAACATTCCACCAAGAACCCCTGTTCCAATAGCATGACGACTAGCAGCTCCTGCACCACTACTTATAACAAGCGGCAAAACACCTATGGTGAAAGCCAAAGAAGTCATCACAATAGGACGGAATCGCAATCTTGCTGCCTCCACTGCAGAATCATAGATATTTTTGCCATGCTTCTCTCTTGCTTCCATTGCAAACTCAATGATCAAAATTGCATTTTTAGCTGATAGTGCAATAAGCATTACAAGTCCAATTTGAAAGTAAATGTCATTATTTAATCCTCTTAACCAAGTAGCCAAAATCGCACCAAAAACAGCAAAAGGTACAGCTGTTAAAACTGCTAATGGCATCAACCACCGCTCATATTGTGCTGCAAGAATCAAGAAAACAAAAATCAATCCAAAAATAAATGCAATTGCACCTGTACCACCTGCATTTTTCTCCTGATAAGAGCTACCTGAAAACGCTATAGAATACCCTTGGGGTAAAACTTGATTAGCAACTTCTTCAATTGCCTTTAGCGCATCCCCTGAGGAATAACCCTGCGCTGCATCTCCCATAAGCATTGCTGCTGGGAAAAGATTAAAGCGCTCTAGCACATCAGCTCCAATAATCCTCTCAAAAGTAACTAACGAGCTAATGGGTATCAAATCACCATTATTAGATCGAACAAAAACATCACGCAAATTATCTGGTGATTCTCTAAAGGCACTTTCAGATTGCATACTTACCTTAAAAGTTCGACCATAAAGATTAAAATCATTCACATAATAAGAGCCAAAAGTCGCTTGAAGCGTAGAGAATACATCATCAATATTCACACCAAGTGATTTGGCTTTTTGCCTATCAAGCTTAACATTGTATTGTGGAATATCCACGCTCAAAGTCGTTCTTACTCCGGTTAATTCAGGGCGCTTTTGTGCTTCTTGCAAAACCATTTGCGTGTATTTTTGCAAATCTTGAATTGAGCCTCCCGTGCGGTTTTGAATATATATCTCAAAACCATCTGTCAAGCTAAGCCCCATAATTGGAGGTGGATTTAAAGCAAAAATAACCGCATTAGGATTCTGCATTAACTGCCCTGTTAAACTCTGTGCTAATACTTGAGATTTTTGACTTTCTTCTTTTCGCAAATCCCAATCTTTAAGCTTTACAAAAGCAGTTCCTCCAAAGGTTCTCACCGCACTTGAAAGCATATCATAACCTGCCAATGCCATAACTCCCTCTACATTAGGATTGTTTCGAATGGTGCTTTCCATAAAAGAAGCTGTATCTGACGTTTTGCTTAGAGCAGTTGCAGGTGGGAGTTTCATAGAGACAATAAGCATTCCCTTATCTTCAGCTGGAACAAGTCCAGTTGGCACTCTTGTAAATAAACCATAAGTTACCGCAAGCAATCCTACAAACAAAATCACATAAAATACTCCACGCCTAATAGCATGGGCAACCTTATCAGTGAATTGATGCGTAAGCCAAGTAAAGAAATCATTAAATTTCTTTACAATCCAAAATGGCTTAGGTTCAATCTTTTTTAAAATAGAAACACAAAGAGCAGGAGTAAGAGTTAAAGCTACAAATCCAGAAATAACCACAGAAATAACAATGGTAATAGCAAACTGCTTATAAATCTCTCCACTAAACCCCCCAATAAAAGCAATAGGAATAAAAACTGCTGATAAAACCAAAACAATTGCCACAACAGGACTTGCTATTTCTTCCATTGCTTTAATGGTGGCATCTTTTACTGAAAGATTCTCTTCAGAAATAAGCCTCTCAACATTTTCAATTACAATAATCGCATCATCTACCACAATCCCAATAGCCAAAATTAAGCCAAAAAGTGTCAAAAGGTTAATTGAAAATCCAAGCAAATACATTCCTGCAAAAGTCCCAATAATTGAGACTGGAATCGCAAGCACAGGGATAATAGTTGCCCTAAAATTTTGCAGAAAGAAGTAAATAACAATAATAACCAAAATTATGGCTTCAATAAAGGTTTTAATTACTTCCTTTACCGAAACATCAACAAAAGAAGTCGTGTCATAAGGAATTGCATATTGCAACCCTTCTGGAAAAGATTGAGAGAGTTCTTTTATTTTTTTTGCTACTCCCTCAGCAACACTCAAAGCATTTGCTCCAGGCTGCAAAAACAATCCAAAGGCAACAGCAGGACGCCCATTATAAAACGCATTCACACTATAATCTTCTGCTCCTAACTCTATTCTTGCTAGATCTTTAAGCAATAGCGAAGATCCATCAGGATTTGTGCGCACTAGAATATTTCCAAATTCTTCAGGAGTTGTGAATCTTCCTTGAGTTGTTACCGTGTAAGTAAAATCCAAATCTTTTCTAACAGGTTCTTGACCAAAAAATCCTGCGGCAAATTGTGAATTTTGCTCTTGCACAAGAGCAATAACTTCTGCTGGAGTTAGATTGTATTTAGTGAGTTTATCAGGGGAGAGCCAAATCCGCATAGAATATTCTTGACGACTAAAAAGTGTTGCATCGCCCACTCCTGGAACCCTTTTTAATTCCTCTAAAATGTTAATCGCAGCATAGTTAGCAATAAAAGTGGTATCATGAGCAGGAGAATCAGAAAAAAGTGAATAGACTGCCAAAATAGTAGAAGATCGTTTATCTACCGTTACTCCTTGTCTTTGCACTTCTTGAGGTAGAGAACTCATAACAGCTTGGACGCGATTATTAACATTAATAGTTGCTTGATCAGGATCTGTCTCATTTGTAAAATAAATATTAATGCTTAAACTACCACTTGAAGTAGAAGAAGACTGCATGTAAATCATTCCCTCTACCCCATTGATACTATTTTCTAAAATACTAGCCACACTAGAAGAAATCACTTCCGCACTCGCACCAGGATAAGTTGCTTGAACCACAACTTGCGGTGGTGTAACTTGCGGATACTCCTCAACTGCAAGCGAAGCAATAGATAATCCTCCCGCAATGACAATAATAATAGACATTACCATCGCTAAAACTGGGCGATTGATAAAAAATTTAGAAAACATTGATTTTCCCTTTTATTGTGCTTGGCTATTGATAATATTAACAGGTGCATTTGGGCGAAGTTTAATAAGCTGATCAGTAATAATTATATCGCCTTCTTGTAATCCTGATTGAATTAAAAAACTATTGCCCACACTCTGTCCCAAAACTACTCTTGTTTGAATCGCCTTGCCATCAACCACTTTATAAACATAACTTCCTTGAGAATCTTGAAGTAATGTATTTTGCGGAATCGCAATGGTATCCTTGGCAACCAATCCTTCTAATTTGATTCGTGAAAATTCTCCAGGTATCAAAAGAAAATCTTTATTTTCTACAACCGCTCTTGCCTTGATTGTCGCCGTGCTTGAATCCACTACACTATCAATAAAATCTATTTTCCCTTCCTTGCTATAAGCATTTCCACTTGGTAGGATATAAGAAACTTTTAAATTATTACGACTAAGCGTTCTTAAAAAATAATAATCCTTGCTTGGAATTGAAAATTCTGCATTAATAGGATCAAGCTGAGTAATCGTAACAAGTGCGTTATTACTTGAGGCTGATCCAACAAGATTTCCCAAATCATAGTTTGTCAAACTTGTCTTTCCTGTTGTGGTTGCAACAACATCAGTATAGCCTAAATCAATCATCGCATTATCTAAGTTTGCCTTTGCATTAGCAACTCCTGCTTGTGCGCTCTCATAAGTCGATAAAGATTGATCACGCTCTTTTGGGCTGAGTGCTTTTTGCTCAAAAAGTTTTTTAGAACGCTCCCAATCTCTTGAAGCCTCTTTAAAAGTTGCTTGAGCTGAAAGCAATTGTGCTTTAGCAACATTGACATTGGCTTGATATTTTGCAGGATCAATTTTAAAAAGCTTCTGCCCTTCTTTTACCACATTTCCCTCTACAAAATTCTGCTCCAAAAGTGTCCCCTCCACTCTAGCATAGATTTCTACTTTCTGGGGACTTGTAAGTTGCGTTGGGTATTCAAAAGAAATAGGAATGTCTTTTGAAGCAACTTTATAAATATTGACAGGAATAACCATAGTTTGTTGCTGTGCTTTAGAATCTTTTTCGCCAAAGCAACCAGAAAACATTACCAAACTACAAAATGCTCCCAATAATATTTTGCCATAACCTTTCATTGTTAAACTTCCTTGCAATTTACTAAATTCACTCGAGAAGCATTAATATTGACTTTAAATACAAACTCATTGTTAAGCTTCTCATTGTGTAATTTAAATTACACAAACTTTAAAAAGGCTTCATTATAATCTTTTTTGTTTTAAAAAAATCTAAAAGGCAGATTCTACTCTAGTCTTTATTATTTATGGCTTTTAGCTATTTCTTTCTTTGTAATTCTCATAAGAATAAGATTTAAAAAGTTTAAATCGCCCTTCTTTATCAATCATACCAATACTTGGCAAAGGAACACCATTGAAAGTATTATTTTTTACAATAGTATAATGCACCATATCTTCAAAGATGATTCTATCGCCTAGCTTTAGTGGCTCTTTAAAACTATAATCCCCAATAATATCCCCTGCTAAGCAAGTTGGACCACCAAAGCGATAGGCATATTTTTGCTCTCCTTTAAGCTTTAAATGACCATTTTTAGAAATAGCCTTAGCTAGATAGCTATTTCTTACCATAGGGCGATAGGGCATTTCAAGACAATCAGGCATATGTGCAGTAGCACTCACATCTAAAATAGCAATATCAACACCATTATGCACAATATCTATCACACTACCAATTAAGAATCCACATTGCCAACCCACCGCTTCTCCAGGTTCCAAATACACTTCCACTTCAAATCGTTTTTTAAACTTTTTAATAATCTTAACTAACAATTCTCTATCGTAATCTTTGCGTGTAATGTGGTGCCCTCCACCAAAATTTATCCACTGCATTTGTGGAATATATCGCCCAAAATATTGAATGAAATACTTCAAAGTTCTTCTTAACGCATCACTATTTTGTTCGCAATGTGTATGAAAATGCAATCCACTAATACCTTCTAAACCATATTTTTTTACTCCTTTTTTAAATTCTTTAGGTGTAATCCCAAGCCTAGATCCTTTAATGCAAGGATTATAGATTGCAGGAGTAACTTCGCTATATTGAGGATTAACTCGCAAACCAACTTGTATTTTATTTTCACGCCATTGATTTGCTTCATCAATCAGAGGCTTAAAAGTCTGCCATTGCAAAAAAGAGTTAAAAATAATATGATCAGAGATTTTAACTAATTCTTGCATCTCCTCATATTTATAAGCTGGGCTAAAGGTTGTAATCTCACCACCAAAAGTCTCATAACCAAGCCTAGCTTCATAAAGCCCACTTGCAGTGATTCCACTCAAGTATTTTTTGGCAATATCAAAACTTCTCCAAAGCGCATAACCTTTAAGAGCCAAAAGAATCTTTGCTCCACTTTCTTTTTGAATAGAATCTAAAATTTCCAGATTCTTAATAAACTTGCCCTCTTCTAGCACATAACAAGGGCTTGGAATTGCTTCAAAATTCTTAGGATAATTTTGGGTTTGCATTATTTCCTCCATCTATATGTTCTGTAAATTTTATCAAATCATGACTTGTGTAAATCTTTTTATCCAAACTTTCAAGTGACTTTTTAAATACTTCTAAAGCTACTTTAGAATCTTCTAATGCGCGATGTAAGGGTGAATGTCTAATTTCTAAAAATTCATTTAAAAATTCTAGAGAATAGCGTGGGGAAGTGAATGTTTTTTTGGCAAGTTTAATCGTGCAAAGTCGTGGATTATAAAGATACCCAAAACCATAACGATAAAGTGCATTACTTAGAAATTGGTAATCAAAACTAACATTATGCGCCACAAAAACACAATCCCCCAAAAATAATTTAAAAGTTTCTAAAACTTGATGAATCTTAGGTGCTTTTTCTAGCATAGGGGATGTGATTCCTGTTAGTTTTGTGATATATTCAGGGATTTCCTCGCAAAATACAAAAGAATGAAAAGTTCCACAAATTTTTCCTCCTTGATACACAATCGCCCCAATCTCAATGGGCTGATGCACAAAAGGATTATGCCCATTAGTTTCAATATCCACAATGCAAAATCTTTCTTCGCAAATAGGAGTTAAAGTTGTTTTAAGATAGACTTTATCATGCGCAAAAACCAAAGGTATCCCAGAACCTTTAATAATTTCTAACTCACTTTCTCTCTCACTAAAAAGCCCACCAACCTCATCAAGTAGGAGTAAAAATTCATTTTGACTTAAAGGACGCCTTGTAAGCTTAGTGATGATTCTGTCATAACGATGAGGCATTAAACTCCAAAAATATTAAATTAAAATTAGAATCTTAGCTTTTTGTATCTTAAAGTAATTACAGATAAAATTCCATTTATCCACTTTACAGCAAAATAACAAAGGCTTAAAATAATGAAAAATAAAATTGTTTTGTTTGATTTAGATGGGACACTTATTGATTCTACTCAAGCCATTTACGAATCCTTTTGCACCGCTTTTAAAGCTTTTAACAAAGATACTCCCAATATAGAAAGCATCAAAAAACTCATTGGCTACACCTTAGAAGACATTTTCATTGCCCTTGGAATAGAAGAAAAAGAATGCCCACAATATATCACAGCTTACAAAGAGCATTACAGACAAATCTGCAATAAAAAAACGATTCTATTAGAAAATGCAAAAGAATCAATTCTAAAGGCTTATGAATTTGCTTATTTGGGAATTGTAACCACCAAGACTGGATTGTATTCCAAAGACTTACTTCAACACTTCAATGTGTTACAATATTTCCACTGCATCATTGGAAGAGAAAATGTAACCAAACCAAAACCCAATAAAGAACCTATTTTAAAGGCGCTAGAAGCTCTACCAAAAGGGATTTCAAATTCTCATATTTATATGATTGGAGACACGCCTTTAGATATCCTAGCAGCCAAAGAAGCAAATATTCAATCTTTTGGGGTATTAAGTGGCTATGCTTCCTTAAGCGTGTTACAAAAATATACAGATAAGATTGCTCGTGATTCTTTGGAGGCAATTTCCATTATACAAAGTATTTAAGGATGTTTGGGAATGAAATTTTTAAATTTTTCACTCAATTTCTCCGCCCAAGATTCAATATCATTTTCCAAAAAGATAATCTTTCTTTTACTAAGCCAAAATTTTAAAAGTCATTTTAAGTGCGCTTCCCTTATAATTTAAGGTGTAATAAAATTTTAGGAGATAGCATGCTAGAGATTAGATGGCATAGTCGTGCAGGGCAAGGTGCGGTAACGGGCGCTAAAGGTTTAGCCGATGTAGTTGCAGGAACAGGAAAAGAAGTTCAAGCATTTGCCTTTTATGGATCTGCAAAAAGAGGTGCAGCAATGACTGCATACAACCGCATCGATGATCAACCTATCTTGAATCACGAAAAATTTATGAATCCCGATTATGTTTTAGTGATTGACCCAGGATTAGTTTATATCACTGATATTTGCGCCAATGAAAAAGCAAATACTAAATATATCATCACAACTCATTTAAGCAAAGAAGAATTTCTTAAAACCAAACCTGAGTTAAATGGAAAAGAAATCTATACGCTAGATTGTATTGGATTATCCCTAGAAGCATTTGGTAAATCTATTCCAAATGCGCCAATGCTTGGGGCATTTCTCAAAGTCTCTAAAACTTTAGAGTTAGAATTTTTCTTAGAATCATTTAAAAAAGTCTTAGGCAAAAAACTTCCTCAAAAAATTATTGATGCAAATATGGAAGTCATCAAAAAAGCCTACAACGAAGTGAAATAGGAGGAAACTATGGAATATAAAGGCTGGAATGAATTTGAAATTGGCTCTGTGTTATTCCCTTTTGAAACAAAAGGTGATGAAATCGTCCAAGAACACGCAGACAAAAGAGATTATCGCCCCGATAGCTCTTATAAGGCAAGTGTGGCTCATTGGAGAGTTGAAAAGCCCGTTTATAATAACGAACATTGTATCAACTGCTATTTTTGTTGGGTTTATTGCCCCGATTCTTCCATTTTAGTTCGTGATGAAAAAATGACAGGAGTGGATTATGTCCATTGCAAAGGCTGTGGCGTGTGCGTTGATGTCTGCCCCACCAATCCAAAATCGCTTTTAATGTTTAACGACTATGAAACTAACGAAGCGGCATTGGCAAAATGGCCTGCAAAAGAAGAAAAGAAAAAGGATTAATTATGGCAGCAGTTTATGAATTACAAACAATTGAAGTATGGGATGGGAATATGGCTGCAAGCCACGCAATGCGCCAAGCACAAATTGATGTAGTTTCTGCTTATCCTATCACTCCATCAACCCCTATTGTTCAAAATTATGCAAGTTTCCTTGCAAATGGTTATATTGATGGCGAATTTGTAATGGTCGAATCAGAACATGCTGCAATGAGTGGCTGTGTTGGTGCTGCAGCTGCAGGAGGCAGAGTAGCAACTGCAACAAGCTCTCAAGGTTTTGCGCTAATGGTTGAAGTACTTTATCAAGCCGCTGGTATGCGATTGCCCATTGTCTTAAATGTTGTCAATCGAGCCCTAGCAAGCCCATTGAATGTTAATGGTGATCACTCTGATATGTATCTAGGGCGTGATGCAGGTTGGGTTAATCTCTGCACTTACAATCCACAAGAAGCTTATGACTTCAACCTTATGGCTTTTAAAATTGCTGAAGATTATGAAGTGAGACTACCTGTAATGGTGCATCAAGATGGTTTTATCTGCTCTCACACTGCTCAAAGTGTGCGCCCACTTAAAGATGAGGAAGCTTATCGTTTTATTGGGGATTATAAACCAAAAAATGCGATGCTAGACTTTAGCAAACCCGCAACTTATGGGTCGCAAACAGAAGAAGATTGGCATTTTGAACACAAAGCTCAACTTCATAATGCCATTATGAATTCTATGCCTATTATCGAGAAAACTTTCAAGGAATTTGAAGCTTTAACAGGCAGGAAATACAATGTCGTAGAACAATACCAAACCGATGATGCAGAAGTTATCATTGTTGCTCTTGGAACCACCGTGGAATCAGCAAGAATCGCTGCACAAAAAGCAAGAGAACAAGGCATCAAAGCAGGTGTTGTTAGTATTCGTGTTTTACGACCATTCCCCTATGAACAACTCAGCAAGGCTCTTCAAAACTGCAAGGCTGTTGCATTTTTAGATAGAAGTTTGCCTGCTGGTGCTATGGGAATGCTTTTTAATGAAGGTGTAGCAGCACTTTATGCAATGGATAAAAAGCCAATTGTAAGCAATTATATTTACGGACTTGGGGGTAGAGATTTGACACAAAATCATTTAGAAGAGATTTTTAAAGAGCTTGATTGTGATGCTAAAGCAGGAAAATTGACCCACAAAACACAACAATTTATTGGACTTAGAGGTCCTAAATTGGGCTATAACTAAGGAGAATACTATGAGTGAGATTAAAAATTTAAAACAATTTTCAAAAGCAGCTGAAAGATTTGAAGGTGCTAATTTACTCTGTCCGGGCTGTGCACACGGAATCATTGTTCGAGAAGTTTTAAATGCTACTAACTATCCTTTATTAATTGCAACTTCAACAGGCTGTCTAGAGGTTAGCACAGCTGTTTATCCTTACACTTCTTGGGATGTTCCTTGGATTCACATTGGTTTTGAAAATAGCTCCACTGCCATTGCGGGTGCAGAGGCAATGTATAAAGCCCTAAAGCGAAAAAATCGTCTTTATAGCGATAAAGAACCAAAATTCGTAGCATTTGGGGGAGATGGTTCAACTTATGATATTGGTTTTCAATTCATTAGCGGCTGTTTTGAGAGAGGGCATGATTTTACTTATATCTGCCTAGATAATGAAGTGTATGCCAACACAGGCGGACAACGCAGTGGATCAACACCTCTTGGTGCCTCTACAACAACAACTCCAGCAGGGCGCGTTAGCTACGGAAAAAAAGACAAGAAAAAAGATCTACTTTCTATTATGGCAGCACACGGATCTCCTTATGTTGCGCAAGTCGCCCCTAATAAATGGAAAGATATGAGCAAAAAAATCAAAACTGCCATTGAGACAGAAGGACCAACTTTTATCAATGCTATGAGTGCCTGCACCACAGAATGGAGATTCCCTTCAAATCAAACCATTGAAATGAGCGATTTAGCCACCGATTCTTTAGTTTTTCCCCTCTATGAAATCATCAATGGACGCGAATTAAGAATCACTTACCGCCCTAAAAATATCGTTCCTGTGCGTGATTACCTTGGTGCTCAAGCAAGATTCAAGCATCTTTTTAAACCTGAAAATGAGCATATTATCGAGCAGTGGCAAAAAGATGTTAATGAACGCTGGGAATACCTTCAAAGAAGAGAAGAGGCAAAAATTTAGCCTCTCTTCCCCTTTCTTGTCTTTCCTCTCTTTATCTTATATTTACACATTTTATGGCACAATAAAATACTTAATTTTGGGAGCGAATAATTATGTGTGGAATCGTTGGATACATTGGCAATAATGAAAAAAAATCACTTTTACTAAATGGCTTAAAAGAATTAGAATATAGAGGCTATGATTCTGCTGGAATCTCTGTGCTTTCACAAGGAGTTTTACATACTTTTAAGACTGTAGGCAAAATCATTAATTTAGAAAGAAAATGTGAAAATTTCACTTCAACAGGTTTTGGAGTGGGCATTGGACACACACGCTGGGCTACTCATGGCAAACCCACAGAAGCCAATGCGCACCCTCATTTTGGAAAATTTAGTAATGTTGTGCATAATGGAATCATTGAAAATTACCAAAGCATCAAAGAAATACTTCAAAAAGAAGGGCATCATTTTATTTCACAAACTGACACCGAAGTCATCGTGCATTTATTTGAATCCTACTTAGAAAAAAATGACGATCCACTAGAATCTTTTAAACAAACCATTGCTAACTTAAAAGGAGCCTATGCTATCTTATTGATTACAAAAAAGGCACCCGATAAAGTTTTTTACGCCAAAAATGGATCGCCACTTATCATAGGAAAGGGAGAAAAAGATGAAATCTTTTTTGCCTCCTCAGATGCTCCACTAATAGGACTTGCAAAAGAGGTGTGCTATCTTGAAGATAACACTTTAGGTGTAATGGATATTCACAACTTCTCAATGCTTCATAATATTAAAAAGCTAACTGGAGACAAACTTTCTGCTCAAAAAGATGGATTTACTTTCTTTATGGAAAAAGAAATCTATGAGCAACATAAAGTTTTATTAGAAACTATGATGGGGAGAGTTAGTGAAGATAGCTTTAGCCTTGAAGAACTTAATCAATTTGATTTCAATAATATTTCTTCCATCACACTTTGTGCTTGTGGGACAAGCTACCACGCTGCTATTGTGGGAAGCTATCTGCTAGAGCGAATAGCAAAAATCAAAACCAAAGTTGAAATTGCAAGTGAATTCAGATATAAAAATCCTATTTTATACAAAGATGAGCTATTTATTGTTATTTCACAAAGTGGTGAAACTGCAGATACACTTGAAGCCCTAAAACTAGCAAAAAACAACCATTTAAAAACCATAAGTATTTGCAATGTTGATAATAGCAGTATGGTAAGGGAGAGTGATGCTTGTTTGCTTACAAGAGCAGGAATCGAAAAAGGGGTAGCAAGCACCAAAGCTTTTGCTACACAAGTAATGGTTTTGTGGATTTTATCTTGTTATTTGGCGCAATCCAAAAATCTACTCTCTAAAGAAGAATGCAAACAACAAACCCAAACAATGATTAACGCTACTCGCTTAACTGAAGTTAATAAAAAAATGCACGAACGCATCAAAAGACTTGCCAGGCGCTATTTACATGGGCATGGATTCTTTTTTATTGGGAGAGATATTTTTTATCCTCTTGCG
The DNA here is from genome assembly GCF_023646285.1 of Helicobacter colisuis. Classification (NCBI taxonomy): domain Bacteria; kingdom Pseudomonadati; phylum Campylobacterota; class Epsilonproteobacteria; order Campylobacterales; family Helicobacteraceae; genus Helicobacter; species Helicobacter colisuis. Next base: position 32,272 of record NZ_JAMOKX010000002.1, on the reverse strand, counting down.
CTTGAAGGGGCTCTCAAACTCAAAGAAATTAGCTACCTTCATGCAGAAGGTTATCCTAGTGGAGAGATGAAACATGGTCCTATTGCTTTAGCCGATAGTGGATTATTCTGTGTTGCATTAATGCCAAAAAACTTACTTTATGACAAAATCAAAAGCAATATTGAAGAATTAAGCGCTAGAGATGCGATGATTTGCGCATTAAGCGCAGAATATTATGAGGGTTGCGATGATTGGATTAAAATTTCCAAATCTCACCATTATATGGAAGAATTCTTTGAAATGATGGTCGCGCTTCAAATTTTTGCACTTGAAATTTCTGTAAGATTAGGAAATGATGTGGATATGCCAAGAAACTTGGCAAAAAGCGTAACAGTGGAATAAAGGAAAAAACTTCCTTTAATCCATTTGTCTTCTTAAGAAGGCAGGAACTTCTAGATATTCTTCATTAGCAAAGTCATCACCACTTACTTTCTTTTTAGCATTCACCAACGAAGTTTGTTGATTGATTTTTTGACTTAAATCCTTGGGATTTACCAATTTTAAAGTTGAGCTATCATCATTGTTTGTAGTCTGTGCTTGAGAAGTTTCCTTTTCAAAGCCTGTTGCCACAATGGTAATTCTTACTTTATCTCTTTCCACCGCTGCATCTGTAGTTGTTCCAAAAATAACTTCTGCTTCTGGATCAGTGCTATCATAAACCACATCCATTGCATTAGAAATTTCTGTCATTGGATAGTCTGGATTAAGATAGAAAAGCACCAAAACGCCTTTTGCACCACTAATAGACATATTATCAAACAAAGGAGATTCAATGGCAATTTTTACTGCTTCTTTAGCAGCATCTGCACCGCTTGCTTCTCCAATACCCATTAAGGCAAGTCCTTTGTGATTCATCACGGTTCTTACATCAGCAAAATCCACATTAATATCCCCTGCACTATGTGATAAAATCACCCCACTCACACCATTAACCGCTCTTACAAGAACATCATCAACAATTCTAAAACTATCTTTTAAACCAAGATTCTTGTCAATAATAGACAGAAGTTTGTCATTTGGAATCACCACAATAGAATCACTCTCTGCTCTTAACTTCCGATAACCCTCTTCTGCTAATTCAGATCGTTTGCGCCCCTCCCATCTAAAAGGTTTAGTCACAATAGAAACAGTTAAAGCTCCCACCTCTTTTGCGGCTTTTGCAATTACAGGTGCCGCTCCTGTTCCTGTTCCTCCACCAAGTCCAGCAGAGATAAAGACAATATCCGTGCCCTCTAAAAATTTTTTTAACTCTTCATAACTCTCTAAAGCTGCATCTTCACCAACTTGTGGCTTCATGCCTGCTCCTAAACCTTTGGTGAGTTTTGCACCTAGCTGAATTCTTACAGGCGCTAAAGAAGTGCTAATTGCTTGAGCATCAGTATTTGCTACAGCAAGTTCAATCCCATCATAAGTGCCTGTTGCAATAAGGTGCCCAATCATATTGCTTCCACCTCCGCCAACACCTATTACCTTGATATTTGCATTAAAATCGTGTTTTACTTCTTGAACATCAACCATCTTTATCTACTCCTTCCCAAAATTAAAACATTTGTGTTAGTTTTTGCCAAATTTGCACAAAAATATTGTTATTTTTTGTAGTGATTTTTCTAATCTCTGTGATTCCTGAAAGATCTTGCTTAATGTCCGCAGCACTCTTAGGAATACTATTAACAGGACTGCTAGGCGTATGTGCTTTATCCCTTAGAGGATTCATCAAATTAATACCATCGTGAAAATGCCCTACACCCTCTTCTAGCTTTTCATTACAATAACGGATTCTTTTCTCTGAATCAATTTCATAGTTTGTATATTTTCCCGAGGCATATAAAATAAGTCCAATGGCTGTAGAACACTCCGGACCCCTTAAATCCGTAAAAAGTCCATCTATCTCAACTGGCTTGGCAATCCTTGTTGGCATTCCAAACAAAGCTGATGCAAGCTCTCTTAAGCCCTCTAACTGCACCATACCACCTGTTAAGACAACCCCACTTCCAAGCTGTTCTTTAAGATTACTTTTTTCTAATGATTTTTCAAGAATCATTAGCGTTTCTTCCACTCGCGCATAAACTACATTATACACAGTTGATAGAGAAACTTGATGTTTTGAGTTGTCATCTCCACCAATGCTTGGTATTTCAATTAGATTTCCCGATTCTTCTTCTGCCCTCAACAATCCGCCATACTCTATCTTAACGCGTTCTGCAATACTTTGTGGTGTGTGCAATGCCATTGCCAAATCATTAGTAATATGATTAGAACCTACCCCCAAAAAGTCATTGTAGCGTAATGAATTTCCAACATGTATCATCATTTCACAAGTGCTTCCACCCATATCAATACATGCTACACCAAGATTTTTCTCATCCTCGCTTAAAACAGCAATAGAAGAAGCATAAGAAGCAAGCACAATATTTTGTATCTCAATTCCTGCTGCCTTAATAGCTTTTTTAAGATTTCCTAGACTAGATTTTTGTGCGGTAATGATTCGCACAGAAACTTCCAATCGGCTTCCTGTCATTCCCATAGGATCATCAATAAAATCTTGATCATCAAGCTTAAAATTATAAGGCAGGATATGAATCACTTCATATTCATTAGGAATCGTTGCATTATAGAGAGCCGTTTGAATAGCGCGATTAATCTCTTTAATTCCAATTTCGTTATTAGGTATATTCACAACTCCAGAATTATCTGTGCTTTTGGTATAAGCACCTGAAATTGAAACAATTGCTTTGTTATTAGTTGTTCCTGCAACTCGCTTTGCATCATTGACGGCCTCTTTAATCGCTCGGCTCGCTTGTTCAATATTAGTAATTGTCCCTTTTTTTAAGCCTTGCGATTTATGAAATCCAGTCCCTATAATATGCGGAATCCCTTCCCTACAATTTGCAATTACAGCACAAATCTTAGTAGAACCTATGTCGATTCCTAGTATGACCTGCTCCAATTCGCTTCCTTTATAATTCGTCTCCATTATTTTCCTTAGATTTTTCTAACTATTTTATAAGTTTTTGATAAATAATCCAAGAATTCTTTTTCGACCATTCTTGCTTTAATTTGTACCCCATTTTGTATTAGAAAGTCTAAATTTTGGCTAATTATAGCAGAATTTTTCACCCTTTGATCAAAGATTTTATATAAAATTGCTTTATTTCCTAGCAAAATATAGCCTTTTTCTTCCTTTCTATTCATAAGCTCTTGAATGAATTCCTGCGATTCTTCTTTGGTTAAACCTTTTAAAGCTTTTGTTTCTCCATAACCAACATAACCCACATCAACACCCTTAAAAGACTCTAGACTTTGAGTAGCTTTCTCTTCTAAAAGGCGCACTTTTTCAGCATTAACAAAATCCTCTCTAGCATTAGCTTGTGCTGCTTCATAAGGCTTGGGTTTGCTAGGTATAATTTTAGTTATCTTAGCAGTAATATAGCCACTTTTCTTATCCTTAGTGATTTTAATAGGTTTTAGCGTTTCTTGATCTTTAGCTTGACTTAAAAGATTGATAAACTCCGCACCATAATCTCCATTTCCTTCATAAATAATCAAATTTTCTGCCTTAGGATTTTCATTTTTTCGCAAAGCAATATATTCTTTTAGAGCTTCTTTTTGGGCTTGAGCATCTTTATATTTCTCACTCACTTGCTCTCTAGCTTTCTCATAAGGGATTATTTGCCCCTCAGAATCCAAAAATTGATTCTTAAAATCTTCATAATAACTTTTTAAATTACTCTCTTGAATCTTAACTGAATCTAAAGGAATAAACACACTAGAAATCTCATATCCTCGCTCTGTTTGGTAAATATCTTTATTTTCTTCCCAGTATCGTTTAATCTCTTCATTGTTTGGATTAACATTAATAGTTTTTTTATCAATCACTTGAATATGCACCAAATCTTCCATAGAATACACTGCACCTAATGTCTCTATCTCAAGGGGTGTAAGTGGTATATCTAAAAGTGCATCAAGTTTTTTTAGGATTAAGTTTTCTTTAATGCTCTGTTCAAAATCCTTTGGTTTAAGCTGATTTTCCTGTAAGATTTTCTTATAAACTTGCTCATCAAATTGCCCATTATTTTGAAATGCTTCTGCAGAAGTGATTTCTTGTATAATCTCTTCTTTACTTGCTCTTAGTCCCAAATCATAGGCATAATTCAACATTAAAGCTTTGACGATTAGATTATTTAGGGCTTGTTCTTCAATCCCCATTTTTTTGGCTTGTTCTTCATCTAGTGTGCCACCTACTAGCTGATTATAAATACCATAAAGTCTAGAATATTCGCGTTGCATTTCATTGATAGAAACTTTACTCTCCCCTACAACTGCTACGGCATTGCTTGTAGAAGAAAAATCATAACTCCCCCAACCCACAAAACCAGCACCAACAAAAGCAATCGTGCTTACCCAAATAGTTATCACCAGATACTTTTTGTGTTTTTGCATAAAACTAATCATTTAAAAAAACCTTAAAATACTTTGTCTTAGTATGCGATTCTAGCGCATAAAACCTTTAAAAATAATGTAAAAACTTATTCTTTAAATAAAGAAGAAAGAATATCCAAATTACTTTTTTCAGGCTCTTTTGTTTGCCCATCAGCCAAAGTGCCATGATCAATTTCTTTTAATTCAATCTCATAGCCCGTCAGCATAGAAGCCAAACGCACATTAATTCCATTTTTACCAATAGCCTTTGGTTTTTGCTCGCTAGAAATACTTACAACAGCCTTTTTATCCTCCACTACAACGCTCACAATCAAAGCAGGTGAGAGCGCTCTTGCGATATAAATTTCAGGTTGGTTTGAAAATTCAATACAATCAATGCTTTCATTTTTTAGCTCTTTGGAGACTGCATTGATACGCACACCTTTCACACCAACAGTCGCCCCAACAGGATCAACTTTCATTGAATCAGTTTTTAAAGCAACTTTTGCTCTCTCTCCAGGGATTCTCGCACAAGCCACAATTTCCACTTCACCATCTTTGATTTCTGGAACTTCTAGCCTTAAAAGCTCTTCAAGCATTTTGGGTGTGGTGCGACTAAGTTCAATGCTAATACCATTTTGCTTATCAATCCCCACATATTTCAAAACCGCACCTATAACTTGACCAACTCTAAACTCCTCACCTTTAATCCGATTCTTTTTAGGCAAAACAGCCCGAATCTCATCAATCTCCACAAAAGTATTTCCAAGATCATCAATTCTAACCACATTTCCACTGACAATTTTGCCAATTTGTGCTTTGTATTTGTCAAATAATTGTGTCTCAACTAATCTTTGGATTCTAAATTCTAGCTCCCTAAATAGCGTATTAACAGCACTGCGATTCATATTTTCCAAACTCAACTCATAACGCAATTCATCGCCCACCTTAATCTCACCATCATGCTTCCTAGCTTCTGAGAGTGGAATGTAATGTTCTTTGTCTTCTTTTGTTTCATCATCATCGCCACAAACACTAATAACTTGGTATAAATGCAAAGTTTTATTTTTTTTATTAATTTCTGCATCATAGAGAATCTTTGAATCTAAAGTCTGCTGTGCGACTTTTATAACCGATTCTTTGACAACCTCCATAACACTTTCAATAGGGAGTCCTTTTTCATAGGAAATTCCCTCAATAATATCTAGTATTTTTTCCAAAACCTTATCCTTAAAAATGTCCTGAAAGAATTTCAAAAGCTTAAATTTTATTTGCAATAATAAATTAAAATTCCTTTATAGGTGCTTTACTAAAAATAAATTTTAAAAAACTTCTTTTTTGAATGCCTAAAAATAACTTTTGGAATCATTTTTGCTTGAATTGCTTACAAAAAAAATTGTAAGGATTTTGTGAGTGATAATCAATCAAGGTTTAGGGAATCTAGGAAATTTAGGAGGAATTATTAATGAGGCTAATCGCTTACTTAGCGATTCTAACACCATAGGTGCTACTCAAAAAATACAATCTAGAGAAAGCGATTTTCAAAACAACAATGAGGAATTATTACAAAAAGAGCGTGTTACTTACGGAATGATAAGCTTAGAGTTAATGAGTGATGAGCAATATTTAGCCTTTGAGAGAGTAACTGCGGGAATGTCCCCTAATGAAAAAATCTCTGTAGCACAAATCCTAACAAGAGCGGGGAATCTAAGTGCAAGTGTAGAGCGAGTGGAACAAAGAGAAAAGACTCTACAAAACTCCCAAGAATCAAATCAAATTCAATGGTTTTTAGGAATTACACAAGAGGGATGGGGGGAAATCGCACAAGAATTCCAAAACAATCTCAATCATCTCGATGGAATCTACACAAAAAGTTACAATAAGAATCTCTCCTCCAACTACAATGATATTATGCAAAAAAATCAAGATGCCAAAACCCAAAGAATCTTGCGAGAGTTTTCTCACGCCATTCATCTAGGGAATCTTCAAATTGATACAATGAGTTAGTATTACTGATTCTACAAAATTTACACCACAAACTTCAAAAAATATCCCCCACCCCCAAACCTTAAATAACTAAAACCATCATTATAAAAAATCCAAAAAATACTCTTGTTAAATTTAAAAATTAATTTTTTTTTAAAATTAAAAGAGTATAATTGCATCTCTTTTTTATTTGGTATGCCAAGGTAGCTCAGCTGGTTTAGAGCGCTGGTCTCATAAGCCGGAGGTCGGGGGTTCGAGTCCCCCCTTTGGTACCAAATGCGCTCATAGCTCAGCTGGATAGAGCAACGGCCTTCTAAGCCGTAGGTCAGAGGTTCGAATCCTCTTGGGCGTACCACTACTTAATTTCAACAAATAAAATCCCATAATCAGAGCTTATGAAATAAATTAATAGTTAGCAAGGTATTGCGAATTTTATTAATTATTTAGTCATTATTCATTTTATCGTATTGCTTTTATGTCATGCATCAAAAATAATTAAAATACCTATATATCAATCAATAAATTTTTTGTGTTATTTGGATATTTAACCTTAAAGTGTCGGAGTTTGAGAGTCTGACTAATAAATTGCATCCTAACTTGTAGAGAGCCATTATATTTGGATTCTCTCTTATTTTTCCAAATATTCCAATATTCATTTGAGCTTTAAAGACATAAATAAAGTCCAATAATGCCATATTATAAGGCTTTATTTTCTTATATTTTAAAATTTAACCCCTATTTCAAGCTTGGTGTTAAAGTCTGTATTATCTTTAATATCACTTGAAAGCATCAATCTTGTAAAGAAAAATTGATTATAAGTAAAATCAGCTCCTCCTTGCAAGTATAGAGAATCTTGATTGCTTAGTTTGCTTTTAGCATAGAATTTATTTGAACTTGCACCTTTGAAACTAGCATTATTTTTTAAATAATCCAAGAAATAATGATTCCAACCACCCAAGAAAGAAAGATTCATAATGGCTTTATTGCTGATAATTTTTTCATAATTTACATCAAACCCTATAAAGGAATTTAAAGTATTGAAGTTTTTAGAATCAATATTTAAAGCCGTAGAACTTTGATTTTCTTCATCAATAGTTAAGTGATGCAAAAAACTATGTTCTATATATGCCAAAGGTCCATAGCTTATTCCTTGATAATTGAAACTTTTACCTACGCCTAACATTTCGCCAGTAAGATAAGAATTAAACTTAGAAGCATAACTTGCATTAAAAGCTCCGATATTTACATTTCTGTTAAGCTTAGTATGTTCATAACCCACTCTAAAACTTCCCAAAAGATAAAAATCCTCTAAATCATATTTAGAAAAAACACCTGCATAAACCCCTGCGGTTTTTGTATTAGCCAAAGTATCATCTATATCTATATCTATATCATTATTATTTAACACTACATTAAACCCTAAAATAGATTGATCAAATTCTTTTATAGCTTTAATTTTTACTCCACTTCCATAGCCCTTATAAGCATAAAATCCCCATTAGCCCTTGAGCTTTGATAGCTTCCAAATGGGCTTACCAAGCTTTGCCATTCATTGGAGTATTCCCTTCTTATATCACCTAAAATTTCTTTATTAAGTTCTTCTTGGAAATCTAGAGAAATTTTGGCGCTATCTAAATAAACATTAGCGTTCAGATTATTTAAACCTTGGGAAATAATTTGCGTATCTCTAGCAAAATCTAGTTCTTCAAAAAGCAAGGCAGTATCTTCATCTTTTCCATTTTGCACTAAAGAATTCAAAGCATAGCCTAAAGAAATATCGCCTGAATTTTTAGCATAAGGAGTGTAGTTTTGAATTACTGCTAATTCTTTCTAAATTAGCATTACCTCCCACATATACTTGGCTTTGCCCCTTAGCATTAATACCTGCGGTTAGAGCGGCATTTTGATTTTGTGTAAAATCATTTTTAATATACAACACAGAAGGATTAACATTATCTTTGCTTAACAGAGCGAAATGGGCTTTATTTGTTAAATCATAAACAAAGGCACTACCCTGTAGATTAACATTCTCATTAACATTCATTTTAAAGCTATCATAGCCTAAAATATTGGCTTTAATATTCCAAGCATTATCTAAGGCATTGAAAGTAGCTCTTGATAAGTTAGTGGAACCAAAATTAAGATTTGTATAATACTTACCTTTATTGTCGTTTGATAACTTAATCATTATTAGGATTCCAATTAGAAATAATATCCCCTTCTACTTTAGCTCCTTGACTCATATTAATGTTTTCTACATAAGCATTATCAGCTATATAAATGGAAGCTAAAGAGCCTATGGTAAAGCTATTAGAGCTAAGATTTAAGCTTTTAACCATGGCTCCATCTGGATTGTAACGCGCAAGATTGTCTTGATTACTACCAGATATTTGATGCATATAAGAACCACGGTATTCTTGAACATTACCCAAAATGTTACCCCCAAAATCTATATTGATAGCCATACCCTCTTTACCTGTGGCTTTTAATTCCCCATTATGATTAATAATATGGTTTTTACCATAGGCAACTAACAAAGCATTAGAATAATCGCCCAAAGCATGAACCTTAGTGCCACTGGCTATAGTCAATGCATTATTAGCTCCATCTATGCGAATACCACTTGCAGCTATACCATTAGATAGGATATCATGGCTTTGAGTGGCTGCATTATTTTTACCATAAATATGCAAACCCACTCCATATTCTGTTGGATTATATTCCCCTACAAGCCACTTGCCATCTTGTCTAGCATAATAACCATGATCGCTTTGCCAATTTAGATTGCTTTCATAAATAGAATCTCCATAGTAAAGCTTTCTATCAAATTCATAGCCTAAGTCTTGAAGCAAGGCTAATTCTGCTTCCATATAAAAAAGGTAATTGCGCCAATTTTGATGACTCATCAAAGAATTATCAAGTTCGATATGACTCATATCTAAATCATCTGCCTCCCATCCATTAATGGGTATGCCATTTACTTTATCATAACCTAGCTTAGCAGCTTTAATAACTTCTGCGATATTTTCTCCTTTAAAATAAGCATGACCCGAAGCATTGCTAAGGCTATCATTATTAACAGAGTTTCCATCAACCAAGAAAACTATCTCTCTTTTTTGCCAGCTTCCTCTACCTCTTCTTGTGTTTGAACTATTCGCATCTCTTCTTGAGCCTTTACTCCATTAATATCATAGGCTTTTTTATTTAATTATTCAAAATATCTTTTAAAAAACTCTTGACTTTTTTTCTAAAATAGCACCTAATTTTTAGTTAAAAGGAGAAAACAATGAATTGTTTTTATCACGAAAATATAGGTGCTGTGGCGACTTGCGTTGATTGCGGGGTAGGACTTTGTAAAGACTGCGTTCAAAACGCACTTTATACAAGAGATAATAAAGCTATTTGTCTAAACTGCTCTAAAAAAGAAGCAAGCGCGCAAGCAAGCAACGCAAAAGGCGAGGTCAGGTGGCTTAGCATACAGCTTGTTTATTTGGCTGTTTTCTTTGTGGTGGGGCTTTATGTATATTACACGGCAGAAAATAGAGACACAGCAGGGCTAGCTATGATAGGCACTTGGTGTGTGGCAAATATACTAAAAATCTTTGTAGGTACTTTTACTAGCTTGGCTGGAGAGACGCATGATGCCCTTATGCTACACACAAATGCTGGTGGCTGGTGGCTTATAAAAATCATCAAGCTTGCGGTTCTTGGTATTTTTTGGGGTCTTTTCTTGCCTATTCAGATTGTCTGGGTGGCATTTAAACTAATCAAAGCCAAAAAACAAGCTAGCGTCCTTCATCAAAATCAAGATATGGCAAATAGCATTAAGATATAATTTTCTAAAATCACCAGCTTTTAGGGAATTCTAGAATTCTTATAAGTGACTACTAAAACTATTTAAAGAATCTTGAAAAAAGGTTTCTGAAGTCTCTTCATCATAAGTCAAGGATAACACACCCAAGGCATGGAAAAGCTCGTGAGTAAAAGTTGAGAAAGTTTCAAATTGATCTCCATTTTTAGGTAGAGTAGTAGGATGTGAAGCTATATACCAATCAAGTGTTCCCATATTGATATGTCCTATATATTCTACATCATCCTTAGAGAATCCACCATCTAATAGCTCTTGTCTGATAGCATCTATGCTTTCTCCTTGCAACACTCTATTAAATATAGGATTGGGAAAGAAATCATAAGAAGATGCATTAGCAATATTATCAGTGCTTACACTTATAGGAATAGGCTCGGAGTTAATTGCATGAGAACCTATAATATTAGCCCAAAATTGAGTTGCACGAATGATCTCATTTTTTGGACTTCGCTTAAAGTATAAGGAGAGGTTTGGGTTTCCCCAAAAAAGGTTACACTTTCTCCTTTATTGTAAAAATCAAGTTTGAAAATAGGTTTATCTCCATTATAAATAATGGTAGTATCATAAGCACTGGCTAAATTTGCACTTATAATTAAAGCTGGAAGCATTAGATAAAAACGCATATTTACTCCTGAGCAATATTTTTATTTACATAATTGCATAAATACATTAATAAAAAAATTATAAAACTTACATTTAAATTCATCTCTCCAAAAAAATAATATGTCCCATTAATTAAAGTATTTGTAAAAAAATTTACACATAAATCTTTGTATTGAGTATTTTTAGCACAAAAGCCAAGCGAGATTCCAGAATCATTCTTACTGCTTTCTTTTTACACAATCTTAAGTCAATCAAGAAAACTTTGTAGTATAATTCCGCTTTACCTCATTATAAAGACTACCCAAATGGAAATTTTTACAACAACAAAAGAATTACGCGATTTTATTCGCTATCATAAACAACAAAATCCACATCATACTCTTGGGCTAGTTCCCACAATGGGCGCTTTGCACAACGGGCATTTATCATTAATAGAAGCTAGTCAAGAATCTTGTGATTGCACCCTTGTTTCTATCTTTGTTAATCCAACGCAATTTGGTGCTAATGAAGATTTTGATAAATATCCGCGCAAAAAGGAAGCCGATTTAAGCATTTGCCAAAAAGCCAAAGTAGATGTTGTTTTTATGCCTGAGATTGAGGAAATCTACCCTTTAGATAAAAATTTTCAAACCACCTTTAATGCACCAAGTGCAATGGCAAACACACTAGAGGGAAAAACACGCCCTAATCACTTCAATGGTGTCTTACAAGTCGTGCATAAGCTTTTTAATCTCACACAAGCTAATAAAGCCTTTTTTGGCAAAAAAGATGCCCAACAACTGCTCATTATCCAAAAAATGGTAGAAGATTTATTTTTGCCTATAGAAATTATACCCTGTCCAATTATCCGCACTCAAGAAGGATTAGCACTTAGCTCCCGCAACGCTTATTTAAGTGAAGAAGGCAAGAAAAAGGCTCTAAAAATCTCTCAATCTTTAAATATGGTAACAAAAATGATTATGCTTGGAGAGATAGAATCAACAAAAATCAAACAAGCCGCTTTAGAAATCTTGCAAGACTTAGAAGTGGAATATTTTGTCATTGTTGATAAAAATCTTCAAGAAATTCCAAGAATCCAAAAAGATTCCACATTAATTCTAGTAGTAGCAAAAGTAGAAGGTGTGCGATTATTAGACAATTTATGGCTATAGGTTCCCCAAAGTTTAGATTAACTAAATTTTAAGCAAAGTCGCTATAACATACCTCTTTCATAAAGCTTTCCGTGTGAAAGGCAACAAGTCTTCTATAATCTTGGTGTAACTTAATTGATTTTAGGTTATCTAATGCAACAAAAATCGTGTGTTTTTATGGGCAACATCCAGACAGGACAGCTCTTTTTTATGCGGCTTGAAAATGCTTTTTTGCTTTCTCAAAATGGCGATATCATAGAAGTAATCAGTGAATATGATAATTTAGAAAATGACTTAATTGCTTGGTGTCGCTTCAAAGGAGAATTGTTTTTAAAAAAGATTCCTCTCCATAACAAGAATGATTCAAGCTTTGCTTATATCATGCAAAAAGAATCTCCAACTAAATTTGCAACATTTGATCCTAATTCTTTGCTTTCTCCACCTCATCAAGGACTCGCTCCAAAAGGAGTATCCATAGAATTAGCAAGCCCACAATATCATTTTCCATTAAATAATAAAAATGAAATTTATGCGGGCAATATGGAGCAACTTTATGAAGAAGCAAAAAAAGCACAATGGAATGCCACAACTGATATTAATTGGAGTGAAATTCCAGCATTTGAACCAAAATTAGAATTTGCAATCGCGCAAATCATGACTTATTTAACTGAAAATGAGTTCTCAGCACTCTATATCCCCAGCCGCTTTTTAGCGCAAATTTCTCCTTTTTTCACGGCTGTGCCTTTGGTGCTTTCAAGCATTATAGGCGATGAAGGAAGACATATTGAATCTTTTATTAAAAGAGCAAATGCCACAGGACTTGGAGTGCAATATTCAACTCTAACGACACAGCAAAGTCTCTATAGCCTATGGGAAGAAAAAGACTATTTTAAATCAAGCTTTTTACTCCACATTATGGGAGAAGGGACTTTTATCGATCTTTTAAAATTCCTTGAAAATTGCTTTGAAAGCTTAGGGGATTTACAAAGTGCCAAACTCTTAAATCTAGCTAGACGAGATGAAATTAGACATGTTGCTTATGGAATGAATCACATTAGAAGTGCTATTGCTCAAAATCCTACCAAAATAGAGATTCTCAAAGAAGCAGTCTTTAGAAGAAAAAATTATCTCGATAATCAAAGTGATGAATCCTCTTTATTGCTTGAATCATTAGCCATACTCTACGCTAAAGAAGAGAAAAAAATTTCGCACGGATTTGAAGCAGTAGTCAATCTAAAACAAAAAATGGAAAAAAACCGAACCAAAAGATTAATGGAATGTGGGATTGATGAGGAATTAGCAAGAGAACTTAGTCGCTCTCACACACCAAATTTTATGTAATTAAAAGGAAAATAATGCCAACTTTACAAAATTTAGAAGAAAAAATACAAAAATTAGGTGAGCAATTTATATTGCCCTACACAAAGGAAATTGATCAAGAAGCGAGATTCCCTAAAGAAGCCTATGAAGCGCTTAAACAGCAAGGTTTTATGGGGCTGCTTGTGCCTAAAGAATATGGTGGTTTGCAAGGTGGCAATCTAGATCATGTTGAAGTATGTTACAACTTAGCACGATTTAATGCCTCAACTGCACTTTGTTATATGATGCACAATGTTGCTACTGCCTGTGTATCTCACTATGGCACCGCACATCAAAAATCTCTGTATTTACCAAAAATTGCAAAAGGTGAAGCAACCTTTGCGTTAGCTTATAGCGAAAGTGGTTCTGGGACACACTTTGTGAATCCCGACATTACAGAATCACAAAAAGGAGAAAAGCGCATTTTAGAAGGCAGAAAAAGCTTTGTAACTTCTGCACAACAAGCCAATTATTATCTCACCTACACAAATTCTTGTAAATTACAAGGCAAGAAAAACAATTGGATTGTCCCTAGCAATCATCCTTCTTTAACACATGAAGAAGGCGTATGGAATGGATTTGGAATGCGAGGAAATGTCTCAAAGCCCGTGCAATACAAACAAGTGGAACTAGAAGTGGCAGATTGTCTCCTTGGATCTGAGGGCGATGGAGAAAATCAAATCAATCTTGTAGCAATGTATTTCGTAACTGGTTTAGGAGCAGTTTATAGTGGAGTAGGAATGGCAGCCTATGAATGCGTTCTACAACATTGTTTAACAAGAAAATATTCTGATGGTAAAGATTTAGCTGATAATGAATTAGTTCGCATACATTTAGCAGAACTCTATACTAAAACACAAAGCCAAATTGCACTTGTTAGAGAAGCCGCAAGAGCATTTGATAGTGGGGCAAGTGATGCTCCTATGAAAGTATTTGCTTGCAGAATCAATGCTACTCACCTTGTTATGGAAATTTGCGAACTTGCAATGCGACTTGGTGGGGGTAAGGCTTATAGCAAACATTTGCCATTAGAACAATACTTAAGAGATGCAATGGCTAGTCAAGTTATGGCACCAAGCTTAGATGTCTTAAAAATTTGGCTTGGCAATGCTATCACAAATAAAGGATAAAAAATGAAAAATATTTTGGTTGGCGCTGTAGCCTATGCGCCCCAAATTGTGCCTATTTGGGATACCATTAGAGATTATGCAAATAATTACTTTGGAGGGAAGATTCGCCTTGATTATGTGCTTTTTAGCAATTATGAAAGACAAGTGGAATGGCTTATTAATAAAAAAATTGATATTGCTTGGAATACCAATGTTGCTTACATACGCTCTAAATTTGCCACAAAAGATAATGTTGAAGCCATTTTAATGCGCGATACAGATATCGGATTTAAAAGTATTTTTGTTAGCCAAGAAAAAATATCCAATCTACATTCCCTAAAAGGCAAAAAGTTTGGACTTGGAAGCTTAGATTCTGCACAAGCTGCTATTATGCCTCTTTTTTATTTGCAAAAAGAGGGCTTAAAGATTCAAGAATCACTAGCGCAAAATTTATCAACCCTGCAAACTTCCAATGAAGCTGTGTCTGTTATTCGTTATAATAGCGATGTTGGCAAGCATGGAGATACAGGTAGAAGCGAATTTGATGTATTAGAAGCCATTAAAGCAGGAATCCTTGATGCAGGTGCAATTGGATCAACGACTTGGGCTAGAATCTTACAAGAAGGGACTTATCCAGAAATTTCAAGCTTTTATGCTAGTGAAGATTACTGCCATTGTAATTTCACTACCCTTAAGGGCTTTGATGAAGATTTAAAAAATACTTTTGTATCAATGATGCTCTCGCAAAACACTCTCAAAAATGATCCACAAATCTCACAAATGATGAAGCTTGAAGGGCTTAATCAATGGGTGGTGTGTGATCAACAAATTTTAAGTGGATATGATCATATTATTCAAGCTATGCAAGAACAAAATCTCATCAATCTCTAAAATCACTCTAGATTCTCTTGAATCTAGGGCTATTGTCTGCTAATTTTTAAATTCAAATTTATATTTTTTCATTATTCTCTTTTTAAAATTTTTCTGCTATAATTTTAGGCTTTTATTTTTATCAACTCACACACGCTAATCCTAAGTGAGGTTGCAAATTCCTTATATTTTTGGACTTTGTTAAGGGGCGTGGAGGGAAAACCAAAAACATTAAATAGGAGAAAAATATGGTAACAATGAAAGATCTTTTAGAATGTGGTGTGCATTTTGGGCACCAAACAAGACGCTGGAATCCAAAAATGAAAAAATTTATTTTTGGTGTAAGAAAAAATATTCACATTATTGACTTGCAAAAGACTTTGCGTTATTTTCGCTACACTTACAATATCGTAAGAGATGCTGCAGCTGAAGGCAAAACTATTATGTTTGTTGGAACTAAAAAACAAGCAAGTGAAACACTTAAACAATATGCAGAAAGCGTAAATGCACCTTATGTTAATTATCGTTGGCTTGGTGGTATGCTCACTAACTTCTCTACTATTAGAAAATCTATTCGCAAACTTGAAATCATTGAAGAAATGGAATCAAGCGGACAAATTGATTTGCTAACCAAGAAAGAAAAGTTAATGATTCAAAGAAAAAAAGAGAAATTAACTCAATACCTTGGCGGAGTAAGACAACTTAAAAAAGCACCTGATATGATTTTTGTAATTGATGCGGCTAAAGAAAAAATTGCTGTTGCAGAAGCTAGAAGACTTGGGATTCCTGTAGTAGCACCACTTGATACAAACTGCGATCCTGATATGGTAGATTACCCAATTCCTGGAAATGATGATGCAATTCGCTCTATTCAACTTTTCTGTAAAGAAATTGCAGAAGCAATTACTGAAGGAAGAGCTATCGCGGGTGGAGAGATTCCAGAAAACAATGAAGTTTCTGAACCTGCAAGCGAAAAAGAAAAACAAGAAGTAATTGAAGAAGCAATGAAAGAAGAAGATTTCACAGAAAACACTGAAAATAAGGAGTAAAAAATGGCAGAAATTAGTGCCCAACTCGTTAAACAACTAAGAGAAATGACTGATGCAGGAATGATGGACTGCAAAAAAGCCCTAGTTGAAACCAATGGAGACTTAGAAAAAGCTGTAGAATACCTACGCGAAAAAGGCTTAAGCAAAGCCGCTAAAAAGGCAGATAGAGTAGCCGCTGAGGGGAGTATTAGCATTCAAGTTTCACCTGATTTCAAAAAAGCAAGTATGGTAGAAATTAACTCTGAAACCGATTTTGTGGCTAAAAACGAAGGCTTTAAAGAGCTAAGTGCAAAAACTATTGCTATAATTCAAGATTCTAGTGTTTCTAGCGCTGAGGAATTACACACTCTAAATCTAGATGGCACAAAATTTGAAGAATATCTTAAGACGCAAATTGCAAAAATCGGTGAAAATATCGTTGTTAGAAGAATTGCAAAAGTAGAAGCCAAAGGCAGTGGAATTGTCAATGCTTATGTGCATTCCAATGGTCGTGTTGGCGTTATCATTGCTCTTAAATGCCAAAAAGAAGATAATGTAGCTAAACTAGCAGATCTAACTAAAAATCTTTGTATGCACGCTGCGGCAATGAAGCCACAAGTAATTAGCTACCATTCTTTTGATATGGATTTTATCAAGAGAGAAAAAACCGCTCTCATTGCAGAACTTGAAAAAGAAAACGAAGAATTAAAACGCTTAGGAAAGCCGCTTCACAAAATCCCACAATACATTAGTCAGCTAGAACTTACTGATGAAATTATCGCAAAGCAAGAAGAAGCACTCAAGGCAGACTTAAAAGCACAAGGTAAGCCTGAAGCTATTTGGGATAAAATCCTTCCTGGACAAATTGAACGCTTTAAAGCTGATTCAACTTTACTTGATCAAAGATTAACTTTACTTGGACAATTCTTTGTAATGGATGACAAAAAAACAATCGCGCAAGTTTTAGCAGAAAAAGGTAAAGAACTTGGCGACTCTATTGAAGTAGTTGAATATGTGCGATTTGAATTGGGTGAGGGAATCGAAAAGCAAGAATGCAACTTTGCTGATGAAGTAGCTGCACAGCTTGGTTAATCTTTACAATGTTGTTAGAAGCCAAAAATCTTTCTTTTGGCTATGAAAAGCCAATTATAGAGAATCTTAACTTCCGAGCTAAAGAAGGTGAGATTATCTCCATAATGGGTGTAAGTGGGAGTGGAAAAAGCACTCTTTTGCACTTACTTTCTTCATTTTTAAAGCCTCAAAATGGTGAAGTCTCTCTCTTTGATTTAAACATTTATTCTCTCCCACAAAAAGAACTTTTAGCCCTAAGGCGTAAAAAAATTGGTATTATTTTTCAATCCCACTATCTTTTTTTAGGCTTTAGTGCTTATGAGAATCTGCAAGTTGCGTCGCTTTTAAGTGGAGAAAAAATTGATAAATCCCTACTTAAACTCTTTGGGATTGAACAGGTTTTAGATCACAATATCGGCGCTTTGAGTGGCGGACAACAGCAGAGATTGTCCATTGCTAGAATCCTAACTAAAAAGCCACAAATTATTTTTGCTGATGAGCCTACAGGCAATCTTGATAGAGAAACAGCTATGAATGTAATGGAATCACTTTTTGCTTATGTGCGCTCCAATCATTCACTCTTAATTTTTGTTACCCACGATCCCCTTTTGGCGCATAAAGCCTCCCGTTCCTATAAACTAGAAAATGCAACTCTAAAAACTTTGGAATAATCCAATTATGGAGTTTTTAGCCTATCTTACTGAAGGGAATGTTATCAACTTCCTTTTGCTTCTTTTGCGATTTGCTGGTATCATCGCCTTTTTTCCTTTTTTTGAAAATCAACTCATTAGCACACAAATCAAAGGTATTTTTATTTTTTGGCTAACTATTTTGTTTCTTCCACTAGTAACAACAATGCCACCAAGCAATCTATCTATTTTAGAATTTATTATCGCAGGAATCACCGAAATTATGCTAGGTTTTTTGGCTTCCTTTGCCTTACAAATTGTTTTTGGAATGATTTCTTTTGGCGGAGAAGTGATTTCTTTTGCTATGGGATTAACCATTGCTAATGCCTATGATCCCGTAACAGGCGCACAAAAACCAATTGTGGGGCAACTTCTCACACTTCTTGCTTTGATGGTTGTTCTAGCACTTGATTATCATCATTTATTTTTGTATTTTGTAGGAGAAAGCATTAAAGAGATTCCATTGGGTGGCTTTTTATATTCTCATAATTATATTTCTTATATCATAAAAGCTTTTTCTAATCTTTTTGTCATCGGACTAACTATGTCTTTTCCTATTATTGCCCTCATTTTACTTTCTGATATTATTTTTGGAATGATTATGAAAGCTCACCCTCAATTTAACCTTCTTGCCATCGGTTTTCCTGTAAAAATCGCTGTTGCCTTTGCTGTTTTAATTGTTATTGTTCCTGCCATTATGATTCACTTTAAGAAAGAATTCTTAAGCGCCATTGATGCACTTACGATTCTATTCCAATAATTTTTTGCCAATCTTTTTTTCCACTTCCCCAAGCTTTTGAAATCTTGATGCAAGACTGCCTCGCCCACTTATCATTTTAGCCTCCATTTCATCACTTTGTTTTCCCAGTTTTCCAATGAGCGCTTTTAGCTTTTCAAAATCCTCCACAATCCCTTCAAATTTCCCATAGAAGTTTCTAATATCCCCCAAAGCCTTCATGACTTTTTCATCACTTTCAATGTAAGTCCAGCTAACTTCAATGGTCTTTAATGCCATAAAAAGCGTATGTGGAGTAGTGAGATAAACCTTTTTTGAATAAGCATATTGATAAATTCCATTATCCACGCTTAGTGCAAGATCAAGGATATTTTGATAAGGGATAAAAAGTAGCACAAATTCATAAGTGTAAGTCTCAAAATTAGCATAAGGTTTTTTAGCAAGTTCATCAATTCGATTTTTAAGATTTTGGGCAATCTCTTGACACACACTCCTATCTAGCAATTCAAAGCTAAAGTCATTAGGCAAAGGAAACTTAGAATCAATAATAATACTCTTTTGTTTATCCAAATATACCACCGCATCAGGACGATACCCACTTCCCTCATGCACAAAATGTGCTTCAAGTTTATATTGCTCCCCTTCTATTAATCCACTATGCTCTAGCACATTTTTAAGTTGAATCTCTGCAAAATTTCCGCGGATTTTTTTATCTCCTTTTAGAATCTGCGCGAGTTTATCAGCATTTTGCCCTATTTCTTGACTATAAGCAAACATATTTTTAATATTTGTCTCTAGTTTTATTTCATTGGCTACCAAACTTTCTTTATACTCTTTTAGACTTTCTTGCACGGGAGAAAAGATGGAATCAAGTATCTTTTTAGAATCCTCCATAAGATGAAGTTTATTTTGTTCTAACATTCGCTGTGATTGATTCTGAATTGATTGTTCAAACTCGGCTTTAAGAGTAGCAAGGCTTTGTGCGTATTTTTGTTCAAGAGAATTTAAAAGCTTTGTTTGAGATTCAAGTTGAGTTTGTGCTTCTGCCTTTTTGGCGAGTGTATTTTGATAAAGGATTGTCATTTCTTCTATTTTTTCTTTTTGTTCTACATTGATTTTTTGCAAATCTTCCATTCGCTCTAATTGCCCTTGAAGTTTTGTATTGTTTCGCAAAGATTCATAATAACTTTGAGTGATTGCTTCTAGCTTTTGTCTTTGCTCCCCTTCAAGATTCTGTAAAGCTTCTAAGTGAGTCTTTAGATTCCAAATCTCTTTACCTAAATGATATTTTTGAAATACAACCCACGCCACCAAAGCAACGAGTGTCACAACAAGTATTAAAACCACATACTCCATCTGCTAATCCTCTTTTATTTTCTTATTATTGCTTTTGCTAATGCTAATTTCTCTAGCGCCAAACTTATGGATATTTTACTTATTTTTTGCAAAGCAAACTTAATTATAATTTTATATTATTTAACCTAAAATTGTGAAGCTTATTCTTATAAACCCTATTTTTATATTTTCTCATTTTTAAACCCTATAAACTTCAAAAAGGATTACTATGCAAAAGCAAACTAGCTTAAAAGGATTTAAGAAATTCAATCTTATTATTATTTTGGCATTTATGTCATCTCTTGCACCTCTTTCTACAGATATGTATTTGCCTGCCCTAGGAGAAGTGCAAAAATCATTTTCTACAAACTCTTTTTATACACAGCTTTCTTTAGCAAGTTTTTTCATTGCTTTTGCACTAGGACAATTACTTTATGGACCGCTTAGCGATATTTATGGGCGCAAAAAACCACTTTATTTGGGAATCTTACTTTTTATACTCTCAAGCCTTGCGTGTATTAGCTTTGATTCCATTTACACCTTTATCTTTTTTCGCTTTTTAGAAGCTCTAGGGGGTTGCGCTGGTGTAGTTATTGCAAGGGCAATTGTGAATGATAACTTCGAACTTAAAGAAGCTGCAAGCGTTTTTGCTCTTATGATGGTTATTTCTTCTTTAGTTCCAATGCTCTCACCAGGACTTGGAAGTATTTTGCTAGATTATTTTTCGTGGAAAAGTATTTTTGCGGTATTGTTTGGGCTTGGAATCTTTTTGCTTCTTCTTATTTTTTTAGGACTTAATAACATAAAAGAAAATACAGCTTCTCTTAAATTTAACTCTAAAGAAATTTTTAACAACTATATCAAAATACTCAAAGATCGCCGCTTTAAAATCTATGTTTTTTCCTCTAGCTTTGCTATGGCTACAATATTTGCCTATATCACTGGATCATCGTATGTTTTTATAGATTATTATGGTTTGAGTGAGAAAAGCTATGGGATTCTTTTTGGTATCAACGCAGCAAACTTTATGATATTTGCCAATATCAATGCTAGAATCGTGCGTCGCTATTCGCCTTATTATGTCTTGCCATTTTCTTTTACTACAATGTTTGGAATCGCACTTTTACTTACCATTGCTGGTTTTTTTGATTTAGGATTTTTGGTTTTTGAGATTTTACTCTTTTTTATGATTGGAATGCTTGGATTTATTATCCCTAATACCACCACTTTAGCAATGGCTAGATTCAAAGAAAATTCCGGTAGTGCTTCTGCAATACTTGGCGCGATTCAATTTACTTTAGCTGGAGGAATTTCCTTTGTTGTAAGTTATTTAGAAGCAAATAGCCCACTACCTTTAGCACTCATTATTACAATATGTCTCATCATTGCTTGTAGAATCTATCTCCTTCTTAACGCAAAAAGAATAAAGCAATACAAAAGACAATGGGGTTTAAAATAATTTTGTAAAAAACCATTAAAAAAACTCTTTCTCTCTTGACTTAGACTAACTCTCATCTTTTATAATACAAAATCCTAGTTTAATAGGATTCTTAGAAACAACAACAATAAGGAAACAACAATGCCAAATCAAACAAAACAAGACAACAAAGAATCGCGTAGAGACTTTTTAAAGACTTCAAGTAAAATTTTACTTGGTGCAACCACATTGAGTTCTTTAGGAACACATCTTTTTTCTACAGAAATTGAAGAAAGAAATTATTCTTTAAATTTATCTAAAGGAGAGAATATGAATACCCTAACACCACAAGCTAAAGAAAATTTACAAAAACTTTTTGGCACTAGTGCCTTACCAAAAGAGGATTTAGAATTTTTTACCAATTATGCCAATTTTGCTTTTGATGAAGTTTGGCAAAAGTCAAATTTAAAAGAAAATGAAAGACTTTTGCTTATTCTAGCTTCTCTAGTAGCCCTATCTGCAAAAGAAGAATTTGAGATTATGTTAAAGGCAACTTTAAAGAGTAAAATAAATCCCATAGCAATTAAAGAAATTATTTACCAAGCCACCCCCTATGTTGGGATAGCAAAGGTAGCAGATGCTTTAGTCATTACAAACAAAATCTTTAAACAACAAGGAGTAAAACTACCTTTAGAATCTCAAAGCACCACTAACCAACAAAATCGCAGAGAAAAAGGTTTTGAAATACAAAAAAATATCTTTGGTACAGCCATAGAAAAAAGGTATGATTCCACACCTGTTCATAAAAAACATATCAATGAATTTTTAAGTGCAAATTGCTTTGGCGATTATTACACGCGAAAAGGATTGGATCTGGCTTTTAGAGAGCTTATAACCTTTGTTTATCTAATCTCTATGGGGGGAGTAGAACCTCAAGTCAAAGCCCATATACAAGGAAATTTAAATATGGGAAATGACAAAACAAAGCTCATCGCAGTAGTCACTGCTTTAGTCCCATACATAGGCTATCCAAAAAGCTTAAATGCCCTTAATGCCATTGATGAAATAGCAAAATAAAAGAGGGCTAAAATCTATTAAAATAGATTTTAGCTACTTTTAATCAACCTGTATTTCTAATGCCTTGTGCAATTCCTACAATAGTAGTAATAATTTGTTTAGCAATCCTTTGTTTTTGTTCTGCATAAGTCGCATCTTTGTATTGCTCCATTAAATAAAGTTGAAAGAAATTAAGACTTGTTAAAAAAGATTTTCGCAATAAAATAGACTTTTGAATATGTTTTTGTGTTTCAAGCAATGTTTCTTCTCCACGCACATACAACAACCACTTCAGCGTTAAATGATATTCATTTTTAATCTTTTGCCAAATTTTCTCTCTAAGCTCACTATTTTCCACAAACTTATTATAATACTTTGCAATCTCTAAATCCACTTTTAAAAAAGCTTGTGAAATATTATCAATTGTAGTTTTAAAAAATAAATCTTCTTTATAACAATTTCTCAAAATTTCTTTATCAAACCTTGCACTAGCTAACTCTAACCCACTTCCAAGCCCATACCACGCTGGAATAATTGCCCTATTTTGCGTCCAAGCAAACACCCAAGGAATCGCTCGTAAATCTTCTACATTTTGTGTATTCTTGCGCTTTGATGGGCGTGATCCAATATTTAGCTGCTGGATAAACTCAATAGGCGTTGCAGATTTGAAATACTCAATAAACCCCTCTGTTTCATAGACAAGATTCCTATAAGCTTTAAATGATTCTTCGCTAATCTTTTGCATAATACCCTCAAAATCACGATTGCAAACTTGCTTATTTGTTCCATATTTGTCATACACCGATTTTTTTAACAAATTTGCCAAAGCACTTGCAAAACTAAATTCCGCCTTTTTGGGATTTAAATATTTCTCACTAATCACTTCTCCTTGTTCAGTTGTTTTCAAAAATCCTGCCACACTATTATCTGGCGCAGAAAGCAAGGCATCCTCTAGCGCTCCACCTCCACGGCTAACACTCCCTCCACGCCCGTGGAAAAGACGAAATTTTATCTTTAACTCTTCTTCTAAAACAATTAAATTATTAATTGCTTTACGCAAAGAATAATTGCTAGTAAAAATACCGCCATCTTTACTTGAATCAGAATAACCAATCATAATTTCTTGATGATTTTTGCGCGATTGCAAATACTCTGTATAGTGTGGATTAGAGCATAATTCACGCAAAATCACTGGGGCGTTTTCTAAATCCCCAATTGTCTCAAATAAAGGCGCAATGCAAATACGAGTTTTCTTGCCCTGCTTCCAAAGCCCTGATTGCTTTGCAAACCAAAGCACACACAATAAATCATTTGCTCCTTGACACATAGAGATAATACACGAATCAATAATATTATCACTAATGCGATCTTTTGCCCACCTAAAGTTCATAAATGCCATCAACATTTCTTGTGATTCTTTGCTTAGCTTCCCATATAAAGAATTAAGGTCTAAAAGTGGCGCAGCAAGGGCATTGTTAAGAATCTCTGCTTGTTCTTTTTTGGATAATAACAACAAATCTCCTTGCACATAGCCCAATAATGAAAAAATTTCAGCAAGCGCCCTCCAAAATACATCACGATGCTGCCTAAAATCTAATTGCATTAAATGAAATCCTGCTAAAAGCACGAGATTTTTAAGCTTTTTAAGATAGATTCCACTTCTTTTGTCTAGCGATTCTAACATCATATCAATATCTTTAATAAACTCTTTTGGGCTTTCATACATATAAGGCTTATTTTCATAAAGCGCAGATTGTGGGAGATTTAAAGCCATAATTCGATTCTGCAATTTTTGTCGCATACAAGTTAATTTAGCCCTAAAAGGTTCTTGCAAAAAAAGTTTTTTTGCCATTTCATCAAGATGATCTTTTTCTTTTTCCAAACTCTCTAGCAATTCTTGTGTGGGATTAGTGTATTCTTGAGCAATGGAGAGTTCTCGGCTTAGTTTATCAATTTGTTTTAAATAATGCTCAATAATCGTCTGATGCTGTCGCTTCATCACTTCTAGCATCACTCCATTAGTAACATAAGGATTCCCATCTCTATCTCCACCTATCCAGCTTCCAAGCCTAATGGGAGATTTTTTAAGTGGTGTTTGCAAGGCATTTTGCACTTCTTCTAAAATATTAGTTCCACTTTGTAAAATTGAACTTTCCATAAAATACAAAAGATTGTCTAATTCAAAAAGCACTTCAATCTTCTCACTTCTTACAATATGACTATGCCAAAGTAAATTAAGGCGATATTTTAAATGCTCTTTAGCTGCACTCTCTCCAAATCCAAACCAAAGATTTAAATCATCATACATTTCATGATAACTCTCTAAAAAAGTTCGTCGCAGTGATTCTGTTGGATGCGCAGTAAAGACGGGATAAAATCTGATTTTTTTAAGCACACTTTTAATGTCTTCTTCATCGTAGCTTTGGGCTTTTAGTTCATCTAGCATTAAGCTAATATGCTCCTTTGAATTAAAACTCAATAAATGTCGCTCATCCACAATATTAAGCAACAAATAATACAAAGTAAAGGCTTTAATAAGCTTTGAAATATCTTTAGATTCTAGCTCTTTTAACACTTCCTTTTTAGCAGCATAATCTGCAGTTTTATCTTCTTTTAGGGCGATAAAAATTTCTCTAATCTCTGGTGCTACTTCCTCTAACAACTCTCTCATTAATGAAAAAATAAACTCTATTTCTTGAGTTTGGTTACTTTTCACTTTCGCACTCCTTAAATCTATTTTTTCAAAATTATAACGCTTTATTGTAAAGATAATGTAAAAAAGAATAATGTTTATTTTAAATGCCTTTAATCAACTTGTTTTTATTTATTTTTTGTAAAATCACACAAAAATTATAAAAGGCAATGCAAATGACAACACAAGACTTAAAACAAATGGATTTAGATTATACTCTACACACTTATGCGCGCAATTACACACATTTTGTAAGGGGAGAGGGTTCAAGGCTGTTTGATAGTGAGGGTAAAGATTACATTGATTTTGGTGCTGGAATCGCCGTTTGTAGCGTAGGTCATGGCAACAAGCGATTAGCCAATGCTATTTGTCAGCAAGCAAGAGAACTCATTCACACTTCCAATCTTTATTTAATTGAACCCCAAGCTAAACTAGCTAAAGAGCTTATAAAACAAAGTGGCTATGATATGCGTGTATTTTTTGCAAATTCTGGTGCAGAGGCAAATGAAGGTGCTATAAAAATTGCTAGAAAATTTGGCGAAGTCAATGGAGAGACCAAGCGTTATCAAGTAATTACCTTAGATTCTTCATTTCATGGGCGCACTATTAGCACGCTAAAAGCCACTGCTCAAGATAAAATGCACCATTATTTTGGACCTTTTCCAGATGGCTTTGTGTATGCCAAGGATATTCTAGATATTCCAAACAAAATTAGCCCCGTTACTTGCGCAGTGCTTTTGGAACTTGTTCAAGGCGAAGGGGGCATTACACCTTTTGATAAAGCAGAAATTCAAAAACTGGCTAAATTTTTAAAAGAAAAAAATATTTTGCTAATGATTGATGAAGTGCAAACAGGAATCTATCGTAGCGGAGAGCTTTTTGCTTCTAGTTATTATGAAATCACTCCTGATGTCATCACAACCGCTAAAGGATTAGCTGGTGGCGTCCCAATTGGCGCAGTCATGACAAGCCTTAAAGATATTTTCTCTCCAGGTGATCATGGAAGCACCTTTGGGGGAAATTTCCTCTCTACAAGAGCAGCACTAGAAGTTTTAGAGATTCTTAAAGAAGAGAAACAAAGTGGCAGATTAGAGCAAACAATCTCTTACTTCGCCCAAAAACTCCAAAATTTACAAAAATCTTACCCAGAAATCTTCACACAAGAAGTGGGCTTAGGGCTTATGCGCGGACTTAGATTAAAAGATACAGAATCCTTTAATCTCTTTTTGCAAAAAACTTGTGAGAATCGAGTTTTAGTGCTAAAAAGTGGTAAAAATACGGCACGATTCTTACCTGCCTTAACTATTAGCAAAGAAGAAATTGATGAAGGTTTTGAACGCATTAATCGTTCCCTCAAGGACTTTTAATGATATTTTGTCAAACTCAAATGGAATTGCTAAGTAATCTTGATGAAATCTGCACTAGAGAACTAAAAAAAATCTCGCATTATTATTAGCATAAGTGGATTATGTGGGGGCGGAAAAAGCACTTTAGGGAAGTGCATCCGCAAACAAGGCTTTGGCAATTTCAAACCCTATCAAATTGTTTGATGATAATGTAATAAGTCTAAATTTATTTATAATACGCCCAAAAATACGCTATAATGCACCCCCCCCCCCCCCGCTAATGACAATCTTAAGCCCTTTATAAAATTTCTTCCCCCTTATGTTAAAATTATCTTTTATATTTCTGCAAACTTACAAAGGATTGATTTTACAGATATTTTAATTCTTCTTATAAGCGATGATAATACGCGATTGAAGCGATTAGAAAAAAGAGAAAATAACAATCAAGCAAGAATCCAAGCTTTAATGAATGGGAGTTTGAAAACCAATATCCTTTTAAAATATGGACTTTGCTTAAAGAGCTAATTAAACAACAGCAGAGAAATTTTGTAAATTCTCTGCTTTAGTGGAGAATTTTAGAAAGATTAAAAACAATGCAAAGGCTAACTAGCCCAAAAGTGCGTCTAATCGGTTTTGCAAATATTGTGTATTAAATGAAGATGCGTATAAAGCTGCATTAGCTCTTAATTTAGCATTATTTAATTCATTGTAGTTTTCCGCTAAATCATCATCTAGTAAATTACCCTCTGCTGCTTTAAGATTAACAATTGTTTGCATATTTGAATCAATACCTGATTGTATTCCATTCATTGCTGCACCAATATCAGCACGCCTCATTCCTAAATCCTCAATGAAACTTAAAATGCTTTGCTGATTATTAACACTTAAATTAGCAGTGTTTGGAGATTGCAAGTTAATGCTTTCTAATCCATTGCCTGTCATAAAATCCATTTGCCCACCAAAAACATTTTTACCATTAAAAGTCGCTTGAGACACAGCATCATTCATTGATTGTGTTAAAGCTGCTGCTTCACTCTCAATCATTGCTCTTTGAGAATTATTTAGCGCGGGATTCCCCATTGCTACAGAGAGTTCATTCATTCTAATAGCAGAATCACTCAAAGTAGAGAGTGTGCCATCTGCAATTTGCATCATACCAATAGCATCATTAGCATTGCGAATCCCTTGAGACATTGAATTTGCCTGTGCTAAAAGCGCATTAGCAATAGCCAAACTCGCACCATCAGTAGCTTCAATAGGGCGAGGTGAAGCGATTTTCTTTAGTACTTTCTCTTCATCTTCTTTTGCTTTGTTAAGATTAATTAGACTTTCATTAGCTTGTGTATTTCCAATTTTCATAGTATCTCCTTTCTAATGCTTAAAATTGCTTCCTTGCATTTTTAAGTTATCAAGCATTTTTCGTTCCATTTTCCATTTTTTGTTCCAAATATTTGGTATGGATAACGCCTCTTTTAAAATCGTCATTTTGCATCATTTTTTTATGGAAGTCAATCGTTGTTTTAATACCCTCCACACAAAACTCATCTAAGGCTCTACTCATTCTAGCAATAGCTTCATTACGAGTTTTACCCCATACAATTAATTTGCCAATCATCGAATCATAAAACATAGGAACAACATACCCAGCATACGCGTGAGTATCCATACGCACATTATTGCCACCTGGTGCAATCCATTTAGTAATTTTTCCTGCAGATGGATAGAATTTTACTGGATCTTCAGCTGTGATTCGACATTCAATCGCACAACCTTTAAAATTCACTTCCTCTTGTTTAGGAAGCTTTTTGCCCTCGGCAATTTGTATCATTAGTTCAATAATATCTAATCCACTTACAAGCTCACTCACAGGGTGTTCAACTTGCAAACGCGTATTCATCTCCATAAAATAAAAATTTTGATTATTATCAAGCAAAAATTCATAAGTTCCTGCTCCCACATATCTAATAGCCTTTGTCGCAGTAATTGCGGTTTCCAAAAGCTTTCTACGCGTTTCTGGCTCTAATGTTGGTGCTGGAGATTCTTCGATTAATTTTTGGTGTCTTCTTTGGAGAGAACAATCTCTCTCCCCTACATGCAAAACATTACCGTATTTATCTGCTAATATCTGCACTTCAATATGCTTTGGCTTATCAATGAACTTCTCCATATAAATTGTCCCATCTCCAAAAGCACTAATTGCTTCACTTTCTGCCGCTAAATAAGCATTAAACATATTTTCTTCATTTTGGACAATCCGCATTCCGCGACCGCCCCCACCTGCTGCTGCTTTTAAAATTACAGGATAGCCAATTTCTTTTGCAAGTTCTAAAGCTTCTTCTTTGGATTTTACCGCTCCGTCGCTTCCTGGTATTACAGGCACTCCAGCATTTTTCATAACTTCTTTTGCTTTACTTTTATCACTCATTAATGCCATTACTTCAGAATTTGGACCAATAAATTCAATGTTGTGGTAATTGCAAATTTCTACAAAGTTTTGATTCTCACTTAAAAAACCATAGCCTGGGAAAATTGCATCAGCATTAAACAGCTCTGCAGCTGAAATAATAGCAGGAATATTCAAATAACTTTCATTAGATTTATCCCCGCCAATACAAATTTTTGCATCTGCAAGATCTAAATAATGAGCATCTTTATCAGCTGTTGAATACACTGCAATCGCCCTTTTACCCATTTCTTTAATGGTGCGGATAGCTCTTAATGCAATCTCTCCGCGATTAGCAATTAAAATCGTATTAATTTCTTTGGTTGGAGACATTAGATTTTCTCCACCACAAATAAAGGAGAATTATACTCCACAGGTTGTGCATCATTAGGGATAATCTCTTTAATCACACAATCAAACTCTGCTTCAATTTCATTCATAATTTTCATTGCTTCAATGATTCCTAGAGTTTGCCCCTTTTTAACCTTATCACCCACATTAACATAAGCAGGAGCATCTGGAGAAGGGCAACGATAAAATGTCCCAACCATTGGGGAATTTATTGTTTCTCCTTGAGCACCTTTAGAGCTTTGAGCGGGAGAAGTTGGGGCTGCTACTTCCACTTGAGGTGTGTTTTGAGGGATTTGAATAGGAGATAAAACCTGCATATTTTGAGATTCTACGATTTGTGCGCTCTTGGTGCCTTTTTCTAATTTAATTTTGGAATTCTCCTGAGTAATGCTTAATGCACTCAATGAACTTGAATCAAAAATTTTAATCAGCTCTTTTATTTCCTTAAAATCCATATTTAAGCCTTTTTAATTAAATTTTCCCAAAAGTCTTTGTTTAGACTAATTGAACTTAATTTGTTATAATAGCACATTTCTTTGCAAAAAAAGTTAAAAGGAATAACAAAATGGGATTAAAAGAAGATGCTTGGATTAGAAAAATGGCAATAGATCACAAGATGATTGAACCATTCTGTGAAAATCAAGTTGGTAAAGGCGTAGTAAGCTATGGGCTATCAAGCTATGGTTATGACATACGCGTAAGCAATGAATTTAAAATTTTTACCAATATCAATGCAATGGTAGTCGATCCAAAGAATTTTGATTCTGCTAATGTAGTTGATTTTGTAGGTGATATCTGTATTGTCCCCCCAAATTCATTTGCGCTTGCACGCACCATAGAATACTTCAAAATCCCTCGCAATGTCCTAGCTATTTGCCTTGGCAAAAGCACCTATGCGCGTTGTGGTATCATTGTCAATGTAACACCTTTTGAACCCGAATTTGAAGGACATATTACTATAGAAATTAGCAATACCACTCCACTTCCCGCCAAAATTTACGCCAATGAAGGAATTGCGCAAGTTTTATTTTTGGAAGGTGATGCACCTTGTGAAATAAGCTATAAAGACAAAAAAGGCAAATATCAATCTCAAACTGGAATTACACTCCCAAGAATCTTAAAAAATTAATTAGCAAAATTTTTTGTTTTGCTAATTTACTTAAAAAATAAAACCACTTGCAAATCATATTTAAGCAAAAAATAAAAAAAGGGGGATAGAATAAGTGCTTTATTTAATTTTTAAGGAGTAAGAATGAATTTATCTCTTATTGCATCAAGAGCAATATTTGGTTTAGGAGCGTTAGGGAGTGTGAGTATTTGCGCACAGGAGATTACAATTAATTCATCTGGAGAGATTCGCACATATTTTGATATTGATCAAAACGAAAATCTTAGTATAAAAGATAGCTATAAAAATGGAGATTTAACCATTAATATGGCTTATAATGGCGATTTAAACAATGATGTAGCAAGTGAAGAAAACGAAGATAAAACTAAATTAAACATTGATTTAGGGGAAAATAATCTAATCTTTAAAGCTACTACTATTGATCCACAACTTTCCAATTATATCGGAAATGTGAATTTCACTGCTAAAACTATCACACTAGAAGATATGCACTTACAAGCTATCTATGGAGGCAGTGTGATTAATGGCGATACTACTATAAGTGGAAAGACAGATGTATTCACTAATAGTAATGGTGAAATTACAATCAATAGAAGCCCTGATGAATTTGGTTCAGTGGTAACTGTAGCTACAAACATGCCCGATTTAGATACAATCAATGGTTCTTTAACTATTAATGGAAATTTTAATGCAGATAAAACTTATTTTAATGGTTTTAATGTTGGAAAAAACTATTTAAATTTTAATATTAATGGCGAAGCAAACATTAAAAATTCTGTAATTTCTGTAGGAAATACTAGCCTAAGCTCTCTTGTGCTAGATAGATTCGTTTTTGCAAGTGCAGATAAATTTAATAGTGATATAACTACAAGCAATGTAGCAAGTGGGTCAGTCATGAAACATGCAAGTGAAGTGATTAGCGATAAAAATCTTGCAGATGATTTTATAAAAGAGCAAAATTATTCTTATTTTACTCCTATGGATGTGAAAGATTTTACAGATTATAAGCTAAGTGTAGATAAAAGCAATGGCAAAGAATCTTTAATTGTTAGCGGTGGCTTTAGTGATAAGATTTCTGATACGAAAGCATTGTTGCAATTTGAGATTGATTATCTAAAAGCGGCAGCTAAGGAATCTGAAATCGTACAAGATGTTAATGGTATAAATGGGCTACTTCAAGTAAAAGAAAACGCAACAGAGATTGAAAAGAAAGTTGTAGAGGATTTCAATAAGCAAATACAAGCCAAACAAGAGATGATTGATAAAATTACTAGCAGTGGCGAAGGTTCTTTAAGCACAGATGAGGCTATGGGTGCGATAGGGATAGAGGTTACTGATACCACAAAATATATCTTTGAGAATACAAAAAATTCTAATGGAGCACAAAAGAACAACTACATCGCACTCCTCACAACAGGCATTATGGGTGGTGCTACAAACACTGCTAAAACAGCAGATTCTATGCAAACTTCCGGCAACCTAAATGAAGCACAAGGTATCTTTGATAGTTTGATTAACTCTAATATTAATGCTAGTGTGGGTATAGGTGCAATCACAAATAAAAACTTCTTTAAAGATGTAAGAGAAAGTGCAAAA